>JBLMXZ010000001.1:0-17347 GCA_050258015.1 Deltaproteobacteria bacterium
TGATGCCCGGGTGCGAGCCCATGTAATCGATGTAATCGCCGGCGGCGCCGTACCGGTAGATGTCCTCGGTGGACTCCTGGACGATGACGTCGACCACGTCGTCGACGGTCACGATACCGACCAGCTTATTCACGGCGTCGACGATGGGGACGGCCAGCAGGTCGTAATCCGAGAGCTTCTTCGCCACGGCCTCCTTGTCCTCATCGACGCGCGCGCTGATGACGTGAGGATGCATGATCTCGCGGATGGCCCTGGCGGCCTCCGCGACCAGGATGTCCTTAAGCGACACATACCCCAGCAGGACGCGGTCCTTGTCGATGACGTAAACGGAGTAGATGGTCTCCCGGTTGAACGCCTGCAGCTTGAGGCTCTCCAGGGCCTGCTTGACCGTCAGCTCCGGGGTGACCGAAGCGTATTCGGTGGTGAGGATCGAGCCGGCGGTCCCCTCCGCGTACTGCATGAGCCGCTTGATGTCGTTGCGCTGGGCCTGCGCCACCAGGGGCAGGAGCTCGTCCGCGCGCTCCTTGGGCAGGGCCTTGATGAAGTCCGCGCGCTCGTCCGGGTCCATCTCCTCCACGACGCGGCCCATCCACTCCTTGGAGAAGTGCCGGAAGATCTCGCGCTTCGCGCGGATCTTGAACTCCTGGAAAAAATCGATACCCCGGGGCCGGCCGAGCGCCATGACGATCTCGGCGTTCTCCTCGGGGGCGAGGTCCTCGCACAGGACGAAGATATCCCGGGGGTGGAAGTCGGCAAAGGCCTCCCTCAGCTTCACGGCCTTATCCGGCGCGGCCAGGATCTCCTTGATCTCGGGGGATATAAGCGATGTTTTTACGGACATGATCTTTACCGCGCAGGGCGTCCTTCGGCGATCGGCGCACAGTATCGCAGCATTATACTCCGGGCGGCGCCGAGGGGCAAGGCATTCGCCTCCGCAGGCATAAAAAAAGACCGGCTCGGGTATGTCCCGGCCCGGTCATTTTCCCGCGTCCGCCGGCGCAGGCGCGACACGGACGCTAACTTACGTTCCCAGGAAGAGGGCGACGACCGTGACGTTGTCGCGGCCGCCGGCGGCGTTGGCCGCGTCGATCAAGTCCGTGCACACCCTCTTGACGTCCCGCGCTCCCGCCGCGATCGCGCCGATCTCAGCGTCGGTGAGCATCTCCCACAGGCCGTCGCTGCACAGGATAAGCCTGTCCCCCTGCCGGACGGCCAGCCTCTTTTTGTGGCATCCCCCGCCTATGTCTATGCCCAGCGACCGCGTGACGATATTGCGCAGAGGATGCACCCGGGCTTCCTCCGGCGTGATCTTGCCCTTCTCCACCATCCGGGCGACGAGCGAATGGTCCTGTGTCACGGGGACGGCCGCGCCGTCGCGGACCAGATAACACCGCGAATCCCCGACATTCGCCACCCAGAAATAGGAAGGCTGCCTCAGGGCGAAGACGAGGGTGGTGCCCGCCCTGCCGCCGGCCACGGACCGCGCGGCGTCCACGACCGCCTTGTGGGCCCTGTCCACCGCCGCGTCTATCATCTTGCTCGTCACGAGCCGCGGCTGCCTGCGCCGCAGCTGGGCAAAATAGGCCCCAACGCTTTCCGCCGCCGCGCGGCTGGCTATCTCGCCCCCCGGCTCCCCTCCCAGGCCGTCCGCCACGGCGAACAAACCGACCTCTTCTTCCATCAGGAAGAAGTCCTCGTTGTCGCCCCTGCGGAGCCCGGCATGCGTCATCCCGCACGCGCTGACGACCATGACCCGCACCTCTATCCTGTCTTGAGATCGGGGTAGAACTGCCGGGCGCTCGGACACAGGCGCCGGAGACAACACGCGGGGCACTTCGGCATCCTGGCGATGCACACCGCCCGGCCGTGACTGACGAGCATATAATTGAAATCGAGCCAGTCCTTTCTCGGCACGACCCGCAAAAGGTCTTGCTCGATCTTTTCGGGATCATGGCGGCCGCTCAGGCCCAGCCTCTGCGCGAGCCGCCCGACGTGGGTATCGACCGCGATGCCCTCGGCTTTCTTGAAGGCGCTGGAGAGCACGATGTTGGCCGTCTTGCGGGCCACGCCCGGCAGGGAAACCAGGTCCTCCATCGTATCGGGCACCCGCCCGCCGAACTTCGCGACGATCATCCCGGCCGCCGCGATGATGTTCCTGGCCTTATTCCTGTAAAACCCCGTCGAGTGGATCTCGCGCTCCAGCACCGCCTGCCGCGCGCGGGCGAAATCGCGGGCGCTTTTGTACTTACCGAAAAGCCCGGGCGTTATCGTGTTGACCAGCTTGTCCGTGCACTGGGCGGAGAGGATCGTCGCCACCAGTATCTCGAGCGGCGTCCTGAAGCGCAGGGCCGAACGGCTGTGCGGATAGGCCTTGCGCAGGGCCCGGACGATCCCCCTCACCCGCGCGCGCGCTCCGTCCATGCCTAATTGCCCATCTTCTTGTTCATCTTATTCTTCTGGGCATGGGCGTTCTTCTCTATCTCCCTCATCTTCTTGTCCGCCGCCGCGCGGGCCTCTTTGGCCCTCTTCTCCCCCTCTTGCTTCCTTTGGGCGGCTTCCTTCTTCATCTTGTCGGCGGTCCGCCTGGCCTTTCTCTCGGCCAGGACCTGCTGCTTCTCCTGATCGGACTTGCCGACGGTGGCGAACCAATCCCCCACCCTGTTGAAGACCGACTGGTCGCTGGCATGCTCATAGGCCGCCGCGCTCGCCCCCTTCTGCTGCTGGGCAAAGGCAGGAACGCCCGACGCCAGAAAAAGCGCCACCAGGATACCCGCTATGCGTCTTTTCATGACACCCTCCTTTTTCCCGGTCCGCGTCCGCCCTACAGAACGGGCGTGATGATAACGATCCTCACCGCTTCGGACGCCCCATCGGGCTTGTTGAAATAATACACCTCGACGTGCTGGCCCTCCCTCAGCTCGGTCAGAAAGACCTGCTCCGTCTGGGCCAGCACCACGGTCTTGGGGGTGAGGTCGAAGACTATCTCTCCATCGAGGCCGCTGACGGCGACGGCATTGGCGACCCAATCGACCTTCGTCACCTCGCCTTCGGTCCGCAGCAACTCATGCTCCGGCACGGCCTCCTGCGCCCGACCGTCCGGCGCGCCGAGGGACGCGGCCGCCAGCGCCATGGCAAAAAACACAACCCGTCTCATCGCCACCTCTCTTTTAGACATGCCCCAGCATCAGCGAGATAAAGCCGTAGATGAGCCGCTCCATGAAATCGATCGCCGGATACATCCATCCCGTGAAGAGAAGGAAAACGATGATGAAAAAGCCGTAGGGCTCCAGCCGCGCGAAACCGCGGGAAAGCTCGTCGGGGAGCAGCGCCATGACGACACGCGAGCCGTCCAGCGGCGGGATGGGAATAAGGTTAAAAGACCCCAGGATGATGTTGATCGTCGCCACCACGGACAGGGCCGAGCCGAGTTCCGTCTTCCCCGCGCCGGGCAGGGTCTGCAGCAGGAAGATCGCCAGCGTCGCGATAAGGATATTGGTCGCCACCCCCGCCAACGCGACGGCCGAGAAGGCCAGCCGCGACCCCTGGAGCCTGTAATAGTTCACCGGGACGGGCCGGGCCCAG
Organism: Deltaproteobacteria bacterium; assembly: GCA_050258015.1. Lineage (GTDB taxonomy): Bacteria > Omnitrophota > Gorgyraeia > Velamenicoccales > Velamenicoccaceae > JBLMXZ01. Next base: position 3,583 of record JBLMXZ010000001.1, read on the forward strand.
CCGAACCCGACGAGGAAGAGCGCGAGCGTGCCGATGGGGTCCAGGTGGACCAGCGGATTGAGGGAGAGCCGGCCGGCGCGCTTGGCCGTATCGTCCCCGAACCACAAAGCCACCACCCCGTGCGCCAGCTCGTGCGCGATGATGGAGTACAAAAGCGGCACGATCAGCAGCGCAAAAGACACCGGATCATGGAAGAGCAGCGAAAGAAGGCCCATATTTTTCTCCTAACCGGTCCCCAATTCATTTTATTGTGGCAGGACGGCCCCGGACGCCCCAGAGGAAGGTTCTTCCTTTTATGGACTTCTTTCTACCGGGGGCTAGGTCCGGGGAGGGGCGGCGCCGTCCCTGTCGAGCTCCACGCGCGTGCGCGGCAGCGCTTGAGGGTATTTCTCCTGCAGGAACCGCAGGAGCCCCTCCCTCACCTCGCAGCGCAGGTCCCACGCGGTGGGCGAATCCGCGGCGCTCATCAGGGCGCGCAACTCGACGGTGCGCTCCTTAAGCTCGGTGACCTGCAGGACGTTGACCTTCCTGTCCCAGCGGGGATTTTGGGTAAGCAGCCGCGTCAACTCCTCGCGCAGCGCCGCGACGGGAACGGTATAGTCGGCATAGAGGAAGACGCTGCCCAGGATGTCCGCGGAGACCCGCGTCCAGTTCTGGAAGGGCTTTTCGACGAAATACGAGATGGGCACGACCAGGCGCCGCAGGTCCCAGATGCGCACGACGACATAGGTGAGGGCGATCTCCTCGATCCATCCCCACTCCCCCTCGACGATGACGACGTCGTCGATGCGTATCGGCTGGGCGAGAGCTATCTGGATGCCGGCGATGAAGTTGCCGAGGGTCTTCTGCGCGGCAAAGCCGAGGACGATACCGAGGATGCCGGCGGAGGCGAGCAGGCTGACGCCTATCTGGCGGATGCGGGGGAAGACCATCAGCATGAAGGCGAGCGTCAGGACGATGATGGCCGCCGCGATCATGCGCTGGATGACGCGCATCTGCGTCGTGACCCGGCGCGCCTCCAGGTTGTCCCGGACCGAGATATCGAAACGGCTCAGGATGATGTCGCGGACCGCAGCGCTGATCTTAAGAAGCAAGGTCCCTATGGAAGCGATGACCCACAGATTGACGGCGTAACCGAGGACCGTCCGGGCGGCGTCGCGCAGGGACACCAGGGGCAGGACCGCCATGACGCACAAAGCCGGTATCAAAAAGTGCAGCGGCCCCCTGAGCTGCTTCAGGATGATCTCCAGGTCGGCCGAACGCAGGACCATGTCGAGACGCCGGGCCAGGAACCGGACGACAAGATCCAGGACGACACCCGCGACGAGCGCCCCCGCTATCCAGGCCATCGAAAGTGCAAAATCGCTCATGGTGCCCTCCTCTTTTGCGTGCCGCGCCCCTGTTTCAGGCGGATCCCTTCGAAGAAAGCATCTGCGTCCGCTCCGCCTCCAGCAGGAGCCGCATGATCGCCTCGCACGTCGCCGCCTCCAAAAAACCCCTGCGGACAGCCGCGGAGCCCATGAGGCCGGCCACCTTCGCCAGGAGGTTCAGGTGCCGGATGACGTCCGTGGCGCAGATAAGGAAAAAAAGATGCACCTGCCGGCCGTCCGGCGCGTTGAAGCCCACGCCGCCGCGGGAACGGCCGATGATGACGCCGGTCTCATGAAAGAGCTCATCGCTGGGATTGCGCGGGTGCGGGATGGCCACGCCGTTGCCGACCGCGGTGCTGAGCATCTGTTCGCGGTTCTTCAGCTGCATCAGGAGGCGTTCCGTGGAGCTCGCGATCCCCGTCACATGGGCCTTTTCGGCGAGCTCGAAGAGCACCCCGTCCGCTTCTTCGGACTTTAGGTCCAGGATGATGCGCGCCCTGTCCGTCAGCCGCGACAGCGGGATGTCCACGCTCTGGGACCCCATCACGCCGCCGGCGCCGCGCGCCGGCTGGATGACGATCTTATCCTGGAGGTATTCGTCGATGGTGGAAAGGTAGAAACGCCACTGGTTGCCGACCTTAAAGCCGGGCAGCTCGCCGGACTGTGCCATCTTGATGACCGTCTTCTCGTTCAGCTTCAGATAGGAAGCTAACTCTTTGGTGGTCAATATCTTATTATCGGTCATACGGGTCTCCCAAATTAACCGATTTTAACCAAAAGTACCGCAGAACAGCCAAATTATGGCACAAAACAGGGGCCGTGTCAAAGGGAACCCCCTTATAAAGGTCATAAAAGAAAAGGCCCGGCAGGAAAGTGCCGGGCCCTCCTCTCGACAACGCCTTTCGCGCCTTCCCCTTAAACATCCACCAGCCGGACATTGGCCGCGGATGCCTTGATGGTCTGCTCGAACGCCGCGAGGCTCTCGCGCAGCTTCCGCAGTTCCGCGGAATCATGGACCGGGATGGCGGTGGAGCCCTTCTCCTCCAGCATGCACATCACGTCGCCCAGGGTCAACCCTTCCACGCACCGCGAAGGCTGGAAGGTCCTCTCCTTGTCCTCCCTGGGGGCCACCTCGGCGAAGAGGCCCGCGGCCACGAGCTCAAAAAGGATCTGGCGGACCAGGCGGATGGGGATATCGAGGACATGGGTGAACTCCCCGGCCGTCAACGGCGGTTCGCCGCTGCAGAACCGTTTCGCCGCCAGGCACATAATGCGCAGCGTCAGCAGCCTCTTGAAGGAATAGCTTATCTCCAGGCAGTCGGGCTCGAAACTGTAGGTCTCCACGTTCTGATAGGCGAAGGACACCTCGGCCCCCAGCAGGACGATGAGCCAGCTTATCTGAAGCCATACCAGGAACAGCGGCAGCGCGGCGAAACTGCCGTAAATGGCGCCGTACTTGCTGGCGCCGATCTGAAAGGTGACGTAGGCCCACTGCGCTATCTGGTAGATGGTCCCCGCCGTGATGCCTCCCAGGAGTCCGGCCTTGAAATCCACTTTCGTGTTGGGCATGAAGACATAGACGAAGGTGAACAGCACCCATATCACCACGAAAGGCAGGAGCTTGAGCAGAAGAAGGATGAGCGGCGCCACGGCGCCCAAGAGCGCCATCTTCGCCACCAGGAGCTTCACCTGCGTGGCGACGAAGATCGTCGCGCTGCTGGAGACGATCAGCAAAAGCGGCGCGATGAGCATGACGGACAGGTAATCGGCGAACTTGCGCATCATGGTCCGGGACTTCTTGACCCCCCAGATATCGTTGAACGACGCCTCGATATTGCCCAGGACCTTGATCACGGTCCAGAAGAGGATCGCGACCCCGATGCCGGCGATGAGGCCGCTGCTCGTGTTGTTCAGGAGATTATTGGCAAAACCGATGATCTGGGTGGCGACCTCCTCCTGTCCCTCGAGACGCTCGAGGATGAGCTTCTGCAGGTTGTCCTGGAAGTTGAAGCCCTTGGCGATGCCGAAGGCCATGGCCGCGACGGGCACCATGGACAACAGCGTATAGAACGTCAACGCCGAAGCGCGCAGCTGGCACTTGTCCTCGTCGAACCCCCGGAAGGCAAGCATCACCACGCGCAGGGGGGAGATGAAGAACGCGTGCGAACGCGGCAGGTCCTTGGTCCGGATCCGCCACAGGTCCCTCTTCAGGAAACGGCCTACCTTATTGAGCAGCATCGGGCACCTTCTCTTCCTTTGTTTTGAAGATCGCGTCCAGGACGCCGCCCACGAGCTCCTCCGCGGGAGAGGACACCCGTTCCTCCTGCCCGGCCGATGCGGTATCGGGCCCGGCCGAGGCGGCCTGCTCAGCGGAAGGCGCGGCGGGCCCCTGCCTGCCGATGGCTTTGTCGATGACCTTCAAGAGCTGGACCCTGGCCTGGTTGGCCACGAGCTGTTTCGCGATATACTCACCGTCCACGCTGGCGCTCATCTGCGCCGCGTTGCCGGCGACCTTGACGGGGAAGTCTATCCGGCCCTGCGTGTCTTGAAGATAGGCCAGCTCGGGCACCGCGGCGGCCATGGCCGCCGAGAGGTCCGGCGGGATCACGAAAGCGCCCGTCACGGCAAAGGTCGTGTCGAAACCGGCCTCGGCCCGGCCGGAGAACTCAAAGCTGTCCGTGCCCACCTTCGCGTCGGGCGCCAGGATGCGCCCTTTATCGACCCGAAAAGAAAGGCTTGTGTCCGACAGGGCCGTGTCGGGCTCCTCCAGCTTTTCTTTATAGCGCGGCGGCAGGCTCTCCTCCATTTTTTGCGCCAGGCGCGGGAACACCGCGATCTTGTCCAGGACGCGGCGCAGCACGTTGACGCCCTTGAAGCGGGCGGCGAGGAGGGAAACCTTGCCCTGCCCCGCCAGGGTGGAGAAGACCTGCGGCCCCGGGCCGCGGCCCTGCACCTGCATCTCCCCCGTCGCTTCGCCCTCCATGCGCAGCGAAGACCGGTCGGGGGTCAAGAGCTCCTGGATCTTGAGGCCGCGCGCGCCGGCGGTCATATCGAAGACCGGATCGGAAAGATAGTCCTGCAGGGTACCCGAAGCATACAGCGCGCCCGAGCCGAGGGACGCGGCGATCTTCCTGATGACGACCCGGGAAGCCGTAAGGGAAGCGTCGGCGCTTATGTCCCTGAACGGCACCGCCACGTCCTCAAGTTGAAGCAAGCCATCCTTCAGGGCGATGTCCGCCGCCAGGTCCGTAACCCCCTGGGGACCCGCCGTCAGGCGCGCCTGCCGTATCTCGGCCTTTCCCGCGAGCCGTGTGGGCAGGACCGCGTCCTGCGCCATCGGAAAAGCCTGCGGGATATTCTCGAGAAGCACGGCGGAGAGATCAAGGTCCGCGCTCCCCCCGGAGACCGTTACCTGCCGTGCCTTGAGGTCCAGTTGCGCCTGCCCCTGCGCCCGGACGTTCCGGGAGGCGCTCAAGACCGCCGCCTCGACGGAAAAAGGGAAAGGCTGCGTCAGGGAGACGCGGCCCATGGAGATGCCCACCTGGGCGGCTTCCAGCCGCAGCGGCGGCTCGAAAGAACGATCCACATACAGGACGGTGCCGTCGGTGACGGTGAGCGAAGAAATGAGCAGGGCCGGCGCGGCCAAAGAAGCGCCCCCCGGCGCGGCCTGCGCGCCGGGCGCGCGTTGCCCCTGGCCGGCGGCCTGTCCCATGGCCGTCACGTTCAGGCTGCCGTCTTTCTGGCGGATGACCGACAGGCGCGGGGACACGATCCGGATATCGGAGACATCGACCCTTTTGCGCATCAGGTAGCCCAGGACATCGACCCCGACGGAGACCTTCCCGACGTCCAGGAGATCGCCGCTGCCGAAAGCGGGGTCTTCGGCGACGGCGAGCCCCATGATGTCCAGATGGACCCCTTGCGTCCAGGAAAACGCCAGCTTCGCGTCTTGAAAATTTACGTCCCGGCCCAGGGCCGCCTTGGCCTGCCGCAGGATCCCGGGCTTGAAACGATCGACCCTGAAAGTCGCGATGAAAACGGCGAGCGCCGCGGCCGCGAGAAGACACACGACGACGAACACGATCCCTATCTTTTTGAGAATGCGCATGCGCGCCCTTCCTCTCTTTCGCATCCGTTCCTATTGCGCGTATCCCACGGGCTGGGCCAGGACAACGGTCTCGGCGGCGTCCAGGCGCATGGCCCGGGTCAGATCGAGCCTGTTGAACGACCCCAGAACGACGGTCGCCAACCCCTCGGAGGCGCAATAGAGATAGACGTTCTGGCTGATGAACGCGGCATCCGTCGCGCCGTAAAATTCCTTCTCATCGACGGTCGTCCCCGTCATTTTGCGATGGTCCGCCACGTAGATAAGGGTCACCGGGGCGTTCTGCGCGAACCCCTCGCGGCTGACGGCGGGCCTGATATCCTCGGCGAGGACCCGGACCAGGCGATGCCCGGCAGGGTCATAGAGATACAACCCCCGGGCCGTCGCGGCATATATCTCGATCTCCTGCATGTTCCGGGCGCTGGGCGCGGTCCGCCTGCCCGAGTCGCGCCGGTTGACGCCGTCGGCCGCCCACAAGAGGTCGCCGAGGACCTCGGACGCAAGCTCCTTCGGGCTGAAGGCGCGGGTGCTCCTGCGGTCCGCGAGCGCGTGCATCAGGGAACGGCCGCTCTCGGTCCGCACTGCCGGAAACGTTATCTCATCGGGATCCGCGGCCGAAGCACGGCTCCCCCCGCCGAACAGCGGGAACCCGAAAACAAAAAGCGCGACCGCGAGAAAGCGCATGCGCATCCTTAGCCCCGCATCCCTAATCCTTTTTCTCCAGGCCGGCGGCGTTGGTCTTCACCAGTTCGACGTAAACCGCCGGACGGACGGCCGCATTCTCGAAGGCGATCTGAAAACCGGTCTTCTTTTCATAATAACCGACGTTCCCCCCGCCGGCCGTGACCCTGTAAACGGAGTAGCCCTTTTTCGTCGTCTCGCCCGCGACACTCCACCCCTCGACGGCATCCGCCCTGAGCAGATGCGGAGGCAGCCACAGGTTCCCGCCGGCCGGCCCGGATACGACCCCGCCCATGAGCGGCTGGTCGAAATCGCTGAAATCGGGCTGCACATAGCGCGTCTGGCGCCCCTGCTCGCTCTCCAGGGTCATCTGATACTTCTTGTCGTCGACCTGCCTGAAGGTATACGTGTAGTACTGCGGGACGTCCGAAGACGTCAGCTTATAGCGCAGATACAGCCCGTCCTTCATGAAGAACGGCAGGCGGACCGCGCGGACGCATCCGGCCAGAAGAAGAACGAGCCCCAGCACAAGGATCCTTTTTCTTTTCATGTCCGCGCCATCCGGTCTTGCGTCTGCGTCATCGTGTCTTCCTCTTCTTCCACGGCCGCGGCAAGGCCCCCGGCACCGTGACGCCCGGCCGGTCATACGGCACGCTCGTGAGGATCCGGGCCTCGACAGAGGGAGGCTTGAAAAACCAGGGAAAGCGCTTCATCGCGTAGAGGAACAAAAGGACCCAGGGAACGATAAAGGCCTGGAACCACGCGAGAAAATAGAGCGTGGAGGGAAGGAGATCCTTAAAAAGCTCCAGCGGCCGGATCGCGCCGCCCGCCAGCCCCGTGGTCACGCCTTCGCAGGAGATCGCGCCCAGAAACGAAAAGGACGTTGCCAGGACGATCCAGGCCCCGTAGACGAGCAGCGCCCGCTCCCCCCTCCTTTTGAGCCGGCGGCACAGGAAATACGCGGCGACCAGGACGAGCAGGGGGATGACGACGAAGAACTTAAACACGAGGATGAGGTCCTTGACCGCCTCCCACGACGGCGGGCCGTAAGCGCGCCGGACCATCTGCCCCTGCTGCCAGGAGACCAGGAACCCGACCGCGATGAACGGCACGGCCGGCAGAAAGTGCAGCGCGTAAAGCCCCAAGGTCTTCTGCTTGTCCGTCAGGCCCATGTCAGAACCCCTCCCCGTCGAAAAACTTGTCCTTGTGCTCGTAGATATATTGCAGGACCTCGAGCTCCGTCTTGTCGAACCACAGGCCGCCGCAGGAGATGCAGCGGTCGATCTCGACAGGATAGGAGTAAACGAAGAACTGGCGCCGCATCTTGTTGCCGCACTGGGGGCACGTCAGGATGAAGGGGTTCTCGTGCTTGGCACGGATGCGCCCCTGCTGGAAGAGGTCTTTCTGCTTGACGGCCGCCTCGGCAAGGCGCACCACGTCCTCGGAGAACGTCATGTCCCGGCGAAAAAGGATCCGCGAGACGCCGGCGTCCGCGACGAAGATGCCCTCGCAATAGGCGCAGCGCAGAGCGGGCACGCCCTCGTAATTGATATCGGTAAGCCCCGCGCGGCAATGCGGGCAGGGATGCGCGCCCTCCTCCGGCCTGGCCTCCCCGCCGAAAAGGGGCATCAACGCCGCGCTCTCGTAGGCATGCCGCACGCCCTGTTCCCCCTGGGGGCACACCCAGGAGTCCGGCGTCAGGAAGGCCAGCCGGCCGAGCTCCTCAAGACCGTAAGGCCCCTGCCACTTCTGCGCGCCGTTAAAGACCATCCACTTCTTGTCCGCGTCCTCCGCCTTCCCCTCTTCCCCGGCGCGGACGATGGGCTTGGCCACCGGCGAGACCCAGTGGAAGTTCTTCATGTTCTCCTCGAGCGTCTTGGAGTCGGTGTGCGCCATGTCGGTGAGGACGCGGATGCGCGCCGCGATCGGCGGGTGGGTCGAAAAAAGGTCCGCGAGCACCCCCTCCTTTTCGTCGAACGCCCCCACGCCGGGGCTCATGATGAAGATGGACTCCATGCGTTCACCCTCCGCGCCCATGCCGCGCCAGTTGCGCGAGATGAGATACAGCGCCTCGGCAAGGCTCAAGGGGTCGCGCGTCAACCGAACGCTCGTGGCATCCGCGCGGTACTCTTTCTGCCGCGAGATGAAATAACGCAGCAGGGCGCTTAAAAACTTCATCGTGCCCATGACCAGCATGAGAAGAAGGAGGAGCAGGCCGCCGCGGCCGCGCGCCTGCCGGAACCCCTTGTTGATCTTGTTGAGGACCTCCTCGTAGAGCTCGGCGAGCGAGCAGGTCACGCTCGTCGTCAGGCAGTCGCCGTTGATGATGTGCCCCGCCTCGTGGCCGACGACCGCCTCGAGCTGGGCGCGATCAAGCCGCGTCAACAGCCCTTCCGTCACGCCGATGACCGCCCGGCCGGCAAAATCCTCCAGGGCGAACGCGTTGCAGGCGACCGTCGGGATGATCATCGCCCGGATGGGCCTGCCGCCGATGGCGACGCTCACCTCGTCCACCACGTTCCTGAACATCTGGTGGTAGGTGTCCTTGGGGTCGAGGTCGGCGGCGCCCACCGTGACCGACAGGCGGTTGATCATGTTGCCCGTCGACGTCGACCAGTGGATGAGGCCGACGAGGAGCGCGATGCCGAAGGCGGTGAGCGTCTCGGCGCCCGTCGGCAGGGCGAATCCCCGCATCGGATCCGAAAAGACGGAGTTCCTGACGACCAGAACGATGAGATACGCGGTGACGAAATAAAAAGCGATGACGACACAAAGAAGCACGCCGATGACGCGGGTCTTCCTCTCCTCTATGTCGATGAATGAGAAGGGCATGATTTAGCTCCTGGCTCCTGAGCTCCTTATTCAGCTCCGAGCTCGTGAGCTCCCAAGCTCGTAAGCAAAACCCGGAAAAGAGCCTTCGGACCCCCGGGGGTGCCAGCTCCTTGTCCAGACTACGCTTATGCCCTTCGCTCTTCCTTACGAGCTCAGGAGCTCTGAGCCGCGTGCAGGAGCTTAGAACTTTACCTGGGGGGCTTCGCGCTGGGCGGCGTCGCTCACCTCGAAGAAGTCCCGGGGCTTGAAGCCCGCCGCGCCGGCCACGACGTTCACCGGCACCATCTGGATGAGCGTGTTGTACCGGCCGGTCTCATCGTTGTAATACTGGCGGGCGAAGCCGATCTTGTTCTCCGTCGAGGTCAGCTCCTCCTGGAGCTTGAGGGCGTTCTGGTTGGCCTTGAGGTCCGGATAGCGCTCCACGACCGCGAAGAGCGACCGCAGGGTCTGGGAAAGGAAATTCTCCGCCTCGGCCTTGTCCTTGAGCCCCTTGGCGTCGATGGCCTGCGTGCGGGCCTTGATGACGTTCTCGAGCGTCTGGCGCTCGTGCTGCATGTAGCCTTTGACCGTCTCGACCAGATTGGGGATAAGATCGTGCCGGCGCTTGAGCTGGACGTCGATCTGGGACCAGGAGTTCTCCACCCGGACCCGCATCGTGACCAGCCGGTTGTAGGTCAAGAAGAACCAGATGACGGCCAGTAACGCCAATAGCAGGAGCACGATCAGAAAAGGCATATCCCCCTCCTTTTTTAGTATCCCGTGAACAGTAAACAGTGACCCGTAATCAGGAAATACAAAACAAGATCTTCTGACCAAAACCGGGACCCCAAGCCGACGAAATATATGTTTTTTGTTCCCTGTTCAGTGTTTAGTGTTCCCTGATCCCCGTTGCCTTGTGCTCTCGACTCCTAAATCACCGTCCCCGACGGGATGACGGCGTTCTTGTAGACGATCACGATCCCGTCACGGATGACGTACTGCTGCGCCTGCGTCTCTTTTATCCCCTGCGCGTTGACGATGGTCACGCCGTCGCCGATGCGCACGTTCTTGTCGAGGATGGCCTTCCTGATCGTGCAGCCCTCTCCGATACCCATCGCTACCGGCGGACGGTCCGCCTCGGGCTCGTAGTAATCCGCGCCCATGACGATGGAGTCCCGGATGTTCGTACCGCGCCCGATGCGCGCGCGCAGGCCGATAATGGAGTTGGCGATCGTGGCCGCGTCGATGATCGCGCCGGTGCAGACGATGCTCGAAGAGATCCGGGCATCCGCCATCTTGGCCGGCGGCAGGGAACGGGAGCGCGTGAAGATCTGCCAGTTCTCTTCGAAAAGGTCCAGGGGCGGCACGGGCCGGGTCAAAGCGAGGTTTTCCTCGTAAAAAGAGCCGATCGTGCCGATGTCGCGCCAGTAGCCGTCGAAAGGATAGGCGAAGACGGCATGCGCCTTGATGGAATCCGGGATGATCTCCCTGCCGAAATCGGGTTTCCTGTTCTTCGTCAGGACGTCGACAAGGGTCTCTTTCCTGAAAAAATAGATGCCCATCGAGCACAGGAAGCGCTCGCGCCCGTCGCGAGTGACGGCAAGAGACGCGACCTGGGCTTTGTCCCGCGGCTTCTCGACGAAGGCCGTGATGCGGCCGCGGTCGTCCGTCCCCACGATGCCGAAAGGCGCGATCTGCTCCGGGGCAAGGAGATTGCAGGCGATGGTGATCTCGGCGTTGCGCTCCCTGTGGAAGGAGAACATCTTGAAGAGGTCCATCTTATAGAGCTGGTCGCCCGAAAGGATGCAGATATCCCGTATGCGCGGGTTGTTGAAGTGCTTGAGGCACCGGCGCACCGCGTCCGCCGGCCCCTGGAACCAGTCGGCGGCCTCCATGGTCTGGTCGGCGGCAAGGATATCGACGAACCCCTGGGTGAACTTGTCGAACCTGTAGGTGCGGGCGATGTGCTTGTTGAGGGATTCGGAATTGAACTGCGTGAGGATATTGATCTTGGTGAAGCCGGAATTGATGCAGTTGCTGACGGGGATATCGATAAGGCGGTACTTGCCGAAGAGCGGCACCGCGGGTTTGGCCCGATCGCGCGTCAACGGGTACAGCCGCGTCCCGCGGCCGCCCCCCAGGATGAGACACAGGACCTCTCTCGTCATCGGCCTTCCTCCGGTCTAAAGAACGAAGCGCGCATCCGCCCTGATGGGGTGCTTCTCGATCTCGGCGGCGACATCCGGGGAGACGCCCGGCTTTTTGAGCTTGTGATACATGTATTTCTTGTAGCTTTCGACGCCCGGCTGGTCGAAGGCGTGGACGTTCAGGAGCTCGCCCTCGAAGGCGGTGGCGAGCTCGAAGAAGAAAAGCAGCGCCCCCCAGGCAAAAGGCGTGAGCCGGTCTATCGTGATCGTGCAGTTCGGGCGCTCGGCCCGCGCGAGCGCCCAGGCCGTGGCCTCCTGGGCCAGACCCAGAAGCGAAGAAAGCGTGTGCCCCGCCAGAAAATCGCCGCTGGAGGGAACGGTCACGTCGCGGCCGAAAGAGCGGACGCGGATCATCGTGACCGTCTTATCGTTCTCCCCCTCGACGTTGTTCTGCTGGAGGGAGTGCAGGTCCGTGGTGCCGCGGGTCGCGACCGGCGTGCGGCCGGCATGGACGATGCGGGCCCGGTCCGCCTCCCACACTTCGGCGCCGCCCGGCTGCAGCCGGATGCGCCGGCCGTATTTCTTGCCGGTGCTCTCCGCCAAAAGCTGACAGTACCACTCGGCGGTTCCGGTCAGGAGCTCCGTAAAAGGCATCAGGATGCCGATGGGCTTGCCCTTCTTCCTGTAGGCCAGATACTGCAGGGCCCCGTAGAGGTAGGCGGGGTTCTTCATGAGCGTTGCCGACGCGCAGGACGCCGCCATGGCGCGGGCGCCGGCGAGGACCTCGCCGATCGGCGCGCCGATAAGGGCCAAATGCAGGAGCCCCATATTGAACTCGGAATACCGGCCGCCCACGCCCGGCAAGAGGGGCGCGTTGCGGAAACTCAGGGGGTCTTTCCCCTGTTCCGCGTCCACCCGGCGGCGCAGGGCGCCCGAAGAAGGGTCGGTGATAGCGAAGATCTGGCGGCCGTAACGCGGCCCGACGCGCTTCTTCAGCCAGGCGCTCACCACGTCGAAGGCCGCCTTGGTCTCGGTCGTCTCCCCGGACTTCGAAATGACGACCACGAAGGTCTTTTTGGGATCCAGGTTCTTAAGGAGGACCGCCAGCGGCGTCGGGTCGAGGTTGTTGCCCTCGAAATAGATGCGCGGCCGGCCGCCGCGGGACGCGGCGAACTCGTTGTGATACGGCTCGGCCAGGGCCTGCTGGGCGGCCTTGAGGCCCAGATAGGACCCGCCGATGCCCAGCGAGACGACGTTCTCGTAGCGCCGCGCGATCCGGCGGCCCAGTCTTTCGACGGCCGCATACTCCCCGGGCCGCTGGTACGGCAGGGTGAGCCACGCGACGCTGTTGTTCATCCGGCTGGCGCGGTCTTTTTTGAGGAAGACCAGGTGCCGGTGCGCCCGGGATACGGCCCCGCGAAGAGAGCGCAGATCGCAGGGGCGGATGCCGTGCCGGCTGCCGATGTTATGCGCCATCATATTGTTGAAGTCAAATGTAAAATTCTTCATCGTAAACCAGAAGACGGATGCCAGAAATCAGAAGACGGAAAAATCAAAAACCCAAAAAACCGGCAAATATTTCCTCCTCTGCCTTCTGTCCTCCGTTTTTCACTTCACAAACAGCATCTCGCGGTACTTGGGAAGGTCCCAATGCTCGTCCGAGATGACGCCTTCCAGGAGATCCGAATGCTTGCGGATATGTTCCATCATGGGGCGCAGCTCGCCATAATACCGGCGGGCCTTCTCTTCCTCTGCGAGGCCGGCCGTCTCTTCGAGGAACGCGAGCATCTTCTGTGTGTTCTTGCGCACGTAATAGATCATCTGCGTTATCTCGGCCAGATGTTTCTTCTGGTCTTCGAGCGCGGCGTCATCAAAGGCCACGCCCGCCTTCTCTTCCAGGACGGTCATATGCCGCAGGTTCGAAGCAAGCAACCCCTGATAATCGAACGCGTTGGGCACGACGCTGGCGTTGACGATCTCGCTCAATGTCCTCGCCTCGATCGTCAACAGCTTCAGGTACATCTCGAGCCATATGGTGTGGCGCGCGTGGATCTCCTCGGCGACGAACACGTTGTGACGCTTGAAGAGCGCGATGCTCTCCGCGGACACCAGGGCCTCGAGGGCGCCCACGGTGGACGGCTCGTTGGGCAGACCGCGGCGCGCGGCCTCCTCCACCCACTCGGGGGCATAGTTGTTTCCCTCAAAGCGTATCTTCTTCGTCTCCTTGACGATCTCGGCGACGACGCCCACGACCGCGGAGTTGAAATCCTTGCCCTTGGCGGCCTTCTCGATGCGGGCCCGCACGTCGTCCAGCGCGTCGGCGACGATCGTGTTGATGACCGTGATGGACGTCGAGATGTTCTGGGAGGAACCGACGGCGCGGAACTCGAACTTGTTGCCGGTGAAGGCGAAGGGCGAGGTGCGGTTCCTGTCGGTCATGTCCTTGTTGACCTGCGGCAGGGTCGAGACGCCCAGGTTCATGATATCGGCACGGCTCACCCCTTCGGCCTTGCCCTTGCCGATGGTGTCCAGGATGCCGCTCAACTGGTCCCCCAGGAAGACCGAGATGATGGCGGGCGGCGCCTCGTTGGCTCCCAACCGGTGCTCGTTGCCCGCGAGGGCGACGGACGCCCTCAGGAGGCCGGCGTGAC
>JBLMXZ010000002.1:0-3299 GCA_050258015.1 Deltaproteobacteria bacterium
CTGAAACTTTTTTTGCTTGCCCAGGTCGAGCTCCCGGGAGGAATAGTTGACCCTGCCTTTCGCAAAACAGGCCCCTTTCTCCTCCCAGATCTCCACCACGTCCCCTTTTTTGAAATCTCCCTCGACGGCCCTCACGCCGGGCGCCAGCAGGCTCCTATTCTTGTCGACCAGGGCTTCCCGCGCCCCGGCGTCGACAAAGACCTTCCCGGCCACCGATGCCTCAAAAGCGATCCAATGCCTCTTGGAGCCGCATGCCGCGGCGTCCGCGACAAAATACGTCCCCACGAACTCCGCCGGCAGGGGAAGAGTAAAGGCGATGCGCGAAAGGGCAAGGGTAGGCGCGGTGATGCTCACGCCGATCCCCGCGCGCGTTGCGATACGCGCGGCCTGGATCTTCGTCGACATCCCCCCCACGCAAGAGGCCTTGTCCGTCCCGCAGGCGGCCCGCTCTATCTCCGGCGTGACCCCCTCCACGACGCGGATCAAATCGCTCTTACGCCCCGTCTTCGGATCGAACTGACGGTAAAGGCCGTCCGTATCCGTGATGATGTGCAGCCGATCGGCCTGCACCGCGACCGCCAGGCGCGCCGAAAGCGTATCGTTGTCGCCGAACCGAATCTCCTCAACGGATACCGTGTCATTCTCGTTGACGATAGGGATAAGGCCGTGAAGCAGCAGCGCGTTGAGGGTGTGGCGCGCGTTCAGGTAGCGCCGCCGGTCCATGAAGTCGTCGCGCGTCAGCAGGACCTGGGCGCACCTGAGCCCGTGCCGGGCGAACTCCTCGCCATATCTTTGCATCAGGATGTGCTGACCGGCCGCTGCCGCCGCCTGCAGCTGCGCCACGTCCGCCGGCCGCTTTTTAAGACCGAGGACCGACAGGCCGCACGCCACCGCGCCGCTCGAGACCAGGATGGCGTGGTCGCCGTTGGCCCAAAACGAAGCAACCAGGTCGACGATCAGACGCACGCTCTCTGAAACAAGCGTGCCGCCGCCCCCGGTCAACAGGCTCGAACCGACCTTAATGACGACTTTCTGCGAGCCTTTTTGCGATCTCTTCAAGCAGCGCCTCCAATCCTTCACCCTTGAGGGCCGAGATCTCGAAAATCCGGCGTTTCACGACACGGCGGAAACGGGCATAGTTCGCCGCGGCGCCCTCCAGGTCCATCTTATTGGCGACAAGGACTTGCGGCTTCTCCGCCAAATACTTTGAGAACGACGCGAGCTCCTTGTTGATGACGTCGTAATCCTCCAGGGGATCCCGGCCGTCCACTCCCGCCATATCTACGATATGCACGAGCACCCGGGTGCGTTCGACGTGTTTCAGGAAACGATCGCCGAGGCCGCGGCCTTCATGGGCGCCGGCAATAAGCCCGGGGATGTCGGCCACGATGAACTCTTCGTCGTCCTCGGGACGGCGCACGACCCCCAACTGCGGGGCGCGCGTGGTAAACGGATAATTGGCGATCTTGGGCGTCGCGTTGGAAATCTTTGAAATAAGGGTCGATTTGCCGGCGTTCGGGAAACCCAGCAGCCCGACGTCCGCGATCAGCTTAAGGTCGAAGAGGAGTTCGCGCTCTTCGCCCGGCGCGCCCTGCGTCGCTTCTCGGTTGCGCGCATTCCCGCGCCCTCCCGCCCCGCCGCGCGCCACCACTACCTCCTGGGCATGCACGGCAAGGTCCCGCAAAAGGCAGCCGGTCTGCGCGTCCTTGACGACCGTCCCGGCAGGAACGGTAATAAAGCAATCCTCTCCCCTGGCGCCGGCCTTATTATTGCTGGAACCGTGCGCGCCCCGGTCGGCCTTAAAATGACGACGGTATTGAAAATCCAGGAGCGTGTACACGCCTTTATCGGCGCGCAAGACGATGTCGCCGCCGTCGCCGCCGTCGCCGCCGTTGGCCTTACCGTGCTCGACCCGGTTGTCCCGAAAGAAACTATTGCAGCCGTTGCCGCCGTCGCCGGCCTTTACCGATATCTTCGCCGTATCAATGAACATGGCAATTCAGTTGGACGAGTTAACGAGTAATCGAGTTAACGAATTCACAAGCCGCATCGGGCTTCTCGAAGGCCGAAATCTCGCCCTTTTAGCAGTCTGCTGCCTTGGTCTTTCAACCCGCTTACTCGTCAACTCGTTCACGCGCAAACTTCAGTGCGCGATATCGGTGATTTTGATCCGGGTCAACGTCTGCCGGTGTCCATGCGTGCGGCGCGAGCTCTTGCGCCTGCGGGACTTGAAAGAAACGACCTTCGGCCCGCGGACCTCTTCCACTACCGACGCCGTCACCTTGGCCCCCTTGACGAAAGGCGCGCCCACGCTGACCTTGTCTGCGTCCGCGACCAAAAGGACATGCGCAAACGTCACGTCCTTCTTGCTATCGATGCGTTCGATATCAAGGACATCGCCGACCTTCACCCTCTCCTGCTTGCCGCCCGTCTCAATAATAGCGTACATACCGTAACTCCTTGCTGTCTATTGGGTTAATGATTACAGGACGATAGCCTATAGACGATAGACGAGATAACGTCCCTGGTCTATGGTCCCATTCGAAGGTCTATAAATATAACATACCGCCCTGCCTGCGTCAATGCCCGGTCTAGGAGGTGATCTCGATCTTCTCCCGCGGCATATCCGCCTTCGCGTGGACGTCTATCCGCGCTCCGAAACGGCGCGAGACGTTGCGCAATCCTATAAAATGATCCCCCTGGAGGCTTGCGGCGACGTCCGGATGCACCTCGATCACCGCGCGCCGGGTCTTGTGGTGTGCCAGGTAATTCTTGAGCTCGCGGATGGCGTTGAGCGTCAGCGAAGCCGTCGATTTCACCTTTCCCTTGCCCTGGCACATGGGGCAATCCTGAAAAGCGATGCTCTCCAGCGTCCGGTGGGTCCGCTCGCGCGTCATTTGGACCAGGCCCAATTTCGAGATGCCCAGGATGTCCGTCTTGGCGCGGTCATCGACGAGCGCCGCCCGGAAGATATGGATCATCTCGCGGCGATGGCGCTCCTCCATCATATCGATGAAATCGATGACGATGATACCGCCGACATCGCGCAATTTCAGCTGGCGCGCGATCTCCCGGGCCGATTCGCAATTGACCTGAAACGCCATCTCCTCCTGCGCGATATTTTTTCGGCGGAATTTTCCGGAATTTACGTCGATCACCGTCAACCCCTCGGTCGGTTCGATCACGATATAAGCGCCGCTCTTCAAAAAGACCTTGTTGGAGTACAGTTTTTCGATCTCTTCTTCAATGTTCTTTTTCTCGAACAGCGGCGTCTTGTCCCGATAAAACATGTCGGTATT
>JBLMXZ010000003.1:0-21852 GCA_050258015.1 Deltaproteobacteria bacterium
CTTCGGGAAAATCGACCACCGCTTCCATATCCGCCAGGATGCCGAGGAGCCCGGCGCGCAGATCGCCGAAGAGGCGCGACAGTTCGCCCGCCAGCTGACGCTCGCTGTTCTTAAGCGCCCGCTCCCCCTTGGCGCGGATGACGTCCAGCACCGCCTCGGCCTGCGCCAGGTCCAGGCGGCCGTTCAGGAAGGCGCGGCGCGTGAATTCGCCGGGCTCGGCGAGCCGCGCGCCGCCGGCGAGAATGAGATCAAGGATCGCCGCCACCGCCCGCAGGCCGCCGTGCGCGCTCACCTCGACGACATCCTCGCGCGTGTAGCTCCTGGGCGCGCGCATGACGCTCACCAGCACCTCATCCACCGCGCCCGCGGGCCGCCCGGCCGTCTGGCGGGCACGGACCGCATCGGGAACGATCCACCCCAGGCGCACCGTGAAGCTCGGCTGCGCGCCGAGGGGACGGCGGCTGCGCGCGCAAAAGACCTTATCGACGATGGCCACCGCTTCGGGACCGCTGACACGCACGATGCCCACGGCCCCCTGCCCGGCGGCGGTCGCGACCGCCGCTATGGTATCGTCGCACCCTATCCCTGCCATAACGCCTTTGCTTCGCCGACCACGAAGAGGGAACCGGTGACCACGATCAGGTCGTCCGGCAGCGAATCCCTGGCGGCGATCCGGAGCGCCTCTTCGACGGACGCCGTCACGGCATGCGGTTCTTTGTGCAGGTACTCCCTGTGCAGGACGGCGGGGTCTGCCGCCCGCGGATTGGCCGAACGCGTAAGAATGATCTTGTCTGCGAGAGGCTCGAGCTCCTGAATGACGCCCCGGATATCCTTGTCCTGCGAGACGCCCAGGACGAACCACGTGCGCATCTTCTTGAACTCCCGCCCGAGAAAGGCGGCGAGGCACCCCGCGGACTCACGGTTGTGCGCGCCGTCCAGGATGATGAAAGGCCGGGTGCGGATCACCTCCAGGCGGCCCGGCCAATAGGCCTCGGCGAGCCCGCGGCTCATCGCCTCCGTCGTGACGCCCACGCCGTGCATCCCCAGGGCCTCGCAGGCGGCGACCGCCAGAGAGGCGTTGGTCAACTGATGCGCCCCCAGCATCCGGGTGGACAAAAAGCGCGACTCGCGGCTGAGCCCTGAATAGTAGAAATCCTGCCCCGAGAGGCATGAGGAGAGCTTCTTGCAGGAAAAGTCCTTGCCCATCTCGAAAAGCAGGCATCCCGCGCTCTTCGCGCGCCGCCGCAGGACCTGCATCACGGGCTTCTCCTGCGCCGCGCAAACGGCCACGCCGACCTTCTGCGCCGTGCGCGCGTTCTCCGGCTTCAGGATGCCCGCTTTCTCAAAAGCGATCTCCGCCATCGTCGCGCCCAGGATCTTTTCATGGTCGTAACTGATGGGGGTCACGACGGCGACATGCGACGGGGCGGCGTTGGTCGCGTCGAGGCGGCCGCCGAGCCCGGTCTCCAGGACCGCGACGTCGACCTTTTTCTCGCGGAAATAAGCCAGGGCGGCGGCCGTCAGGATCTCAAAAAAAGTGAGGGCGCCGTAATTCTGGAAGGAGCGGCGGAAGAAATCGATCTGGGGACGGATACCGGCAATGACCTCGGCGAACTCATGCTTGAGGATCATGCCAGACAGATCGCCGCCGGTCGCGTGCGAACCGTCCAGGACGCGGATGCGTTCGCGCAGATCGTTCAAGTGCGGCGAGGTGTAGAGACCGACGCGCAGTCCGTTGGCGCGCAGGATGTGCGCGATGAAACAGCTCGTGGAACCCTTCCCCTTGGTCCCGGCGACGTGCACCACCTTGAACGCCTCCTGGGGATCGCCGATGTTGCCCAGGAGCTTTTTGACGCGCTCGATCTTGAAGGCCGTCCGGTAGTGCGCGGCGGTCTTCTTCTCGTAATCGATGAACCCTTCCAGGTAAGTGCGGGCCTCGTCGTATGTCATGAGGCGTCAGTGCTTGAAGTGCCGGAAGCCGGTAAAGACCATGGCCATGCCCGCGCGGTCCGCGGCCCGGATGACCGCCGGGTCCGCGATCGAACCGCCGGGCTGGATGACGGCGGCGATACCCCCCCGCCGGGCGACGGCGATATTGTCGGCTTTGGGCAGAAAGGCGTCGCTGGCCAGGACCGCGCCCCGGGCGCGCTTGCCGGCGCGCCGCACGGCCAGACGGACCGAATCGACCCGGCTGGTCTGCCCCATGCCGATCCCCACGGTCCGCGTGCCCGTCGCCAGGACGATCGCGTTCGACTTGACGTGACGCACGACCTTCCAGGCGAAGAGCAGCGCCGCGCTCTGCGCCTTCGTCGGCCGGCGGCGCGTCACCGCGCGCAGGGCGCCTTTTTTAAAGTCGCGGTCATCCTCCTCCTGGATCAGGATGCCGCCGTCGATCTTCTTGAAGTCGAAGGGGTCGCGTTGCGGCGCGTCCGCGACGGGCAGCTCCAGGAGACGCAGGTTCTTCTTGGCCTTAAGCAGCGTCAGGGCCTCAGCCGAAAATCCGGGCGCCAGCACGCACTCGCAGAAACCGGACTGGAGGATGACGCGGGCCGCCGCCGCGTCGACGACGCGGTTGCAGCCGATGATGCCGCCGAAAGCGGAAAGAGGATCCGTCGCCCATGCCTGACGCAGGGCGGCCGAGAGACGCGCATTCTCGGCGACGCCCGTGGGGTTGTTGTGCTTGACGACGCAGGCCGCCGGCCGCTCGAACTCCCGCACGAGCGCCAGGGCGGCGTTCAGATCAAGATAGTTGTTGAAGGAAAGCTCCTTGCCGTGCAGCTGGCGGGCGTTGACGAGGAAGTGCGGGCTCAGGGCCTCCGGCAGGCGGTAGAGGGCCGCCTTCTGGTGGGGATTCTCGCCGTAGCGCAGCGACGCCGTCTGCATCAGCGTGACCGAAAAGATCTGCGGCAGCTCGGCAAGGCGCGCCGGCGTCTCGCGCCCCAGCTTGTTCTGCAGGTAACCGGCGATGACGCTGTCGTAGTGCGCGGTCGATTTGAAGACCTCGACCGCCATCTCTTCGAGGAGCCCGTCGGGAACGCAGCCGTCGTGCCGGGCGAGCGCCTCATGGATGAGGCCGTAGAATTTCGGGTCCGGGACGACGGCGACCGACCGGTAGTTCTTGGCCGCCGAGCGCAGCATCGAAGGGCCGCCGATATCGATGTTCTCGATCGCGTCGGCCAGGGTCGCTTTTTCCCGCCGGATCGTTTCCTCGAAAGGATACAGGTTCACCACGACCATGTCGATCATCCCGATCTGGTGCTCCCGGGCCTCGCGCATATGATCCGGATTGTCGCGCACCGAGAGAAGTCCGCCGTGGATCTTGGGATGGAGCGTCTTCACCCGGCCGTCCATCATTTCCGGGAACCCGGTATAATCGGATATCTCGACCACGGGGACGCCGGCGGCCTTGAGCATCTTCGCCGTGCCGCCCGTAGAGATGATCTCGACCCCGCGGTCCGCCAACCCCCGGGCGAACTCCGTGATCCCCGTCTTGTCCGAAACGCTGATCAGTGCACGTTGGATCTTGAGCATGGCTCTGGCTGACAGCCCTCCCTGTTTATCTTCGTATCAAGTATCAGGCAACAAGTAACGGGTAAGATCCTTAAAAAACCAATAAAAAATTATCTCGGGTTTTGCTTTTGGTTTTACCTGATACGTGTTCCAGACGTGCTTATAGCTGAGCTCACACGCTGAACTTGAATTCGACGACGTCCCCGTCCTGGACGACGTATTCTTTATTCTCTTGCCGCAGGCATCCGGAGGATTTGGCCTGATGGACGTTGCCGGTCTGAACGAGCGCGTCGAACGCCATGACCTCGGCGCGGATGAAACCGCGGGCGATATCGGAATGGATGGCGCCGGCGGCATCCACGGCGGTGGCGCCGCGCCGTATCTCCCAGGCCCGGGCTTCCTTGGGCCCGCCGGTCAAAAAGACGATGCGGCCGGCGGCGTCATAGGCGCGGCGCGTCAGGGCGGGCAGGTCCGCCTGCTCTCCCTCGGCGGTCAAGACGACGGGCTTGAGCGTCACCAGGTTGACATTGACGAGCACCCTTTTCTCATCCTCGCTCCAAGAGGCGGCGTTCAAGAACTCCTCTTTTTCCAAAAGCTGCTGCGCGCGGCGCAGGAGCGCCTCTTCGGCCGCCTCCAGCGGCTTTTCCAGCCGCGCCTCCAGGACCTCCATATCCATGATGACGAGATCGAGCTTCCGCGCGGCCGGCGCAACGATGACGTCGGCGGTCTTAAGGTCCTTGTCCGGGACATACTCGACCTGGATGGTCGTGACCTTCTGGGCCTTGTAGAGCTCCTCTATCTTCTTAAGGCGCCCGTCGGGCAGGGGCTTCTTGCCGAAAGGGAAATCGGGAATACCGACCACGCATGCCTTCATCGCGCCTACTCCTCTTCCTGCCCGTGATGGCGCGGGTTGTCAATAACGATCTGCTGGCTGATCCGGCCGGGCACTTCCTCATAGCCGATATAGTGCATCGTGTAGCTGCCGCGGCCGCCCGTCATCGAGCGCAGGTCCGAGGCGTAACGGAAGAGTTCCGCGAGCGGGACCAGCGCCCGGATGGTCTGGTTCTTGCCGCGCGCCTCCACGCCCAACACCCGCCCCCGGCGGCTGTTCAGGTCCGCCGGGATCGCGCCCACGCACTCTTCGGGAACGGTCACCTCGATCTCCATGATGGGCTCGAGCAATATAGGGCCCGCCTCCATCGCCGCCTTGCGGAAGGCCAGCGCCCCGGCGATCTGGAAAGCGATGTCGGAGGAATCGACGTCGTGGTACGACCCGTCGTAGGCGGTCACGGCGACGTCGACCATCGGAAAATGCGTGATCACGCCCTCGACCATCGCCCTGCGGACGCCCTTTTCGACCGACGGGATGAAGTTGCGCGGGATGGCGCCGCCGACGATCTTGTCGATGAACTCGAAATCCTTGCCGCGCTCCAGGGGCGCCACCTCAAGCCACACATCGCCGTACTGGCCGCGCCCGCCGGACTGCTTCTTGTGCTTGCCCTGCGCCTTGGCGGATTTCTTGAGCGTCTCCTTATAGGGCACCTTGGGCGTGCCGATGTCGACCTCGACATGGTAGCGCTCCTTGAGGCGGTTGACCATCACGCCGATATGCTGGTCCCCCATGCCCGTGATGACGAGCTCTTTTGTCTGCGCGTCGCGGTTGATCCGAAAGGTCGGATCGCTGGCGCACAGCTTGGCCAGGGCCTCGGAGATCTTTTCCTCGTCCGAGCGCGTCTTGGGCTTGATGGACGATGAGTACACCGGCTCGGGCAGGATGAACGGCGGCAGCAGGATCGAGGCCTTGCCGTCGCTCAGGGAATCGCCCAAGAGCGTCTCTCTGAGCTTGGCCACGGCCACGATATCCCCGCAGGAAGCGGAAGGCACGGCGCGCTGTTCCTTGCCCTGCAGGACCATGAGATTGCCGACCCGCTCTTTCGTGCCGCGGCTCACGTTATAAAAGCCCGTATTCGCGTCGAGCTTGCCCGCAAAGATGCGCAGGACCGTCAGCTGGCCGACAAACGGGTCGGAGATCGACTTAAAGACCAGCGCGCACAGGGGTGGCTCTTCGCTGCAGGCGGCCTCTTTGGCCTCTCCCGATTCCGGGTCTTTGCCCGCGACGGGAGGATGCTCCAGCGGCGACGGCAGGTACGCGACGATCGCGTCCAGAAGGTCTTTGACCCCCGCGTCCGTCAGGGCCGAACCTTTGATGACGGGGAAGATCTTGCGCTCCAGGACGGCGTTCCTGAGGGCCTTCTTGAAAACGGCGTCGTCGATCTCCTTGCCCTCCAGGTATTGTTCGAGGAGCGCGTCGTCGGTCTCCGCGATCGCCTCCTTGAGCTCCGGGGACAGTTCGGAGCCGACCAGGCACGCCCCGCGCGAGAAACGCTCCCGGATCTCCTTGAGCACCGCCTCCAGGTCGATATTCTCCTTATCCATCTTGTTCAGGAAGAGCAGGCGCGGGATCTTGCGCTCCTCCAGCTTATCCCAGGCCCGCTCGGTCCCCACCTCGATGCCGGCGGTCGCATCCACCACGACCACGGCCCCGTCCACGGCGCGCAGGGCGCAGATCATGTCGGCGATGAAATCGGCGTAGCCCGGCGTATCCACGATCTGAAGGACGTGCCCCTTCCAGGCGGCGTTCATGACGCTCGAATTGATGGAATTCTTCTTGGCGATCTCGTCCGTGTTGTAATCGCCGACCGTGTTGCCTTCGGCGATCGTCCCCTTGCGCGTCGTGGCGCCGGCGGCGAAAAGCAGCGACTCGATGAGGGAGGTCTTGCCGGCCTGGGCGTGCGAAACAAAAACAAGGCTCCTTTTGAGTTCAGGTGCGACGGTTGCCATATCGGGGCTCCCTTTGTTGAGTGATAGACAGCAAAACGAGGCTTTTACGCGTAAGTTTTTTAACCCGCTGGAAGGAAAAATGTTAGGTTTCTATTATAGACGATGGGAGCCGGGGCGTCAACTGGACAATCCGGGCCGGCCGGGAGAGGGACTCTTACCTATAATAGGGCTGCGAAAGAGGAAAAGAAGGGGTAAAGACGCACGAAAAGGGTCTTGCGGAGCGGGACACGCCTATTCGACGTACGTGTAGATCTTGCCTTTGTAGTTGCGCAGGACGTGTTTGCCTTTGTCCTGCGACATGAGATAGGTGGGGCCCACGGGGATCTTGCCGCCGCCGCCCGGAGCGTCGACGACATAGGTGGGCACGGCGTAGCCGGAGGTGAAACCGCGCAGCTTGTCGACGATATTGATGCCGACGGCCACCGGCGTGCGGAAGTGGGCGGTCCCCTTGACGGGGTCGCACTGATAGATGTAGTACGGCCGCACCCGGATCTTCAAAAGCTCGTGCATCAGCTTCTTCATCACGTAGGGCCGGTCGTTGATCCCCTTCAGGAGGACGGTCTGGCTGCCCAGGGGAATGCCCGCCTCCGCCAGCATGTCGCAGGCCGCCTTGCAGCGCCTGCTGACCTCGCGGGGATGATTGAAATGGATGCTGATCCACAGGGGCGCGAACTTCTTAAGGAGGGCGATCAGGGAGGGCGTGATCCGTTGCGGAAGCGTCACCGGGACACGGGTCCCCAGACGCACGAATTCGACATGCGAAATGCTCCGGATCTTGAGCAGGAAGGTCTCAAGCTCCTCGTCTTCGAGCATCAACGGGTCGCCGCCCGAGATGAGGACGTCGCGGACCTTCCGGTTGCCTTTGATATAAGCGACCGCCGCGTCCAGGGCGTTCGCGTTGAGCACGCGGCTCTCCTTCTCCCCCACCAGGCGCCGCCGCGTGCAATGGCGGCAGTACATGGCGCATTGCTCGGTCGCCAGGAGAAGCACCCTGTCCGGGTAACGATGCACCAGGCCGTCGACCGGCGCGTCCCTGTCCTCGGCGCACGGATCGACGAATTCCTTGGAGGCGAAGACGAACTCCTCCCGGCGCGGCACCGCCTGCCGGCGGAGGGGGCACTCCGGGTCCTGAGGGTCCATCAGCGTCGTCCAATAGGGCGTGATCGCCATGGAAAGCCGGCCGCGGGACTTGCGGATGCCCTCTTCCTCCTCGGGGGTCAAAATGAGGAGCTTGCCGATCTGGTCGAGCGTGGTGATGCGGTTCTTAAGCTGCCAGTGCCAGTCCTCCCACTGCTCCTCGGCGACGTCCTTCCATAAAGAGATCTTGCGGTAATCTCCGGGCGAAAAACGCCGCCCCGGCGCCGCCAGGACGGCCTCGGGCGCTGCGGAAGAAGCGTGATTCTCGACTTTAACGGATGCCATGGCGTTCGAGCGCAAAATCCACGATCTTAAGAAGCAGGCCTTCGAAGGTCCATCCATGGGCCTGTGCGATCAGCGGAAAGACGTCTTCGTCCGATAAAGACGGCAGCGGGTTCACCTCGAGGACGAAAGGACGCCCTTTTTCATCGACGCGGAAGTCCACGCGGCCGAAGTCCCGGCACCCGACGGCCCTGTAGGCCTCGACGGACGCCTTCAAGAGCGCGCGCCGCAGGCGCGCCGGTATCTTTGCGGGACACAGATAGACGATGTCCGTCGACGTCAGGCGCCGCCAGGTGTAAAGCATGTCGCCCAGCTCCCTCTTGCCGGCGATCTGGATCTGCACGGGCTCCAGGGCCTCGGGCGTTTCGTTGCCGACGACAAGGACCGTGAACTCGCTGCCGCGGATGAACTCTTCCACGACGGCCGGCTGGCGATACAGGCGATGGACCGCGTCGATCTGCGGCTTCAGGTCTTTCTTCCCGCGGACGACCGATTCGTCCGAGATCCCCTTCGAAGACCCTTCATGGCACGGTTTGACGATGAGCGGGAACCGCATGCCCTTCAGGGCGTCCGGGGGTAAACTCCCGTTCGCCAGGAAGAACCGGGGCGTCGGGACCCCGTCGGCCACAAAGACCTTCTTGGCCATGACCTTGTCGAGCGTCAGGGCCAGGGTCAAGCCGTCGCTGCCGACGTACGGAATGCCGTAGAGATCGAGGAGCATGGGGACCTCGGCCTCGCGGCTGCGGTGCCCCATCCCTTCGCAGATATTAAAGACGATGTCGACCTTCGGGTCCGGGAGCCGGTCGAGGAGATTGTGGACATTGCCGATCCGCACCACGCGATGCCCCCCGGAGGCCAGCATCCGCTCCACGAGGGCGACCGTTTCTTCGACGTCCAGCTCCGCCAGGTCGTCTTCCGGCGCCCCGGGCCGCGGCCCGCGGTGATCGGATTTAAGATCGTACGTGAAACCGATGGTGCATGCCATAACGAAAGCTCCCACGTCCTGCGTGCAAAAAAAGAAAAGGGGGCCCGCCTGAACGAGTCCCCTTACAAGACGAAAAGTTTAATTGTGTTCTCCGTGTTTATCGAAGACGGGTTGTCGAATTTCGCCTTTCGATTAAATCTTATCTTAAGCGTAAGGGGTTGTCAAGAAATTTCGGGCGCCTTTCCCCTTTTGGGCCGCCGTTTTGTCGACGAGAAATAGGCTCCTTCGCGGCGCCTTCGTCAGATCCGGCTGATGCTGCGGAATTTGAAGAAGCTCGCGGCCAGAACGACGAAGATAAAACCGAACGTGTGCGCCAGGATGCGTCCGGTGTCCAGGCGCAGATCGAAGAGATGAAGCGTCGTCATGGAAACGCCCCACAGGGCGTTCACCTGAGGCAGGAGGCCGGCGCTGACAGCCAGCAGCCGGCCGGAGAAAGATCCCCCGGCCGCCCGCAGGAACGTCTCGCGGGCCAGGGGACCGCCCAGTCCCGCCACCAGCATCAGGATGGTGAGGATGCCCGCCAGGGCGTTGGGGACGAGAAGATAAAAAAAGACGGTGAGGCCGATGCACAGCAATCCCATGACGAGGGCCACGCTCATCCCGGGCCACAGGAAACCCGTCAACTGGCGCGTCTGGGAGACGAGGATGAACCACAGGCCCGCCGTCATCAGGACCCAGTTCAAAAAGACCATTTCGAAAAGGCCCGTCACCGCGCCCGCGAGCATCTGCCAGGAGCGCACAGGCTTGGACAGAAAAAGGGCCAGGTTGGGACGGCCGAAAAAGCTTTGGAGAACGCTGACCGAGACGAAAACGGCGATGAGGGGGATAAAGATATGGACGGAGACGAACCCGATGTGGAGGGCGGCCGCCTCGGGCGACGTATCCCCGAAGATCCGGGGATCGTTCACCATGAAGGGAACGTTGGCCATCAGGATAAACAGCAGCGCCAGAAGCAGAAAGCCGTACATCATCCGCTCGCGGGTCGCCCACCGGTAGACTTCGCGGCCGATCAACAGCGTCGTTGTCACGCGGCCCAGGATATCCCTAATCCTCATGGCGAATGATCCTCATGAACTCCTCCTCCATGCCGCCCGCCCGCAGGAACTCCTCGCGCCCCTCCACCTTGAGGCAGCGGCCGCGGTGGAGCACCGCCACGCGGTCACAGAGCTTTTCGATCTCGACGAGCGAATGCGTCGACATGAGCACGGTCTTACCGGCCTGCCGCAGCCCCGTAAGCGTCTGCCGGAAATGCTGCAGGATCACGGGGTCGAGATAGACGGTCGGCTCGTCGAGGATGACGAGGTCCGGGTCATGGACGAGCGCCTGGATGAAATCCACCTGACGGCGCTGGCCCGCCGACAGATAGCGCAGGAGATGGTGGCGCTCCTTTGTCAACCCCGAGACGTCGAGAAGGTGCTCGATCCGCTTGCGCAGGACCCCCCGGGGAAGCCCGAAGAGCGAACCGAAGAAAGAAAGGAGATCCTGAACGCTCAGGAAATCGGGCAAGACCGTCGTCTCCGGGACATACCCGATACGGTAAAAGGGCCTCGTGTCGCCGGCGACGAAGGGAGCGCCGAAAAGCTCGATCGTGCCGGAGGTCGGCCGCGCCACGCCCACCAGCATGTTCAGGGTCGTCGTCTTTCCCGCGCCGTTAGGCCCCAGCACGCCGAAGATCTCGCCCGCCCGGACCTCCAGATCGAGATCGGCCACGGCCGGCGCCGGCGCGCGCCGAAAAAATCCTTCGGAAAAACGTTTCGTGAGACCCGATGTTTTTAAGACAGGCGTGCTCATGGCAGCAGGCGGCGGCGCCGCAGTTCTTTTTTCAGCTGCGCGACGCCGCGAAAACGCAGCGAAGGGATATGAAGCCGGCGGGCCGCCCGCACCAGGTCCGCCCGGTCGTCGACATACAGGAGCCGGCCGCCCCGGGGACCCGGGCCCGGGCTCCCGGAACGCGGGTCTTCGTCCGCGAGCGCCGCCCTGTAGATGCGCGGATGCGGCTTTTGGGCGCCGACCTCGCAGGACAGGACCACCCGATCGAAAACGCCGAGGTGCTCCGGGAACCGGCGCAGGATATGCGCATAATGCAACGCGTTGATGTTGGAGATAAGACACAGCCGGCAGCGCCGGCGCAGGGCCTTCAAGAGCGGCAGCATCCCCGGATTGGGCCGGAAGATATCGCTCCAGATGGGGACGAACCGCCCGTAGGTGAGACCTTTGAGGGCGAGGTCCTTCTTGAGGCGGGCGAAGAAGCGGCGCGAATTCAGGCGCCCCTCTTCATAGGCGCGCGTCGCCGGGGAATCGAAGAAAGTGAGGTAAACCTGGCGAAAGGTCCTGGGGGTGAACGGAAGGATGCGCCGTACGGCGATGCGATGATCGAAACGAATCAGGACATTGCCCAGGTCGCACAGAAGGAGGTCTTTGCGGAGCGGTCGCGCGCGCGCCATGTGCCGTCGTGCCTAATTGTTCTTTTTGGGCGTTTTCTTGAAGAGATCCAGGAAGCGGTCTTCGTACGTGTCGTAGACGCTCCACTTGTCGAGCTCCTGCTTAAGCTCGGTCGCCCGCGACAGGTCGCGGCGGGCGAGAAAGAAAAGCTTATCGATGTGCCGCCGGGCCGACTCCGGCAGGCCCGAAGCGTCGGCGAGCCGTTTCTTGATGTCCTCGATCTCCTCTTCGTCGATCGGGGTCTCGGCCGGGGAAGGGTTCTTCAGATAATCGACCAGATGCTCGATCTCCTGGTTCATGCGCGCGGCGTGCTTGGCCAGGCCGGCCAGATCCAGCTTCATCCCCAAAAGACCGCCGAGCTTCTCGAGCACCGCCATCGAGGCGAGCGGATTCTCGATCTGCACCGTATACAGGGGGATCTCGCCCAAAAGACAGATGCCGTCCATGCGCCGTTCTTTGGCCGCGCCCAGGATGAGCCCGTTGAGACCGCTGATCTGCCCGGAGGGCATGACCTTGATGTGCCGCACGGCGAGCCCCTCAAGGAGCTTTTTGTCGGTGGCGACGGCGCGCACCTGGGGCCGTTCGGTGTGCTCGATAGGCAGGGGCATGGCGGCGAACGTATACAGGGTCTTCACGCCGAGCCCGGCCGCAAAATCGACCAGCTCCTCGGCATACGTGAAGCTCTGGTCGATGAGCGGTTGCGCATTGCTGACGAAGAGGACCACATCGCGGCCGCTGGCCGCCCCGCGGACCGCGTAGAAATGTCCTTCGGGGGCGGGCGGCAGCACGACCTGCCCCGCCTCCACGAGCACTCCGGAAGGATGATAGAAATCCGCCGCCGCGAAGGTCGCGAAGGGCTGCGCCTTAAGCTGGTCCTTGAGATAAACGACGGCCTTGATCGCGACGTCGCCCATGCCGGGCCAGGCGGCGATCATCACCGGGTTCTTCAGGCGGACCTTACGGGTAAAGCGGATGTTGTTCTTCACGAGCGTATTGTATAGCGTTTTTCGCGCCGATTCAACCCCTCTTCGCGTCGAACGTCCTGACGAAACGTTCGAGGACGCGCGCGCCGAGCACGAGATCTTTCACGCGCACGAACTCGTCGGTCGTATGGGCCGTGCCGCGGGCGCCGTAGCCGGTCGCGACCGCCGGGATCGCCTTGTCCTGGAAAAATGTGATGACCGTCGCGCCCTCGCTGCCGGTGACCGGGGCCGGCGCCCCGCATGCCCGGGAGGCCTCCCTCAGGGAAGCGACGAGCGGATGGCGGGCGTCGATCTCGTAGGGCTTTTGCGCGTCGTCGACCGTGAGTTTATGCGGGACACCGGTCGCCTTGAGGGCCGCGCGGACGCGCCGCAGGGCGGCGGCCGGCGTCCTGCCCGGCAGGAACCTCAGGTCGGCCTCGAACACACACCAGTCCGCGACCATGTTCACCTTGTCGCCGCCCCGGATGGTGCCGATATTGACGGTCGGCGGCTTCAAGAGACGGTGCCGCTGCCGGGGCCAGCGCAGCGCCTCGAGCGCGCGGATAAGCCGCAGGGCGCGATCGATAGCGTTGATCCCGCGCTGCGGATACGCCCCATGGGCCTTGCGGCCGGGGACACGGACGGAAAAATGCAGGAGCCCTTTTTGCGCGGCGATGATGTTGAACTCGTCGGAATCAAGGATGAGCGCGAAGGACGGACGCACGATGTTCTTCTTTAAGACCGGCACCAGGCCTTTGTGCGAACCGGTCTCCTCGTCGGCCGTCGCGAGAAAGATGACGTCGTGGGCGAGACGGACCCCGTCTTCGGCGAGGCTCACCATCGCCTCCACGCCGACCGCCAGATTGCCTTTGCAATCGGTGGCGCCGCGGCCGTAGAGTTTGCCGCCGCGCACAAGGCCGGAGAAAGGCTTGACCCGCCACCCCCGGCCTGCGGGAACGGTGTCGAGGTGCGGCGTGATCAAAAGCGACCCGCGCGAGGACCGCCCTTTCAGGACGGCCGCCACGTTGTCCCGCCCGGGATGCAAGGCGAAACGCCGCGGCCGCAGGCCCGCCGCCCGAAGGGCGTCGGCGACGCACAACGCCACCGCGCGTTCGTCGCCCGGTGGATTCTCGGAGTTGATGCGGACCAGCCGTTGCGTCAATGCGATCAGTCTGCGCTCATTGATCATAAGCAAGCCAGGGAAATCAGGTGCCAGAAACCAGGGGACAAAAGTCAAAATCAAGAGGCGAGAAGTCAGAAATCAGAAGGCAGAAAAACCAAAGTTCTTAAAACTCAAAATGTAAATCCAACCCCGTCCGTAACGCCTTCTGCCTTCTGCCTTCTGCCTTCTGCCTTCTGCCTTCTGCCTTCTGCCTTCTATTCTAAACGATATACCCGATGCGGCGCAAGAGATCGTGGTCCTGCTTCCACTTGGGAGATACCTTGACCACCATCTCAAGAAAGAACTTCTTGCCGTAGATCTCCTCGAGCTCCTTGCGGGCGGCGGTGCCGACACGCTTGAGAAGCTCTCCGCGGCGGCCGATGACGATGGCCTTCTGCGACGCGCGCTCAACGAGGACCGCGACCTTGACGACGGCGAGATCGGGCCGGCGGTCGATGATCTCTTCGGCGAAGACCGCCATGGAAAAAGGTATCTCCTCCTTCAGGATCGCCAGGAATTTTTCGCGCACGATCTCCTGGACCGTCAGCTGGCGGGGAAGATCGGTCAGGACGTCTTCGGGATACAGCGGCGGCCCTTCCGGCAACAGATCGAAACAGGCCGCCAGGAGGCCGTCGACGTTCGTCCCTTTCAGGGCCGACAACGGCACCGGCGTCACGCGGCCCGCCTCGGCGAGCGGCCGGCCGAGCCTCTTCTCCCAGGCCTTGATATAGTCGCCCAGGTGCGTCGTGCTGCGATCGACCTTGTTGAGCCCCAGGACCACCGGCGCCGAGGCGGCGGCCAGCCGCTCAAGGAGCATCTCCTCCTCTTCGCCGACCCGCTCGGTCGCGTCGACAAGGTGCAGGAGGATGTCCGCGCCGTTCATGGACTCCTGGATCACCGAGACCATCGCCCGGTCAAAGGCATGCTTCTTCGTATGGAGACCCGGCGTATCCAGAAAAACGATCTGGCCGCGCGCCTCATGCAGGACGCCGCGGACCTGATGGCGCGTCGTCTGCGCCGTGGGCGAGACGATGGCGACCTTCTCTCCCAGGATGCGGTTCAAGAGCGTGGATTTGCCGGTATTGGGCCTGCCGATAATAGCGACGATGCCTGCCTTCATGGACCTTCCTTTCTCTGGATCTCGAAGAGATCTTCGCGGAGAAAGCGGGAACCCAGCAATACGTGGTGCCAGTCCTCGATGACCCGCGCCCCTCTCTCCGCGAGACGGTACCGGTCGTGCACGGCGCGATAAAAGACGCCCTGCGTATCGTAGGCCATGGCGGAAGAGATGATATAGACGGGTATGCCGGAAGCCAGCAGAGGATCCACCGACTCCCGGAAATAAAGTTCGATGGAGGCGGGGTCGGCGTCGGTCGGATGCCCCAGGGTCGGCCGCCGCCCATAGGTCCCGATGATCTGGCGCTCATCCACGGCGATGATAACGCTTTTAGGATCGGTCGTACGGCCGACCCACCGGGCAAACTCGATCTGCAGGGAGCGGGCGTGACGGAATGCCAGCACGGGAAGGAACTCCAGCACGCGTACGGCCAAAATGCCCAGCAGGACCCAGGCCGAGACGCTCAGAACGGTCCGATGCGCCGAAAAGAGGCGGTCGAGAGCGTATCCTTCGAGGATCACCAGAGGAAACCAGCCCACGATCAAATAGCGCATGGCGACAGAGCTCAGGTTGCCGTACAGGAACTGGAAGACGACAAACCACAGCGCCAGGAACAGGAGAAGACGCCCCTGGCGGGCCCGTATCAGGCCGCAGACCCCCGCCAGGGACACGCCGCACCCGAAAAGACCGACCCCCTTCAGCAAAAAGGCGAACGATAACATCAGCTTGGAGGAAAAAGGGCCCATGAAGACGGCCTGATACGGATTGGTCAGGACGAAACGGAACTGCGCCGTTCCCACGCCGGCCAGCAGCGGAAGAAAAAACAACAGGCACGT
Source organism: Deltaproteobacteria bacterium (assembly GCA_050258015.1). Lineage (GTDB taxonomy): Bacteria > Omnitrophota > Gorgyraeia > Velamenicoccales > Velamenicoccaceae > JBLMXZ01. The sequence continues at coordinate 15,275 of JBLMXZ010000003.1, forward strand.
CCCCAGCGTCAGGATCGCCGCGCGGCCGAAGGACCGCAGCCGCTCGGACAGGGGCAGCGCCGCCGTCGCCAGGAGGAAACCCAAAGGAACGGCAAAGACCATCTCCGACAAGCGCGTGGCACCGCATAATCCCAGACAGACGGCCGCCCCTGCCAGGTCGCGCGTCCGATGCGCCGGCTGCAGATAGCGCAAAAGGAACCAGAGGCTGGCCAGCGCCAGAGACATGGCCAGCGTCATGCTGCTGCCGAACGTCGAGACAGCGACATGCGGAGCAAAGAAAACCCCCAGAAAACCCGCGGCGGCGGCCGCGCGGGGACCGAACATCTTCCCGGTGACCAGAAAAAGAAGCGCCACCGACACCGCCCCGAAGACGACGGACATCAGATTCACGGCGAAGACGATATCCGAAGAACCTCCCGCCTTCGCCAGGACGACGAAGGCCGCCGCGACGACGACCGCGAAGGGATGGCCGTCGCCGTGGGTGTACTGAAGGCGCCCGGTCTCAAGCGTCTGCCGGGCCGAAAGCGCCAGGCTCATGGTATCGCTGTGAAAAGGCCCTTTGCTGACAAGGGCAAGGCGCAGGAACAGGGCCGCCGCAAAAAAGAGAACCCCGAACACCCCGACATGCGGGACACCGCGCCTAAAAGGCATGGTTTACCCCGACCCAGACACGCGTGTCTTTATCGTCGCCGTCGAGGGGGCGCGCCACGTCTATACGCACGCCCACGCGCTCGGCGGCGCCGGCGACGTTGAAGTAAAAACGCAGGCCCACCCCCACGTCCTTGCGCAGACCGTCCTCGTTGAAATGATCGTACCACGCCGTGCCGGCGTCAAAGAAGACGACCCCCTGGACGGCATCGAGCGCGGTCAGATTCCAGGGCAGGCGGACGTCCAGGTCATGCGCCAGGGGAAAACGGTATTCCAGCGACCCCAGGAGCATGGCGCTGCCCTGGATGCTTTTGTAGGCGTAGCCGCGCAGCTCGCGGTCCGAGCCCAGATAGAACAGGTACTTGTCCTTCGGATGGCCGCCGCCCGCCTTGACGCGCCAGGCAAAGACCTGTCCCCGCCCCAGCCCGACATAACGGCTGTATTCCAAGGACGAACGCACGAAGGCGTCGTCGCCGCGGGCTACGTGTCCTCCCACCTCCGATGTCGAGTTCAGGCGGAATCCCATGGCGGGATCCGGGAACGCGCCCGCGTCCGACCAATGAAACGTCAGACCGAACACCGACTCCCTCTTCTGTTTGTAGTGCAGGTTACGCGCTTCCTCCCCTTCGCCGATGAAGCCATGTTCATCGAGCCCGCGGTTATGCAGAAAGTAGAGGGTCGCGTGGCTGTTGGGTTCAAAAAGGCTGTAGCCGAGCCCCAACTCCTGGCGCAGGTAGATCTTGTAGGACTGCAGGTTCTCTTCTTCCTTCCCCAGGGCCTGGCGGTCGATGAACTCCAATCCCCAGCTGAGATAGCGGCGGAAGAGATTGTTCTTTTCGAACCCGACGCAAGAGGTCCACAGGGACGCATTGCCGTCGTAGTGGCCGGCCGCGTAGGCCGTCCAGTCGCCGGGCCTTTTGAGCGCCGACTTGACCCCGATCCCAAAACGGGAAAAACTGGGTCCCGTCAACCACGTATACCGGTCCGTCCTCAAAAAAAGAGGGACATCGTAAAGGGGATGGTACACGGGCACGAACCGGATGCTCAGGCGCCGCGGATAACGGTTGTTGATGCGGTCCAGGTCCAGGAGGCGGCCGGCCGGATCGGCTTCGGCCTCCGCCACCCTTTTGGCGGGATCGACGGGAATGTCCTCTTCGGCCGCCGCGCCGTCGAAAGAGAGCGTCGTGTGCGTGCCGTCCCTGTAGCGCAGGCGCACGTCGACGGGCATGCGCACCTCCCCGAGCTTCTCGAGAACGAGACGTTTGCCGTGCCGCACGACCGCGTAGTCGCAGACGGCGGGCCGATAGAGCCACTCGTCGAAGAACCACCCCAGATCCCGGCCGCTGGCTTCCCCGGCGAGCGCGATAAAGTCCCGGACGCGGGCTATCCGGAAGCGGAAACGCTCGGCATAGCGGCGCAGGAAGGCGTCGAAGGCCTGCGGCCCCATCAGGCCGGCGAGCATGCGCACGACCTCGGACCCCTTGCCGTAAGCGACCGTGAAGATCAGGCTCGGCTCATAAAAGCTGGTCGACTCCTGGATGATGGCCGCGTCCCATCCCTTTTGGGCGAAGTACCAATAACGGTAGTTGCGGACGTCGTCAAAAGAAGGGTCCGGGATGAACGTCTCCAACCAGGCGGGCATCTTGACGATCTTGACGCCGGCTCCGTATTTGTGTTTGAAATATTCAAGGGTCCCGTAGGAGTTCAGGCCCTCGTCCAGCCACACCTCCCGGAATTCGTCGTTGCCCACGACGTTGTACCACCACTGGTGGCCGGTCTCGTGGGTGATGAGGAACTCAAAATAGCGGTCGAGGAAACGCGGCATCCGATAGGCGCGCGTATCGATGAAGATGAGTCCGGCGTTCTGGGAACCGCCGTACCCCAGATAGACGGGGACGATGGAGAATTTCCGGTAAGGGTACGGCCCGAACCGCTCGCCGTAATAAGCCAGCATGTCGGCGGCATAGGCCGCGGCCTTGGCGGCCTGGGCCTCGTCCTTCCTCAGATAATAGGATTCGATCGCCACGCCGTTCCTTTCGATGCGGTACCGGCTAAGGGCATTGCTGACGGCCAACGTCAACTCGCGCAGGGGCGCCGAGCTCCTGAGACGCACGGTCCGGATGCCCGCGGCCGTCGTATCCCCGAGGGTCTCGTCGCACCCCGAGATCACGTCGTAACCGGCGGGGACGGCGAAGGTCAAGGCGTAGGTCGCCGCGTCGCTGACATAGGGCATGTGCAGGAGATAATCGGGAGGCTTCTGCCAGACGCCGTCCTCGCGGGCGGCAAGCAAGGGATACCAGCGGTTCAGGGCGAAGATCCCCCCGTATCGGCCGAAACGCCCCAGGCGGCAGGGGACCGTGACCGTGAAGTCCGTCGTGAGGACGCACGTGCCGCCCGCGGGACAGGGTGACGACAGCGTGACGCGCAGGAGCGTCGCGTCCGCGCCCTCGACGGCGAACGGCAACGCCGCGCCGGCGCCGTCTTTGACCGCGCCGACGGCGAGGGCGCCCTGCTCAAAGCCCTCAGGAAAAGGCTCGGCCTTAAAGTAACTCGCGTACTTGTACAGATTGCGCTTTTCGCGCGGCGCGTATTTGTGGTTCGGATAGATGCGCAGGAAGACCTCGCGCAACGGGGCCCCCGTGTCGTTGACGAAGGAAAGGATCTCCGTGCCCGTCACGACCGAACTCCGGGGGTCGAGTCGCGCCGATATGTCGTAACGGACGTCCTGGAACCCCCATGCTGTCGAGACGCACAGGAGAGATAGGATGAATAACGAAAACAAAAATAGGGTGCGCATCTATTAATATGGCCGTTGCCCTGTTTGTCCATCGTCCATAGTCCATGGTCGACGGACAAGCCAAAAACCAGACTTAAAAATCTTTTATCTTCTTTGCTCTTTCCATGGACCATGGACTGTGGACCATGGACTTTTTAAAGGACTGTCGACTTCTTATGATCCTCTCCCAACGGACAGGCGGCGCACAGGGGCTTCGTCTTCTTGCAATAGTCTTTGCCCAGGCGCACGATCAGGGCGTGGTACTCGTTGAAGAGCCGCCTGCGCGCGGGCAGATGACGGGTAAAGACGGCCTTCAGCTCGTCGTAGCCGGCGGCCTCCCCGATAAGGCGGTGGCGCGTCATCACGCGTTTCGTGTAGGCGTCCACGACAAAAACGGGCTTCTCGAGCGCGTACAGGAGGATCGAATCCGCCGTCTCCGGACCGATACCGTTGACGCGCAGCAGCTCTGCGCGCAACGCCGCGGCCGGCCGGCGCTTCATGCGCCGGAAGCTGCCGCCGTAGGAACGGTCGAGATACGCGAGAAAATTCTTGAGCCGGCGCGCCTTCATGTTGTAGTAGCCCGCCGGACGGATGAGGCGGGCGAGCTCAACCTCGTGCGCGTCCCTCAAGCCGGCAAAGGACAGGCACCGGGCCGCGCGCAGGGCCCGGATGGCCCGGGCGACATTGGTCCAATTCGTGTTCTGGGTGAGGATCGCGCCGACGCTGACCTCAAGCGGGGTGCGGCCGGGCCACCATCCCTGGGGGCCGAACGCCGCGTATAACCCCTTGTATATCCGCATGAGCCGGCCGCGCGCGTCCCTTTTCATTTTCCGCCCAGTGCCAATGGATTGAAGTCTTCCATCACGAGGATCGCGTACGCGGTCGCCGCCACGGAACCGGTGCTGTTGCCCCGCGGCGTGCTCCAGCCGTGCCCCGTATCCGCCAGCTCATGCGAGGCATACGGCAGGCAAAAATCGCCCTGCCCCACGGGAGAAGGGCTCGCCACGGCCATCTTCATGAGCTCCGCCATGCCCGCGTGCGCGAGGCTCGTGTAATAGCGGGCGCTCTCCTCGTCGCCGCGCGATGCGTGATAAGCGGCCATGATCTTGAAGGACATGATCATCTGCGCGGTCCACTCGCACGAAACGACGCCTCCCCGCGGCAGGTTCTTTTCGCGGGCAAAGTCGAATCCGCGGACGCGGACGGTCGTGCCGTCCGCCTTCTTGAAATTCGTCGTCACCGCGCACTGGGTGCGGGCAAAATCCATGATCTGGTCCGGGTCCATGCCCGCCGTCCCCAGCGCAACCGGCCCCACGGCGGCTATGGACCAGGCATAGGTGTCCGTCGCCACGGTGGCGTCCCCTTTGCCGCGCCGGACGACCGGATCGGCCAGCCGGCTGAAGGCGTTCTTTGTGAGCCACGCCAGCGTGCGCCGGGCAAGGGCGTCGTCCTCCTCCCCGCCCGTCACGGCCGCCAGCATCCTGTAGAATGCGTACGCGTCGAGATGATGCTCCGTGCTGTACCACGCGACCGCGGGGCCCCCGCGGATGCCGCCCTCGGCGTCGGTCAGCGTCGCCAGCCATCGGGCGATATCCCGGGCGATGCCCAAATATGCGGTATCGTGCGTCCGCGCCGTATACTGCAGGACCGCGATGCCCAGCCACAGGTTCGGGCCCGCGTGCGCGATGTACTCCGCAGGATCGCCCGTCGCCGCGTAGTAGGCGTTGAGGAAGCCGCCGTCATCGCTGCGCCTGGCCGTCCGGTAAAAATCGAGGATCCGGCGGGCCTCCTCCGTTTCCCCTCTTTCGAGAAAGACGATCGCCGCCAGCGCCTGGTCATAGGTAAAGGCCCAGTCCCGGACCGCCGCGTCCCCCTCGAAACTGGGCAACAGGCCCGTGGCGCGGTTGCGGTGCACGAGCAGCCACCGGTTAAAGCGGCCGACCGCCTCCTTCTCGGCGCCGGCGGCCGCCTGATCGGCGGCCTTTGCCTGGCGCTCGACCTCCGCGGATTGCGCGTTCAACTCTTCGATGTCCCGGCGGAGCTGCTCCTGATATTTCTTATAGAAATCGAGCGAGGCCTGCAGGACCGCGGCGTCCTCCTTGTCCTGCCGCTTCGTCTCTTCGATATTGCGGCCGAGGAAATTGATCTCCCGGTTGGCCTTCGCCAGGTCGAACTCCAGCTTGTCCAGCTGCGCGGCCAGGTTCACGCGGTCGCGCTCCAGCGTCTGCTGGTAGCCCAGCCGCTGCGTGAGTTCCCGCAGGAACCTCTCGTTCTCCAGGCGCAGGCGGGCGTTGGTGACCGCCAGCAATGCCAGCCCCGTCGACAGCAGCACGAGGCAGACGATAAAGACCGCCTTGATGAAGCGGCGGACGCCGATATAACGCCGCATCCGCAAAAGGTCCCGGCCGTCGATCGCCTGATAGTCGAGGCCCGCGACGTAGGTATTGATGAGCCCCTCCTCGACGCAACGCAGCCAGACGGGACGGGCCGTGGCGGGAACGGTCGCGCGGTAAGGGATGTGGACCCGCAGGGCCACGTTCGCGGTCCGGGCCTTGAGGCGCTCGACGTCGCCGGGGCTCACGAGGCGCAGCGTCAGGCACAGCCCGCCGTCGCTGACGTCCTGCGTAAAGCCCTGACGCCAGTCCGAACGGGCGGCCCCCGTCTCGTCGAGAAGCTGGAACTCCACGGGAAAGATCTGGTCGAGACGCCGGTAACGGCGCCGTTCTTCGGCGGGGATGACGGAAACGGATATCTCAGATCTCATAGGCCGCGGGACTGGAGAACCGCCGCGCCATGCGGATACGCGCGGCAAGAGGCGGATGATCGTAGAGAAAGAAAACGACCCAGCGCGCCGGGGAGAAATCGGCCAGGTTCTTCTTTCCCAGGCGGCGCATCATCGCGATGAACGCGTCGGGCCGTCCGGTGGCGCCGAGGGCGAACGCGTCCGCGCGGCGCTCGAGGCGCCGGGCGAAGCCGTTCTGAAGAGGCAGAAGGACGAGGCCCGTGCCCATCAGGATGAGGCATAAGAGCGGCAGACCCGCGATATCGCTCATGGCCACGAAACCAAGCCGCGCCGAGACGTGCGCCATGAGGCGGTCGGCCGCAAAGAAAGAGAGCGCCGCCGCCCCGAGCCCGAAGACGAGCAAAAGCCACG
>JBLMXZ010000004.1:0-15266 GCA_050258015.1 Deltaproteobacteria bacterium
ATCATCTTGGCGCCGTCAGACATAGAGATCACCTTTCGTCGCAGCCGCTTCAAACTTGGAGATATTGGCCATGAAATCCTTGATGCACAGCTTCGCGAGGTCCGAATAGCGGCTGCCCATGATGCGATGGATGCGATGGGGCTTGGAGAAGAACTCGCGCATGCACCACGAACCGAGCCGGCCGACCTCCTCGATGGACAGCTGCTTCGTCGGCACCACCGGATGCTGAAAATCCCAGGCGATAAGGTCTATCTTTTCCGGGTCCAGGATCCCCTCTTTGACGAGCTTCTTCCACAGGGGCGACCCGGGCACCGGCGTGACGAACTGGAGCGCGAAGACGTCCGGATCCACCTCGTCGGCGAACTGGAAGCGGTGCTTGATCTTCTCCTCGTCGTCGTCCTCAAAACCGATCATGAACGTCCCGACCGTGGCCACGTCGTTCTTGCGCAGGGTATCGACGGTCCTCTTGATCTGCGCGACCGTCACCCCCTTGCCGAGACGCGAAAGGTCGGCATCGTCGCCGACCTCGATGCCCACCAGCCCCATAAAGAGCCCGGCCTTTTTCATCAGGGGGATCAGGTCTCCCTGCCGGTCCCAGTCGTCCGCGCGGCCGAGGATGACCCAATTGAGCTTGATGCCGCGCGCGAGGATGCCCTCGCAAACCCCGCGGACCATATCGGGGTTGACGTTGAAAGCGTCATCCTGAAAAACGACGGTCTTGACCCCGAACTTCGTCGTCAACAGCTCCAGCTCCTCGACGATGCGGCCGGCCGAGTGCGACCGCCAGGAAACGAAATCCTTGGGGGAACGGGGATCATACTGGCTCCACTCGTAACAGAAAGAGCAGCCGCCCGGGCATCCGCGCGAGGTAAAAAGCTCGCAAAAGTTGGTCCAATAGGTGTGGTTAACGTATTTCTCCATCGGAAAAAGGTCGTAGGCGGGCAGGGGCAGGATGTCGATGTCCCCGATCAGGGCGCGGTGCGGACCCGCGACCGGCGCGCCGTTCTGACGGCAGGCCAGTCCCGGGATCTTTGAAAAGTCCGCGTCCGCGCCCGCCCTGCACAGGTCTTCCAGCGTCAGTTCTCCCTCGCCGATCAGGACGAAATCGATGGCCGGCTCCTTTTCGATGGTCTCCTTGTAGAGCGCCGAATACCAGAGACCGCCGACGGCGACGCGGGTGGCGGGGCTGGCCTCCTTGACGATACGGGCGGTCTTATTGAAATGCCAGATGACCGCGAGACCCCCCGTCGAATGGAGAATGTCGCCCAGGACGACCAGATCGGGCTTCATCTCGCGGACCCGGTCGCGGACGTCGTCGTAGCTTAAGTCCAGGGCGCGCGCATCAAGCACGAAAGGCTCGGCCACCTCCTTTGCCCGGATATACGCCGCCAGCTGCGCGTAGTACTGGTTGGCCGCCTTGTTGACGCCGTGCGTCGCCCACCCGCCGATGGGGGGCATGATGAACAGGACTTTCTTCATAGACGACTCCTTGTCCGTCACACGTACCACGCAACAGGTATCAGGTAAAATCTTTTACCTGATACATGATACTTGATACCTGATACGACCGGTCCTCTTAAACGCCTTGCCCTTAAATCTTGTGCCGGATAGCTCTCACACATTGAACCAAGACGTCACGAGGCTCTTGCCGCCAGGCGTCAGGTCCACGTTAACATGCTTGACCTGCGTAAACTCCGAAAGGCCTTCGCGCCCCAGCTCGCGGCCGAAACCGCTCTGTTTGTAGCCGCCGAAGGGCGCCTCGTTATAGAACCCGCCGTACGTGTTGACCCACACGGTCCCGCAGCGCAGACGCTGCGCCACGGACGTCGCGGTTGCCAGATCTTTTGTCCACACCATCCCGGCCAGCCCATAAACGGTATCATTGGCGATGCGCACGGCCTCCCCGGCGTCCTTCGCCTTCAGGACGCACAGGACGGGCCCGAATATCTCTTCCCGCGCGATGCGGCTGGCGTTGTCGACGTCCGCAAAGACCGTCGGCTCCACGAAATATCCCCTGGGAAGGTCTTTCGGGACCCCGCCGCCGGCAACAAGCCGCGCCTCCCTGCGGCCGAGCGCGGCATACTCGAGGACCTGCCTCTTCTGCTTGGCGCTGATGAGCGGCCCCATGTCGGTCGCCGGATCCTTGGGGTCGCCTATCTTAAGTCTCTTCGTCTTGGAAACGATCATCTCGAGGAACGCGTCATAGATCTTCTCCTCGACGATGAGCCGCGAACCGGCCACGCACATCTGGCCCTGGTTCATGAAGATGGCGCACAGGGACCCTCCCGCCGCGGCCTCGAGATCCGCATCGGCCAGCACGATGTTCGGCGACTTGCCGCCCAGCTCGAGCGTCAGCTTCTTCAGGTTGGAGGCAGCGGCGCGCATCACGCCCCGCCCCACCTCGGTAGACCCGGTGAACGTCACCATGTCGACGGCCGGAGACTCGGCCAGATGCTGTCCCAGGACAACGCCTTCACCGGTCACGATATTGACGACGCCGGCGGGCAGGCCCGCCTTTTGAAAGATCTTGGCCAGCTCCAGGCAGCTTAAGGAGGCCTCGCGGGAAGGCTTCAGGACCACGGTATTACCTAATATGATGCTCGAGGCGATCTTCCACGCCGCCATGAGGAACGGATAGTTCCACGGGATGATGGCGCCCACCACGCCCACGGCCTCCCGCAGGGTATAGCTCAACGCCGGGGCCGGAACCTTGAGGGTCTCGCCCTTGACCTCGCCCGCCGCGCCCGCGAAATACTCGTACGCGTTGGCCGCCACGGGGATATCGATGAAGGTCGTCTGTTTCGTCGTCTTGCCGGTATCCGCGGTCTCCACGCGCGCCAGCTCGTAAGCGGCCTCGCGTATCTCCTGCGCGATGCGCACGAGACAGCCCGCGCGCTCGGCAAGGGGCATGCGGGGCCACGGCCCCTCGTCAAAGGCCCGCCGCGCCGCCAGGATGGCGGCCTCCATGTCGTGGGAGGTCGCCTTGGGGAAAGCGGCTATCTTCTGCTCGGTGGCCGGGTCCAGGCTCTCGCACACCGCCCCGTTCTGGGCGTCGCAGAACTTCCCGTCGATGTACATCTGGTATTTTTCCATGATCACTCACCTGTCAGATTAAGGTCAGGGTAAAGGTTAAGAGGCCGGCATAGGTATGGTTAAGGCCTAGGACACGTAACCCTCACTTAACCCAAACCTCAACCCTAACCAACGATCTTATTCAACCGGCGCCGCGGTCCACAGGTCGAAGAGCCTGTTGAACGGCACGTACCAGCGCGATATCTTGGCAAAATCCCCCTGGAGCCTGAGTTTTTTCTGTGTCGTGGCCGCGAAAGGGTCCAGCTGACGCTTGAAGATGGCGCGCCAGTAATCGGCCCTTCCCGAGATGATGAACTCGGCGCCCTCGGTGCCGCGCGTGTGCTCTTTGATGCCGCCGCCGGAAAAATGAAAACAGTAGGCGTCCTGGGTCTCGTCCATCACCACCGCGAGTTTCGTCTCGAGGGCGGTCTGGGTCGCGAGCTGCCGGAACTTCTCATCGGCGTTGACGCAGCGGACGATCTCGGCGATCTGTTCCGGAGAAAATATCTTATATGTCCTGCCCCCGACCGCCCCGCTCTCTTTCTCCTTCTGCGGCTGCGCGGAAGCGCCCTTCGAGGCGTACAGGTCCCTGATGACCGCGACCCGCACCGCCTCCTCCAGCGTCTGCACCAGAAAGAAGGCATCGCGGAGGCTCGGGCCGATCGCCACGACGCCATGATGGCGCAGGACCGCGATATTGGAGTTCTTGAGCGCCGCGATGACGGGCGCGATATCGGTGATCGTCGGCGTCTCCTGGTTGACGACGGGGATATCGCCCAGGGTCAGGCGCGTCTCAAAGGTATCAAAGCTCAGGCTGTCGCGCACGGCAAAATAGCCGTTGGTATAGGTCGGGTGGACATGGACGACGGCCTGCGCGTCGAACTCCTTATACACGCTCGTATGGAAGGCCTTCTCCGAGGACGGCACGAAGTTCTTATTGCGGGGATACCCGTGGATATCGATAAGGCCGATGTCCGCCTCCCGCAGGTCCCCCAGACAGGTCCCGCGCCCCGTGATGAAGATGTTGTTGTCGCTCACCCGCACGCTCAGGTTGCCCGACAGCGCCCCGGAGAGGTCCTTCTCCCAGATCCAGCGGCCGACGATCACCATGTCCTGTCTGTTCTTGTCCATTATTGGCTCCTCAGCTCCTAAGCTCGTGAGCTCCTAAGCAAAATCAAATTCCCGACGTCCGACCCCAAACAATATCAACCCTTGACATAGATCAGCGGCACGTCTTCCGCGGCGGGCACAAAGGTCTTTATGTTCTGCGCGGTGACCTTCCTGCCGTCTATCTTGAGCAGCGATCCGCGGCGACGGCCCGCCCGGCCTCGGCCGAGGCGCACGGGGATCTGGCGCTTGAAGGCGCACAGGACGGCGATCAACGACCCCGTCCGGCAGACCGCCTTCTTCTTCGTCAGGCGGTCATAAAAGATATGGACGCCGTTGACGAGGCCGCGCTCCATGCAGTGCGCCATCATGTTATCGCAGATGACGACCGGCTGGACGCCGTGGCGCAGCAGCTCCCCGGCCACGACCTTCGTCCCCTCCAGGCCCGGCCGCAACTCGGCGACAAAGGCCATGGTGGGCCTGAAGTCCTTATAAAAGTTTTTGTGCGGCACGCCGTAAATGAGGGGAAGGGGTTTATCCACGTGCATGCGCCCCTGCCTCCCCGCCCTTCTCCCGGGAGCCGCGCCCGGAAGGATCGATGGCGATGTGCCGCGTCACCAGCCGCGCCGGCACCACGTCGAAAGCCGGATAATAGGCCTGCAGCCTCTTGTCACCGAACCTGTGCCCCTCGAACGCCAGGATCTCGTCATCCGAGCGCACCTCGACCGGGAGGTCCGCGCCGGTGGCGCACTGCTGCGAGGGCTGGACGAGGGCGTAGAACGGGATATTGAAGTGTTTGGCCAGAAGCGCGATCTGGTATGTTCCTATCTTGTTGGCGAAGTCGCCGTTCCTGGCCGAACGGTCCGAACCGACCAGAACGCAGGTGATCTTCTTCTGTTTCATGGTCGCGGCGACCGCGTTGTCCGGGATAAGCGTCACGTCGCAACCGGCGTCCTTCAACTCCCAGGCCGTCAGCCGCGCTCCCTGAAAGTACGGCCGCGTCTCCGTCGCATAGAACGCGACGCGCTTCTTCTCGCGCCTGCAGATCGCCCCGATCAGGGCCATCTCGCCGCTGACGTGGCAATGGGTCAGGATGCGTTCCCCGTCGGACAAGAGCCTCGCCGCCGCCTCCGCGCGGCCGTAACGCTGACGGCGCACCCCCTCGAGTATCCCCTCGAGAGAGGCCAGCAGGGCGCTGCGGAAGTCCGGTCCGCCGCCCAGGCCCCGGGCCACGCCCAAGACCATCCCCGTCACCTCTTCGAACGGAAAGGTGGGCCGGCTGGCGTTAAAGGCCTGGGCGATCTTCTCAAAGAGCAGCAACATCACCTCCGGGGAGGCCGCTTTTGCCTTGCGGGCCTCGAGGAGAAAGCTGCTCACCACCGTCAGGAACTGGCCGAAGGCGCGGGTCTTCATCTTCACCACCGCCTCGACCGCCTGCCGGTAATCCCTGACCTTCAGATAGACGATCTCCTCAGGGACGCGGGTCTCATCAAGTATATGGAGTGTCGTGCCTTCCAGCCGCACGGGCCAGAAGAGGACCGGTTCTTTCATGTTTACGACAGGGCCTTGGCCGCGGCCAGGCAGATGGAGACGACCTTCATCTCGGCCTCGTAGTAATCCGGGTTCATGAAGCCGAGCTCTCCGGTAATAAGGTTATCGCTCACCGCGGCGATGGAGGCCGCTTTGACGTTGTTAAGCTGCGCGATCGTCAGCAGAGCGCTTGAGACCATATCGACGGCGATGGCGCCCTGCTTGCGCGCCCCCTCGACCACCTCGCGGGTCTCGCGCAGGAGCGCGTCCGTCGTCCACATGCCGCCCTTGTGCACCGTCGCCGCCTGCCCCGCGGGGGCGTCCGCGGCGGCCTTTTCCAGGGCCGCGGTCACGCCGGGATCGCAGACGGTCTTGAAATTTTTATCGACGTAATAGGGCGTCACGCCGTCCCCGCGCACGGAGCCCGTCGCCAGCACGATGTCGCCTATCTTGATCTTCTCGTCCAGCGCGCCGCAGGAACCCGCGCGGATGATGGTCTCGACCTTCCCCGCGCACAGGATCTCGGCGATGATCGCCGAGTCGGGCGAAAATCGGCCGCCGTTGCCGACGGCGATCTTGACGCCTTCATAGGTGCCGGTGTACATCGAGTATTCGAAGAAAGAAAAGCTCTTCACCGGCTTTTCCAGGAAGCTCAGGATGGCGTCGCGGCGTTCCGCCGTGCCGGGGATGATGGCTATCTTACCGAAGTCGCCGGGCCTGACCTGCACCATACCCAGCAGGTCCTGTCCCGTCATATGGATATCTTTTTTCATCTGCATCACAACACCTTCCTCTCGTATTATGTCTCGGCTATCCCCTTAAGGGCGTTCTTATCGACCTTGCCCGTCCGCGTCTTGGGCAGCGTCCCGACGACCGCCACGGCCTGCGGAAGCTTGAAATGCGCCAGCCGCTCGCGGCAGAACTGCCGGATCTCGGGCTCCGCGACCGCGGCGCCCTCCCGGGGAACGATGAAGGCCTTGATCGCCTCTCCGCGCAGGGCGTCGGCCACACCCACGACCGCCGCCTCTTTGACCGCCGGATGCTTATGGAGCACCTCTTCTATCTCGTAAGGAAAGACGAGCTGGCCCGACACCTTGATCATGTCCTTCTTGCGGCCGACGATGTAATAAAGACCCTCCGCGTCCCTGCGGGCGAGGTCCCCCGTATGGAACCACCCGTCGCGCAGGACCTCGGCCGTCATCGCGGGATCCTTGTAATAGCCATCCATCACCACCCAGCTTTTTATCGTCAGCTCGCCGATGTCCCCCTCGGGGACCTCGCGGCCTTCGTCGTCGACGAGTTTGAGCGTGATCCAGGGCGCCGGCCGGCCGATGGACTCGATCCTGTCGCTGCCCATGGGGATGACGGTGTTGGGAGCATTGGTCTCCGTCAACCCCCATCCATTCAGGAGCTTGGCGTTGGGACAAAATGTCTTGAAACGGCGGATCGCCTCCGGGGAGTTGGGCGCCCCGAACACGTTGACCCAGCGGAGGCTCGACAGGTCGTACTTCTCGAATTCCTTCAAATGCAGGAGCGCGTAATACATCGACGGCACCATATGGAAGCACGTCACCTTGTGCTTTTCGATCAACCGCAGGAACTCGAGAGGGTTGAAACGCTCCATCATCACCAGCGTGATGCCGAAATACACGCAGTTCTGCAGGTACACGAGCCCGCCGGCATGGGACAGGGGAAGCGCCGAGAGCTTTACGTCCTGGGCGCTCAAATCCACGAAATACTCCATGGCCTGCGGGGCCGCATCCAGGTGCCGGTAGCTCAGGCATACGCCCTTCGGCCGGCCCGTGGATCCCGAGGTATAAAGGATAAGGGCCGGGTCCGTCTCGTCGATCGGGACCTGCGGGGCGTCCGCGCAGGCGGTGAGGAGACGCGCCAGGTCCTCGCCGCCCTCCTGGGGGGCGCCGAGCAGAATAAGATCCTTAAGGTCCGCGAGGCGGGCGCGCAGCGCCCCGAAGTCCAAGTCCCCGCGGGCCGCGGCGATCAAAAGCGACGCCTGGGCGTGCCCGAGGATCGCCTCCAGCTCTTCCGCCTTGAGCATAAAATCGAGGGGAACGACCGTCGCGCCTATGGAAAAGAGCGCCAGATAGCAATACACGTATTCCGGCCGGTTCGGCAGGTAGATGGCGACCCTGTCGCCCTTCCTCACCCCCCGCTTCAGAAAGCCGTCGGCCAGGCCGAAGACGGTCCGCGCCAACTGCGAAAAAGCGACGGTCTCCTCCTGAAAGATAAGGGCGGGCTTCGGGCCCAATCTCTCGGCGTGTTCTGTCAGCAAACGACGCACATCGAATTTCATAGCGCTCTCTGGGGTGTGTTCTTACCCTCGTAAAATTAGTAAAATTTTACTAGTCAATTTTTATTATGTCAAGAGAATACTTATCTTTCGGTTTGCTCGTTATATGACATCTTTAACTTATTCTTTTATATGATGTTACGAATTTTGCGGCCACTCGGGGATGGATATTCGTTCGCCGGCGAGCTGTGCGCTTACGTTCTTGATGAACTTCTTTTCCGCCTGGAGAAGCTCCAGATTATGATCCACGATCGACTTGAGATGGTACGAGGAACGGTCCGCCAACTGGCCGCCCAGTCCCTTCAGGGCGTCTTCTATCTTGGCGAGGACGCGGGCGCGTCCCTTCAGGCGCCGCAGGGCGACGTCGCGCGGCAGGTAGGGAAGAAAATAAAGGGCGATGTCAAAGCTGAAGTTCGGCCGCTCGGCGGTGAGAAGGCTTTTGGTCAAAAGCTGGCGGAAACGCTCCTCGCCTCGGACCGTAAGGCTGTAAACGAACTTTTCGGGGCGCTTGCCGCCGGAGCTCACGCTTTTTTTGACGAAACCCTTCTTTTCCAGGAGGCTCAGCGAATAATAGGTGGATTCGACTTCGAGGACGGCGAAGGTGCTGATGACCTTCTTGATAAGCTTCTTGATCTCGTAGCCGTGGCGCGGCTTGTCTTTCAGCAACCCCAGGAGGATCAGCTCCTGCTCAATCTTCATGGGTCTCTCCAAAGACGCCCATGGCGCGGAACTTTTCGTAACGCCGGCCGACAAGCTCGTCCTGGGGGACCTTCAGCAGCTCCACAAGATGCTTTTTGGCGCTGGCCTTGAGAAGGCGGGCCGCCTCCTGCGGGTCCGTATGCGCTCCGCCCATCGGCTCCTTGACGATCTCGTCGATCACCTTAAGGCCCAGCAGGTCCTGGGCCGTCAGCTTGAGCGCGCCCGCGGCCTCGGAAGCCTTGGCGCTGCTCTTCCACAGGATCGCGGCGCACCCTTCCGGAGAGATGACGGAGTAATAGGCGTTCTCGAGCACGCATATCCGGTCCGCCACGCCGATGCCCAGGGCCCCGCCGCTGCCCCCCTCGCCGATGACGACGGCGACCATGGGCGCCGCGATGCCGGACATCTGCATCAGGTTCTCGGCGATGATCTGGGCCTGCCCGCGCTCCTCGGCCCCGATGCCGGGGTAGGCCCCGGGCGTGTCGATGAAGATAAGGACCGGCAGGCCGAACTTTTCGGCCAGCCGCATCGCGCGCAGGGCCTTGCGATACCCTTCGGGGTGCGCGCACCCGAAGGTCCGCAGAAGATTCTCTTTGGTGTCGCGGCCCTTCTGGTGGCCGATCACGACCAGCTTCTGCCCGTCGAGCCGCGCGAGCCCGGTGATGATGGCGCGGTCGTCGCGGAAGGCGCGGTCCCCGTGGAGCTCGGTAAAATCGGTCAGGATGAGCTGGATATAATCCAGCGTGTAGGGGCGCTGCGGGTGGCGGGATATCTGGACGCGCTGCCAGGGCGAAAGACGGCCGTAGATGTCCTTGCGCAGGTTGCCGAGCTTCTCCTCCAGCCGCTTGATCTCGCCGGACACGTCGATATTCTCGTCGGTAACGAACTTTTTGAGTTCGTTGATCCTGCGCTCGAGTTCGACGATGGGTTTTTCGAAGTCTAAGGCGATCATAGATCCGGGGGGCCGGGGAGGCCTAATCCATTATCGTGACTTCGGTGTTGACGGGCAGCAGGTCGTAAAGCTCCTCGACCTCCCCGTTACGCATGCGCACGCATCCGGCCGTGACCTGCTGTCCGATCTTCTCGGGTTCGGCGGTGCCGTGGATGCCGTAGCCGGCGAGGTCAAAGCCCATCCAGCGTGTCCCCAGGATGTTCCTCGGGTCGCCGTAAGGGATGACGCGCCCCTCATGGGTCCAGGCGGGGTTCTTGAGCTTGGTGACGATCTTAAAG
The DNA here is from genome assembly GCA_050258015.1 of Deltaproteobacteria bacterium. Lineage (GTDB taxonomy): Bacteria > Omnitrophota > Gorgyraeia > Velamenicoccales > Velamenicoccaceae > JBLMXZ01. Next base: position 9,947 of record JBLMXZ010000004.1, read on the forward strand.
GTCCCGACGGGTGTGATGTTGTCCCTGCCCGTTGAGACCTGATAGGTCTTGATCAACTCTCCGTCGGAATTAAGCAACAGGACGTTCTGCGATTTGTCCACGACGACGCCCAGGCGGCCCGTCCAGACGCGCAGAATCTGGCCGCGGCGGATGACGTCCGAGGTCAGGCCGTTCTGCTTCATGATGAACGGCACGGTCGTGCGGTAGGTGTCGGCGATCATGCTCAGCGTGTCGCCGGGAACGACCTCATGCTGCACCGTCAGCCCCGGCACCATCATCCCCGAAACGAGGATCCTCATGTTGACGTCCTCGAGCCGTTTCTGCACGTCTTCGACGCGCGGGTCCGCGGCGAAACGCGTTCGCATGTCTTTGAGGGTCCGCTGGGCGTCAAGAAGCTCGCCCTTCTTCGCGGAGACCTCGGCCTCCTTGAGAAGGGTGTCGAAATTCCCCGAAGCGGCGCGCGCGGGCTGGGAGGACGCCTCGCGACGCGGCGGTTTTAAAGCTCTGCCTCTCTTCGCCGCGATCCCCCCGATAACGAACACCACCGCGAGCGTGGCGGCCGCGGCCCCGATAAGAATATTGCGTTTCACATCTCCCCCGTGATTAGAAAATAACCGCCAACAGAATGCCTATAAGAGAGCCCGCAAAAACCTCGACGGGCGTGTGCCCGATGAGCTCCTTCAGGCGGTCCCCCTCGATCTTGCCCTTCCAGTAGATATCGTCGAGGATCTTGTTCAGGATGGATGCCTGCGTGCCCGCCGCGCGGCGCACCCCCTGGGCGTCGAACATCGTCACCATCGCGAAGACCGCGGCCAGGGCGAACATCGGCGAATGGAACCCCTGGTCCCTGCCGACGACGACCGCCAGCGCGCTTGAGCCGGCCGCATGGGCTGAAGGCATGCCGCCCGTTCCGATGAACCACCGGAAATCGAAGTGCCTGGTCCGCAGGACCCCCAGCGCCACCTTCAGCGTCTGGGCAAAAGCCCAGGCAAAAAGGGTGACCCACAGGATATGGTTGGCGCCGAGTTGGCTCCAGAAACTGCTCGAGGTATACGTCATGGCGTTGGATCGGCCGCTTCCGGCGCCGGCCGGACCTGAATGTTCACCTTGCCGAAAAACGTCGAGGCGCCGTCGCGCAGCAGGAAGCCCTCATTGCCCATCACGGCCTCGGCCTCGCGGCGCTGGGGGGCCGTGCGCGGGGCGGCGGCCCGGCGCGCCGGGACCCGGCGCGGTTGAGCGCGGCGCGGTTCGGGACGACGCTGCAGTTCCCGGATCGCAAGCCTGAGCTCCTTGACCGACGATAACTTCTGGCGCATCTCCTCGTTCTCGAGGTGCACCCGCGTCAGGAGGTCGCGCATCTCCCGCATGTCCTGAGACAGGGTATCGTTCACGGCGGCGACGTCGGACATCTTCTTCTTCAGGAGCACGGCGTACTGATGATACTGGCCGATCTTCTTCTCCTTCTCGGCCAGCGTCGTCTTAAGCCCGGCGACCTCGTTCGTCAGCTGCTCGTTGAGGACGCCGCTCTCCCGGAGCCTTTCCTGGACGTCGGCAACCGTGGAACGCATCTCTTCGATCCGAGTATCCAGAAGAGACAGGGAATACCCCAGATCCGCGTTCTTGTTCAAAAGGTCCAGGGACTTGACGACCCCGAAGACCGCCCCCCCGGCCAAAAGAAGGACCAACACACCCGTAAAAGCGCTCTTCACGCCGCACCCTCCCCAAACTTTATGTTGACAGGGCCTGGGGGAGATGGTAAATTTTTACTAGGTCGGTTCTTCGTCCCGCCTTCTTCCCTCCTGAACCCGCCAGTTTTCCCATTATAGGTATAACCCCTCAAAAAATCAAGCGCTTTTGGACCTGCTCAAATGATCGCCAAGGTGCATACCTTCGCTTTGGTCGGCATCAACGCCGTGGGCGTTGAGATCGAAGCGGACGTCTCGGGCGGCCTGCCCAACGTCTCCCTCGTGGGGCTGCCGGATTCCGCCGTCCGGGAGAGCAAGGAGCGCGTGCGTGCCGGTATCAGGAACAGCGGGTTTGACTTCCCTACCGGCCGGATCACGGTCAATCTGGCGCCCGCCGATTTGAAAAAAGAAGGGTCCTCTTTTGACCTGGCCATCGCCCTGGGGATACTCGCGGCCAGCGAACAGCTGGATCCCGTGCCACTCAGGAGATTCTCCTTTGCCGGCGAGCTGGCCCTGAACGGTGCCCTGCGCCCCATCAAAGGAACCCTGCCTATGGCCATGGCCCTGCGGCGCAGGCGCAGCCCCTGCTTCGTCGTCCCCCTGCAGAACGCGGCCGAGGCCGCGCTCGTTTCCGACGTCCGCGTCTTCGGCGTCGCGACGCTGCGGGAACTCGTCTCTTTTCTGCGCGACCCGGGGAGTCTCGCCCCCTGGACGCTGCCGGCCGCGTCCGCCGCCTGCGCCGGCGGCGCGCCGGAGGAAGACTTCAGCGATGTCAAAGGCCAGCAGGCCGCAAAGAGGGCCCTTGAGATCGCCGCGGCCGGCGGCCACAACATCCTTCTGATCGGTCCGCCCGGCAGCGGCAAGACGATGCTCGCCAAACGCCTGCCGACGATCCTGCCCGCCCTGACGGACGAAGAGGCGCTCGAGACGACGAAGATCCACTCGGCGGCGGGCCTGACGACCGACGGCAACAGCCTTATCCGCCGCCGGCCCTTCCGCGCACCGCACCATACCGCCTCGGACGTCGCCCTCGTGGGCGGCGGACCGCATCCGCGTCCCGGCGAGATCACCCTGGCGCACAACGGCGTGCTCTTCATGGATGAGCTGCCGGAGTTCCACCGCAACGTGCTCGAGGTCCTGCGCCAACCCCTCGAGGACGGCCGCATCCGCGTGGCGCGGGCTTCGCGCTGTCTTTCGTTCCCCGCATGCTTCATGTTCGTCGCGGCGATGAACCCCTGCCCCTGCGGCATGCGGGGCGCATCCCGGAATCCCTGCCGGTGCTCGGCGCTGCAGGTCGCCCGCTACCGCTCGAAGATCTCGGGCCCCCTCCTGGACAGGATCGACATCCACATCGAGGTCCCGCCCACCACCTACGGCGACCTGCGCGACGAGGCGCCCGTCGAAAGCTCCTCGGCCATACGCCGGCGCGTGGAAGAAGCCCGCCTGCGCCAGCGGCAGCGGATGAAAGAAGGCGCAGCCTCCTCCAACGCGCAGATGTCCCATCGTCAGGTCCAGCGTTTCTGCGGGCTGGGTACGGTCGAGAACGCGCTCCTCGGCAGGGCCATGGAACGGCTGCGCCTGAGCGCCCGGGCCTACGATAAGATACTGCGGGTGGCAAGGACGATAGCGGATCTGACGGACAGCGCCGTCATCCGGGAGGAACATCTGGCGGAAGCGATACAGTATCGGAGCCTGGACAGGGAAATATTCGCCTAAGGGCGGGACGGGAACGCGGGGGACGTCCCGGACATCACGTTCTGCGCTCCTGCACCATCTCGAGAAATTCCGGCGCCACCTTGTAGCCGAGCTCGACGGCTTTGTCGGCGTAACGGACGGCCGACGCATACTGCCCGGAGTAATAACAGGCCACGGCAAGGTTGTTGTAGGCCAGACCGAGCGTTGGATCGATCTCCACGGCTTTCTCAAAGGACAGGACAGCCGCCTTATTCCTGCCGAGGGCGCAATAGGCGTTGCCCAGACCCATATAAGCCGGCACCGCGCCCGGATCGATCTGCGCCGCCTTTTTGTAAAGCGCTATGGCCTGCGCGTAGCGGCCTTCGCCGGCGCGCACATTGCCCAGCCCCCAGTAGGCCTCGGACCAATCGAGACGCCGCGCCGCCGCCTTCTCGTAGAGGGAGAGCGCCTGCTGCATCCTGCCGCCGGCCGCGTAGATCCTGGCGAGCTGCGCATACGCCGGCACGTAGTCCGGGTCCGCCTCTATCGCCTTTTCGAACAGACCCGCCGCCTTCTCGCTGTCCGCAGCGTGCAACCTGCCAAGATCGTAATAGGCTTCCCGGGCGCGCGGATCGACCTTCAGCGCCCTGTTATAAACGGCTTCTGCCTCCCGCCACCTGCCGGCTCCCCAATACACGGCGGCAAGGTTGTAATAGGCATGCAGAAAACCGGGCTTCCGCTTTATCGCCTCTTCGAACATCCGTATGGCCTTCTCCTTCTCGCCTGTTTCGTCATAGACGTTGCCCAAGCCGTTATAGGCCGCCGCGTTGTCCGGATTTATCCGGGACAGCTTCTCGAATGTCGCCCAAGAATCCCGCATCCTGCCGGCGGCGAAATAGGCCATCCCGAGGTTCGTGTACATCTTTTCGTCGCGCGGGGCGTATCGCAGCGTCGTCTCATAGAAGGCGATGGGATCCCTCCAGTATGCGTTCTGCGCGGCGGCGGCGCAGACATATGCCCCCAGCAAGAGCGCCGCAAGGCCCGCCGCCGCGAACCGCCGCGTGCCCGCCTTCTCGAGCAGAAATGCAAAACCCCGGGCCAGCACAAGGGCGCAGCCCATCGCCGGCACATAGAGCCAGTGTTCCGCCATATAGGCGTTGAGGGGATAGATGTTCGACACGGGCAAAAGCGCCGCGAAGAACCAGGCCAGGCCGAAAAAGGCCGGACCCCGGTTTCCCCGCATGCGGACCATCGCGGCCGAAGCCGCAAGAAGGAGAACGGCTCCCCCCCATACCCGGGGGTCGCCGAACCCGAACAAAGGCATCCCATACTCCATATGCAGCTCCGACGGCAGCAGCAGGATCCTCGCATATCCCGACAGGGCGGCGAGAAAACCCGCAACCCTGTGGACGAGATCGACCGGCGGCGCGGCGGCCCATGCCGGCCCCATGATGACCGCTCTCGCCGCAAGATAGGCAAGGGTCGCCCCGGCGAGCGACGCATACGGACCGGCCTGAAGCCTCCTGCGAAAGGCATAACTGTATACGGGCAATAGCGCCAGCACGACCACGGCGTATTCCTTGGACAAAAGGGCGAAGACGTAGCTCGCCAGCAGGGCGGCATAGAACGCCGCGCTCCTTCGGGACGCGGCTTGTTTCACATACAGAAAGAGACACAGCAGGATGAAGAACGCCGAGAGGAGGTCCGCCCGGCAGGATATGTAGGCGACGGCTTCCGTCTGCGCCGGGTGCGCCGTGAAAAAGACGGCGGCGAGAAAAGAAAGGACACGCCGACCGTAAAGAAGGGTCAGGAACGCGTAGAGGAGGAGAGCGACGGACACATGCAACACGACATTCGTCGCATGATAAACCCGTGGATTATTCCTTTGGCAAGCTCGATCCACGGGTTTATCATGCGACGAATGTCGTGTTGCATGTGTCCGTCGCTCTCCTCCTCTACGC
>JBLMXZ010000005.1:0-16439 GCA_050258015.1 Deltaproteobacteria bacterium
GAACGCGTGCGCCAGGACTTCGTGGCCAATGTCTCTCATGAGTTGCGCACGCCCTTGTCCAGCATCAAGGGGTATGCCGAGACGCTCCTGGACGGCGCCCTGGAGGACAAAGCCAACGCCAAGGATTTCGTCGAGATCATTCACCGCGACAGCGAGCGTTTGAGCACCCTTATAGACGACCTTTTGGACCTCTCGCGCATCGAGTCCGGGAAGATGCGCATGACCTTTGCGCCCTGCGACGTCCGCGCGCTGGTCCAGCGCGTCGCCGGCATCCTCGGCAACCAGGCCCGGGCCAAGTCGTTGAGCATCGATGTCGAGATGGCCGGAGATCTCCCCCAGGCGCCGGCGGATGAGACGCGTCTCTCCCAGGTCCTCGTCAACCTTATCGATAACGCCATAAAGTATACTCCCGAAGGCGGCCGCATCGCCGTTCGCGCCGCCGTTACCGGCGACTCCCTCCAGCTCGACGTGACCGACACGGGCATCGGTATCCCGTCCGAGGACATCCCCCGCCTTTTCGAACGCTTCTACCGGGTGGACAAGGCGCGTTCCCGCGAGATGGGCGGAACGGGCCTGGGCCTATCCATCGTCAAGCACATCGTCCAGGCCCACGGCGGCCGGGTGTGGGTCGTCTCCGAACAGGGCCGCGGCTCCACCTTCTCCTTTACGCTCCCCCTGCAAAGAAATTCCTGAGATAAATCCCGCCTGAGGCACACGGGTCTCAACGTTTCAACGTCTCAAGGTCTCAAGTAAGCGCTAAATTAATTAGATAACCTCCGCGATCTCCCGAAACTACCGCAATCCACACGATTCCTCTTTTCGTTTCCCGGCCGCAGAATTCACGCAACGTTCACCGGTCCGCATCCTTTCCGTCACGTCCCTGTTCTATAGTTGTTGATGAAAAAAGGAGGGGGACATGGAGAAATGCCGGAAAAAGATCCTGATCGTCGACGACGAGAGGGACCTCGTCGGTCTTGTGGCGCTCCATATGCGTTTGGCCGGTTTCAGCGTGCTCTATGCCGTCAACGGCGCCGCGGCCCTTGAGACGGCCCGGCGCGAACAGCCGGACCTGGTGATCCTGGACCTCATGCTGCCCAAGGTGCCGGGTCTGGAGGTCTGCCGCCGGCTGAAGGCCGACCCCGCGACGAGCCGGGTCCCGGTCGTCATGCTGACGGCGCGCGCCCAGACGCAGGACAAGGAGTCGGGTCTCAAGGCGGGGGCGGACGATTTTATAACGAAACCTTTCAGCCCTCGGGAACTTGTCGAGCGCGTGAAGAAGGTCTTGGACAGGGTCGCATCCGTTGCGACGTAGGGAACAAGATGGCCCGGACAAAGGGCGTTGCGAGTGGACCGTGATCTGTGTCATCCATACTTTATCTGTGGAATCGTTCTTATCGAATTCACGAAGAGTTCACATTTCCTTAACGGTCCCGTCACCGGGGGATGATAGGCTTGAGGAGTGATCGGGAGTCGACAGAAGGAGGAGAAATGAGCAGGCTCATGAGCAGGCGGGTATTTGTTTTAGGTGTCGGTCTGTTGGCGTGGATCTTCGGCGCGCGCATGGCGTGCGCCAGCGAGGTGGATGTCTTGCTTCGAAAGCTCGTTGAAAAGGGTATCCTGACCGCCCCGGAAGCGCAGCAGGTGCGGGAGGAGACCGCCGAAGAGGCGGCTAAGGCGGAACCACAGAAGCAGGAGGCGGCTGCGAGCGGCCTGCCGGATTGGGTGAAGAACATAAAGATGAAAGGCGACTTCCGACTCCGGTATCAATATAACCATGCCGACGATACTTTGAACGACCGGCACCGCGCGCGCATCCGTCTGCGCCTGGGCCTGGAGGGCAAGGTCAACGACAAGCTTGCGGCGGGCGTCGGCCTGGCGACGGGCCTTTCGGACGGCTCCGCGGACGCGGCCCGTTCGACCAACGCGACCCTGGCGAACGGCTTCAGCAAGAAGGACATCGCGCTGGATTACGCCTACGTCACGTACGCGCCGAAAGATTGGATCGAGTTCGTCGGCGGCAAGTTCCATAATCCGCTGTGGGAGCCGACGGACCTCGTCTGGGACGGCGACATCAATCCCGAGGGCGGCGCCATCAGCTTCAAGACGGCGCTCACGGATAATTGCGACGTCTTCCTGAACACGGGCGTCTTTATCCTGGACGAGGATAACGCCCCCGGCCAGAACGACGATCCGATGATGTACGTGGTGCAGCCCGGATTCAACTATAAGGCCACGGACAAGGTGTCCGTCAAGGGCGCCTTCAGCGTCAACGACAGCGCCAACGTCAAGGGCAATACCCTGAACGGCACGGGGGCAACGAACAGCACCGCCGGCGGAGGGTTGCGGTATGATTTCCTGGTCCTGGAACCGGCCCTGCAGGTCGACGTCAAAAAGCCGTTCGGCTTTTTGGATATCGGCCGGTTGAGCGATATCGAGAGCCTTGCGGTGTTCACGCAATACGTCAACAACACGATCCCCGATGACAACAATACCGGTTTTGCCGCCGGCTTCAAATTGGGCTCGGCCAAGATCGCCAAATTCGGGGATTGGCAGTTCAAGTATATCTATGCTATGCTCGAAAGGGACGCCGTGCTGGACGTCCTGCCGGATTCCGACAGGTACAGCGGCAAGACGGGCATCAGGAGCCACGAGGGTGTTTTCGAGTTCGGCCTGGGCAAGAATACGGTCCTGGGGCTGGATATCTATCGTTCGTGGTCGTTGATCGGCGGCAAGAACCCGGAGACGGTCGTCCAGATGGATTGGAACGTAAAATTCTGACGAGGACTATCGTTATTTCGATCGAGCTATGAAGACCGTCCTTTTTGTTTGTGTCGAGAACGCCTGCCGCAGCCAGATGGCCGAGGCTTTCGCCCGCAAGCTGGGTGCCGGCAGGGTCGCCGCTTATAGCGCCGGCTCGCGGCCGCGCGGCGCCGTTGACCCGGACGCCGTCAGGGCCATGAATGAGGCCGGCATCGATATAGCGCCGGCGGTCTCCAAGGGCTTTGACGATCTGCCTCTTCGGGAATTCGATTATGTGGTGACGATGGGATGCCGCGATGCCTGTCCTCTGGCGCCGGCCGTCCGGCGCATCGATTGGGACATTCCGGATCCCAAAGGGAGGGATGCGGTGTTTTTCCGCGAAGTCCGTGACCGCATAGAGCGCCAGGTGTGGGATCTTATTGCGGAGATCGCCCCTTAGCCCGGACCTGCAGGACCCCCTTCGGACCATCCCCGATAAAGCAACACCTGTCTACGCAAGGCAACGTCCATCCCTTTTGTCTATCATGGGTTTTTGATCCCTGGTCGAAGGCCGTTTTGCCTCCTATTTGTAACCCTCTGCCATTTTAAGGGTTTCACGCCTGAGAAAGTTCCTCCTCTCTTTGGCATACTAATTGCTAAATATATATACACTAAGGAAAGGCGCATTCACGCTAAAATTCGATAGTTTTGCTAAGTCCTTGAATTTAAAGAAGAAAAAGAAAAAGGGGGAAAGAGATGAGTTTTGATCCGCTTATTGGCGAAGAAGTCGTTTTCGGCACCGGGGCTGTGGGGGAACAGGCCCTATCTTATGCTCATCAGGCGGCGCGCGCTTTGCCCAAGAGCCGCGTAGAGTCTTTCCTCCTGGGCAGGGGGTCCCGCGGGATCTCGATACTGGAGGCCTTGACGATACTCGATCACGAGCGTTGCTGCGAACCCGTGCAGACGCAGGGGGCGCATGTCCGCCGCCGCGTGACGAAGGCGGACGGCGCCGGGGAAAAACGCCTGAATGTCTCGGACGTGATGGCCGTTCTCGACCATCAGCGTCAGTTCGGCGGCCACGTGGAGCATATCCTCGTTTATCTGGGCCTGACACAGGAAGAGGAGATCGTCCGTGAGCTGACGACCCACTACGGTTTTCCGTATCTGCCGGTCTCGCTCTACGAGCTCGACCGCGTGGTCGTTCGGGTGCTGCCGATCGAAGTGGCGCGCCACTACTGCATGATCCCCATCGACAGGATCAGCAACATCCTGACCGTCGCCGTGGCCAATCCTTTGAACACCGAGGCGATCAAGGACGTGCAGCGGCTGACCGGTTGTTCCGTCCTGCCGATGGTGGCCAGGGCGAGCGAGATCCGCAAAAAGATCGAAGAGTGCCACGGCATGTTCTTCGGCGTGAGCGACGCATCCGCGGGGCAGACGCATGAATAAACGAGGCGCTTCCCACAGACGGCTCGTCGTCCTTGCCGCCGCCCTTTTTATCCTGGCGTGCGGGAACTTCTACCGCATCTACGCCCAGGACATCTCCGCCAAGCCGATCCTGACCCCGACGCAGCGGATCGCCCAGCTGCCGGTGTTCGAGGCGCTGCGCGAATACCAGATGCGCAACGTCTTTAGTACCGTGTCCTTAAGCCGTCAGATGATGGAGCAGGTGGCCTTTGCCGCTTTCCACGAGGTCCATCCGGAAAGGGCGCTGCGGCAGGAGGGCGTTCCGGTCGCGCCGGGCATCGCTCTCTATGTCGTGACCAAGGATATGCTGTACGCGTATGATGAGGCCGGCCAGGACTTGAAACACGTCGGCGACGATCGCGCCGGGACCGTTCTGCAGAGGTATCTGGCCCGTCGGGAAGCCCTGGTCGGATTGATCTATGTGGCCGATGCGCGCGTGATGCGCGCGAACGTGCCGGAGGACGACCTCGACTTCTACGCCCGCGTCCAAACGGACGTCCTGAGCCAGAACGTCCGCCTGTACTGTCTTTCGGAGGGGCTCACCAGCATGGTGAAGGAGAGGGTCGACCGCGAGGCGCTTGCCGCCGCCATGGGCTTGGAGAAGTCCCAGCGGATCACCCTCGTCCAGTTCGTCGGCTATCCGCGGCAGAGGAGCTTCTCCCGTTAAGAGAGTCGCCTGACCGCCTGCCCTGCCGTCCCGATCTCCGGGACGGTTTTTTCTTCGCCGCGGGAATGCCCGGGATGAAGGCAAAGAAAAAATCCCATCCCTTGTCTTAAGGATGCCCCCCGTTTGTCTCAGGGGGGCGTTTTTTTGCCGAGGACATCGCTTGGCGTACCGGGCGATGTATGCTATTCTATCCTCTCGGAGAGAGCCGTGGGACGCAAGGACAGAAAAACAAAAAAGGAAAAGGTCAGGAACGCTCCGTTCGGGGGCGTTTCCGTGGACGCGCCGGCCCGCGTGCCGTCGCCGCTCGTCCTGCTCTTCGTCCTCGTTTCCGTCGGTTTCATCGTCTATTCCAACACCTTCAACGCCTCCTTCCAGCTCGACGACGAGACGTCCATCACGTCGAACGAGCACATCCAGCACTTGAACATGATCGGCACGATCTGGCGGCACTGGCCGTCCCGTTTTCTCACGTATCTGTCCCTGGCGATCAATTACCATATAGGCAAAGAGGAGGTTTTTGGCTATCACGCCGTCAATCTGACCCTGCATCTTGTCGTCACCCTCCTCGTTTTCTGGTTCATGGGGCTGCTCTTTCGGACGCCGCTCTTGCGGGAGCACGCCCCGCCTTCCTTCGCCCGTCTCTACTCTTTTCTGACGGCGCTGCTCTTCACGGCGCATCCTCTGCAGACCCAGGGGGTGACCTATATCTGCCAGCGCGCGGTGACGCTCGCGTCGGTCTTCTATCTTTTGACCCTGTGCGGCTACATCAAGAGCCGTCTCGCGGAACGCGCGGAAGGGCAGAGGGCGGGGCGGTCTCAGGGCTGGAGGTTTTTTTCCTGGCTGACGTGTCTGGTGGCGATGTTCACGAAGGAGTGGGTGGTGACCCTTCCTTTCATGATCTGGATCGTGGAGCGTTTTTTCATTTCGCGGGGGGAGAAGACGCCGTGGAAGCGTCTTTTGCCTTACTTCGGCATCACGCTCGTCCTTCCCCTGACGATGGCCGTGACGCGCTCCGTCGATTTTATCCACATGCGTAAGGCCGACGAGCCCATTCCGAACGACAGCTGGTGGGAGTACTTCGTGACGGAACTGCGCGTCATGGTGACGTATATCCGCCTTCTCTTTTTCCCCGTCAACCAGATGCTGGATTACGACTATCCGCTCTACAAGACGATCTTCGCCGCCCCGACCTTCCTGAGCCTGGTGGGACTGATAGCGGTTGCCTGGGCCGCGGTCCGGCAGAGGGCGCGTCAGCCCCTCATCGCCTTCGGGACCCTGTGGTTCTTTCTGACCCTCTTTCCCGAGTCGGGCATGGTCCCTATCCGCGACGTCATCTTTGAGCACCGGCTCTATCTGCCGATGCTGGGTTTCAGCTGCGCGGTCGTGGGGGTGGTCTTTCTTCTCCTCGGCAGGCGCGGCTGGCGTCTTCCCACGGCCGTGCTCCTGGCGGCGGCCGTCGCCTTCGGCATAGCGGCCTACAGGCGCAACCTCGTCTGGAGATCGCAGATGGAGATGTGGCAGGATGTCGCCAAAAAGGCCCCGCGCAAGGCGCGCGCCTACAAGGGCATCGGTTTTGAATATGAGAAGCTCAAGCGTTTCGACAAGGCCCTGGAGGCGTATGAGCAAGCCATCCAGCTGCACCCCGGTTACGACGAGGTCTACTACAACATGGCGAACATCTATATCGAGCAGAAGAAGTACGACCAGGCCATGGCGATGTTCGACAGGGCCATCGAGATCAAGGGGAACTACGCCATGGCCTACCACAACCGAGCGCTCCTCTACGCCATGCTCGGCGAAAACGACAGGGCCATCGAGGACCTCGACAAGGCCATCGCGCTCAAGCCCGACTACATCCTCGCCTACCGCAACCGCGGTTATTACTACGTGCTCAAGGGGGACTACGAGCGCTCTATCGAAGATTACAGCCGGGCCCTCGAGCTTAATCCGGATTATGCCACGGTCTATGGCGAGCGCGGCGCCTCGTACGCCAAACTGGGGGATTACGAGCGCGCCATCGCGGATTATATGCGGGCCCTGCGGTTGAACCTTCGGACCGCCCAGATCTGCAATAATCTGGGTTATGCCTTGTATCGCGTCGGCCGGCCGGAGGAGGCGCTGGAATATTTGACGACGGCGGCCCAGATGGATCCGTCCTTCGCCGCCGCGTTCTATAACCGGGCCCTGGTCTTCACGGCCCTCAAGGAGAGCGACAGGGCGGTCGCCGACTTCAGCCGCGCTATCGAGCTCCAGCCCAAGGTCGTCACCGCCTACCGTAACCGGGGCGTCATTTATGAGCAGACGCAGAGGCCCGATCTGGCTCTTCAGGATTTCCTGAAGGCGGTGGAGATCGCTCCCGATTACGCCCTGGCCCATCACGACCTGGGCCGCCTCTACGCCCGGATGGGCGACGCCGCCCGTTCCCAGCAGGAGTTTGCCAAAGCCGCCTCGCTGGGTCTGAAGGCCCCTCCGGACAGCATTCCTCCCTCCGAGTAGCCCCCGTTTCCGTCGAAGATACTCGACGTCCGATGTCCGGGATCCGAGGTCCGAAAAAACAAGCCTATTCAGGAATTTTCGGATTTCGGACTTCGGAATTCTGTCTTCGTCGATCACCCTCAGTTTTTCATTTATTGAATATCGAGGCGACGAGCAGGGAGGCGAGGACGAGCGAGACGATATAGAGGAGGCCGAAGGCGAGGTGGAGCTGGGCTGTGGCCACGTCGATGGCCTTAAGGTCGCTGTTTGCAACCTTAAGGTCGCTGTTCGCGACCTTAAGACGGCGGCGCGTAGGCCGCACCATGGCGAGGTTGCGGCGGGCCAGCGGGAGGGTGGCGCCGACGCTCACGGCAAGCCACGGCAGCGTGCCGTCGAAGATCATGACGGAGACGGCAAGATAGGCTGCGCCGAGAAGGAGGGCATAAAAGCTTTTGGCCTTTTCGGGTCCTAGGGTATTGGCAAAGGTGCGCACGCCGGCGGCCCGGTCGTGTTCGATGTCGCGCAGGTTGTTGGCGTGAAGGATGGCGGAGACGAGAAAGCCGACGGGCAAGGACGCCGCCAGGACGCGGCCGTCCCAGCGCCCGGTCAGCACAAACGACGTGCCCACGACCATGAGCGGCCCCATCAGCAGGAAGACGAAGAGATCGCCGAGGGCGACGTATTTATAGGCGAAAGGCGTGCCGGTATAGAGATAGCCGCCCAGGAGGGCGAGAGCGAGGAGAACGAGCGCGGTCGGCCCGCGCAGGAAAAGGAAGGGGAGGCTCACCAGCGTTCCCAGCGCGAAAAAAAGGAGTCCCGCGCGCAGAACGGCGCGCGGCGTCAGGAGCCCCTCCTGGATGACCTTGCTGGAACCGAACGAGGTGGGTGTGTCCACCCCCCGGCCGTGATCATAGTAATCATTGGTGAGATTGGTCCCCGCATGGAAGCTGACCGCGCCGAGCGCGATGAGGGGTAGCCACGCCCAGGCGGCGGGGGTGCCGTAATATAAGGTAAGGGCGGCTCCCGTCAAGACGGGAATGAGGGAAGCGGTGAAAAAGGGCGCGCGAACGGCCCGGACCCACAGGGCAAAACGGTTTTTGGTTTCGGGCGGCATATCTTCATTGTAGCACAGCGGGCGGCCGCGCGTTCCTATTTGTTGACAGCGCGAGGCGGACAGCAGTAAAATAAAACGCAAACCACGGGAGGCGCGCGTGGCCGCGGACACGGGGAACGATCGGACCGGTGTGTAACCGTCCGTTACAAACGAGCGAGGGTGCGATGCGGACGAAGCGGATCATTCAGGGATGTCTTGTTTTTGCCGGACAGGCGTGGGGGACGTCTCTCGCCTGGGCGCAACAGGCCGCCGCCGCGGCCGGCGCGCCCGGAGGGGGCGCGGGCAAGGAGAACATCGTGGAGTCGACACGCAAGATCTTCGATTGGGTCGTTCAGATGGCCGTTCAGTACAGTTTTCAGGTCCTGGGCGGCATCGTCATCCTCATCGCCGGCTGGCTCGTCGCCAGGTATATCACCAACCTCCTGCAGAAGTTCCTCCTGAGCAAGAACGTCGATGTGACGGTCACGAAGTTCATCGTGATGATCGCGAAGCTGATCGTGATGGCGCTGGCGTTCCTGCTGGCGCTGGGCAAGTTCGGCGTGGAGATCGCTCCTCTGATCGCGGGCCTGAGCGTCGTCGGCTTCGGCATGAGCTTCGCCCTGCAGGGCACGCTCTCCAATTACGTCGCGGGCGCGTCGCTCGTCTTCACCAAGCCCTTCAAGGTCGGCGACATCATCGAGGTCGCCGGGGAGCTGGGCGAAGTGCAGGACATGACGTTGCCGCGCACGATCCTGAAGACCGTCGACGGCGTCAACATCTTCATCCCCAACAAGCACATCATCGGCGAGATCATCCAGAACTACTCGGAGTTAAAGCGCCTCGACATCAAGGTCGGGGTCAGCTACAAGGCCGATATCGCCAAGGCGATCCGGGTGATGAAGGAGGTCATCGGCAAGGACGCGCGCGTCCACAACCACGAGAAGCCGAACCTCGGCATCAGCGAGTTCGCGGATTCCAGTATCAACCTTCACGCGCGCCTGCGCGTCAGGCAGGCGGATTATTACGATGTCATGTTCAGCCTCAATAAGGCCATCTTTGACGCCTTTAAGGCGAACGACGTCGAGATCCCGTTCCCGCAGCGCGACGTGCACCTGTTCCCGCATAAGGCATAGAACCCTGTCGGGGTGTTCGGCGGCCCCGGGAAACGAAGCGCGCATGATATCAGTCAAGAACCTTTCCATGGACTACGGCATCACGCGGGCGCTCGACGACGTCTCGTTCGAGGTCCGCGAGAAGGAGGTCGTCGGACTCCTCGGTCCCAACGGCGCGGGCAAGACGACCCTGATGCGTATCCTCACCACGTTCATCTATCCCACCGCAGGCGCGGCGACCCTCGCCGGCATCGATATCACCCGGGACCCTTTGCGCGTCCGGCGCCTGATCGGGTATCTGCCGGAGACGCCGCCCCTTTACGCCGATATGCGCGTGGACGACTACATACGTTTCGTCGGCCGGGCGCGCGGCCTTTCGGGGACCGGGCTCAAAGATCGCCAGGAGTGGGTCAAGGACGCCGCCCAGATCGGGGACGTCTGGAAACACATGATCTCGGAGCTTTCCCTCGGTTACCGGCAGCGCGTGGGCATCGCCCAGGCCCTGGTCCACGATCCCGCGGTCGTCATCCTCGATGAGCCGACCTCGGGGCTCGATCCGATGCAGATCGTCGGCATCCGCGAGCTCATCCGCGGCCTCGCGCAGACCAAGACCGTCGTCTTCTCGACGCACATCTTGCAGGAGGCCTCGGCGGTGGCGGACCGCCTGGTCATCATCGACCAGGGGAAGATCATCGCCGACGGCACGCCGAAGGAGCTTAAGGAGCGCGCGGCGCAGGAGAAGGTCTTTGTCCTGGGCCTGCGGGCGCCGCGGGAGGAGGCGTGGGCGGCGGTCAAGTCCATCCCGGGCACGCAGGACGTGCGTCTCCTCGCCGTGGAGGGCGAGGAGGTGCGCTTCACCGGGACGGCGCGCTCGCTCGATGAGGTGGCGGGTTTCGCCAACCAGTTCGTCCGGCAGAAGGGCTGGACGCTCAAGGAGCTGTCGGTGCACGAACCCTCCCTTGAGGAAGTCTTCCTGGGGCTCTTCCGGAGGCCGGCATGAACCCGAAGAACATCTGGACCATCTGGAAGCGGGAGATCGGCGCTTACTTCAATTCGCCGATCGCCTATATCTATCTCATCGTTTTTGTGGCCATCGTCGACGGCCTGTTCATGTCCCGGTTCTTCCTCCTGGGCCGCGCCGAGATGCGGCCTTTCTTTGACGACCTGCCGTTGATCCTGCTCATCTTCATCCCCGTCATCGCCATGCGGCTGTGGGCCGAAGACCGCAGGGAGAACACCTTCGAGCTTTTGATGACGTTCCCGATGCGCGCGATCGAGCTGACCCTGGGGAAGTTCTTCGCGAGCTTCACCTTTATCCTGGCGGCGCTCGCGAGCACGGCGGTCGTGCCGGTCATGCTCTTTTGGGTCGGCCGCCCGGACGCCGGCGCGATCGTCTCGAGCTACCTGGGCGCGGCGCTCCTGGGCGCCTTTTTCCTGGCCATAGGCATTTTCGTCTCGGGTCTCACCAAGGAGCAGATCGTCGCCTTCGTCGTCACGATCCTGGGCGGTTTCCTTCTGTACTTCCTCGGCATCGAGTTCTTCGCGGCGCTTATCGACGGCTGGGTGGCGGGGCTGGGCGCCTTCCTCATGAAGACATTGGGGGCCGCTCATCATCTCGACGCGTTCTTCAAGGGCGTCCTTACCTTCAGGGACGCGGCGTATTTCTTCCTCGGGACCGCGTTGTTCCTTCTGTTGAACAGCCTGTACCTGGAGAGCCGTTTCCGGCCGCGCGCCCGCTGGCTCTTCGGCGCCAGCGCGGCGGTGTGCGCGGCCATCTTCATGACCGCGAACTGGCTCCTGGCGGACATCTCCTGGGGGCGTTTCGACGCGACGGAAGGAAAGATCTATACCGTCGCCGCGGCCACGCGCCGGATCCTGAAGAACCTCGACGCGCCGGTCTTCATTACCGTCTACATCACGCCGGCCGAGAAGATGCCGACGGCCTTAAAGACGCACGAACAGGAGATCACCGGCAAGCTCTCGGAGCTGCGCCTGGCCTCCGGCGGCAAGCTGAATTACAAGGTCGTGCCGGTCGAGGCCGCGCAACTCATGGAGAACCAGCAGCGGCAGCAGGCCGGGGAGGAGAAGGGCGCCAAGCGCGAGCCGACGCTGGCGGAAAGGCTGCGGACCAAAGGGATCGCGCCTTTCCAGGTGGAGAGCATCGACCGCGACCAGGTCGAGGTCAAGCTCGTGTACGCGGCCCTGACGATCGACTACAAGGACAGGCTGCAGGAGACGCTGCCGCGCATCTTCCCCGACGCGGTGCAGGACCTGGAGTACCTGATCATGTCGCGTATCGCCAAGATCGCCCGGGACAAGAAGCCCAAGATATCCCTTTTCGCGCCCCTGGGGATGGCGGACATGACGCCCGAGATGCGCAGTCTGTTGGCCCGTCAGGGCCAGTCGACCGAGCAGTTCCAGGACGAATACGCGACGATAGGGCCCTTGTTGAACGCCAACGGCTACCTCACCGAGCGGGTGGCGTTGACGCCCGAGAGCCTGCCGGCGGCCGACAGCGACGTCCTGCTCGTCTTTAAGCCCGGCGCGCTCGACGACCGCCAGCTCTATGAGATCAATAAGTTCCTCTATCAGGGGGGCAAGGTCCTTATCGCCGCCCAGGGTTTCGAGTATTCCTTCCAGCTGCAGCCGCCGAACGGCGTCAGCATCATCCCGATGCGCCAGAACCTCGCCGTCAACAAGATCCTGGCCAAGTGGGGGGTCAAGATCGACGACCAGATGCTTTTCGACGAGAGCAACGACGTCATCACCGTTTCGACCGGCGAGCGCACGGGGCCCTTCGCGGGCGAGGTGCCGCTGCGGGTGCCGAACCAGATCGTCGTGCGGCAGGAGTTCATGCGGCCGAACCTGCCCCTGATGAGCCGGCAGGCGCCGTTCCTTTATTTATGGGGGTCGGTCCTGACCGTGGCGACGGACCTCATCAAGGGCGGCGGGCTCGATTACAGTATTCTCTTTACATCGTCCAAACGCAGCTGGCGGGCGCGGTACAACCCCGGTATTTTCGGAACGGCCCCGGTGCCGGCGCAGGATCTTGTCTTCCCTGCGGCCGGTTCCCCCGGCAAGTTCGCGCTGGGCATCATGATGCAGGGGCAGTTCGCGGACGCCTTTGCGGACGGCCCGGTACCCGCCTGGCCGCAGGAGAAAGAAAAAGAAGGCCCGGCGGCCGCGCAGGAGCAGAAAACACAGGAGCCCAAGGGGGAGCTGGTCCCCCGGCCCGGCAAGCTCATCCTGATCGGCTGCGCCAAGGCCTTTTCCGACCCTATCATCAGCAACCGCGCCAACCTCAACCTCTTCGCGAATATCGTCGACGGCCTCGCCCTGGGCGACGACATCATTCAGATCCGCGCGAAGACCCAGTCGGGACGCCAGATCAAGCGGCTTACCGACGCGCAGAAGGCCTTGTGGCGTTTCGCGGCGGTGGGGCTCGTGCCGGCGTTCTGGGCGGTCTTCGCCTGCGTGCGTTTCTTCTTCCGCCGGAAAGAAAAACAGTTTTATATCCTGGCCCGCAGATCCTAACGGCGTTCCTCCTCCATGAGACCAAGACATTTCATCTTCCTCGCTTCGGTTCTGATCGTCCTCGCGGCTCTGGCCTTTATCAAAAAGGCGGACCGGCAGCGCCAGGAGCGCGCCGCCGCCCAAGCCGGCCTGCTGAGCACCGCCCTGACGGGCGACATCGATAAAGAGAGTGTCCATACCATCGTTCTGTACAAAGGGGATCCTTCCAAAAAGATCGTTTTTTCCCGCCAGGGGGACGGCTGGATCCTGGTCAGCCGTAACGGCATCCGCGCCCTGACGGACCGGGTGGACAGGCTGCTTAAGGGGATGAACGCGATCCGCGGGGATGTCCGCGGGAACGACGCGGCATCCTTTGGGATCTTCGGGATCGCCGACGATCATGGGGTGCACGTCGTTCTTAAGGACGAGGCGGGGACCGAGATCGCGCACGTGATCTTTGGCCTCAACACACCGCGGCCGGGGGTCGCCTTTTGCCGTTTGGCGGGCTCCACGCAGACGCAGCTGGTGGAGTCGGGCGTCCCGAAGATCCTGGGGATGGGCGATGAGCCCTTCGAGCTCTCGGACGCCTCCTTCGTGGATTGGAGGATCTATCCGGACAGGGTGAAAGGGGCCGTGCGCCTCGACATCGCGAATCCCGCCGAAAAGGCGCCGTTCGCCCTCCTCAAGGGTGCGGACGGGACCTGGTCCTTTGATCCGCCGGAGCGCCGCCGGAAACCCGACACGGCGAAGGTCGAAGGGTTCCTCAACGCCCTTTCAACGATCCGGGGCGGCGGTTTTGCCGAGCCCAAGGAAGGTTCCGATGACGGGCTCCGGGCGCCGGCGGTCAGGATCGTCGCGACGGTCTCCGGCGCCGGGGACGCGCCGGCCGCGGAGGCGCCCGTCGTTTACGAGCTCAGCATCGGCGGAAAGACGCCGGACGATGCCGGGATGTATTATGCCCGGGCCTTGCCGCAGGATCTTGTCTATCGGGTCCCGGAGAGCGCGGCCGCCGGCCTCATCGTTACCCGGCAGGACTTCATGACGGGCCGCAGGAGAAAATAGGTCCGCGGCGCCTTTGCGAGGACCGCGTTCTCGTGCGCGTTCCCGCGCTGCCGGCAGGCGGGAGCGGGCGTTTTTAAAAATTGACGCATTCCCGGGGCGGGGGTATTATAAGAAAAGGCATGCGTTGACGGTTGCCGTCTCCAAAGAGGGGGTGGTCATGCTGAGGGATGATGTCATGGAGGAGCGCAGGAAGTTTTCGAGATTGGATATCAGCGTCGGCGTCGCCTGGCGGCGGCTGGGCGAGACGATGTCCCAGGGGGTGGGGGATATCGACGCGACGCGCAACATCGCCGAGGGCGGGGTGTGTCTTGTCGCCAACGAACAGTTCGACGTGGGCGACCGGATGGAGCTGACCTTGACCCTGCCGTCGAACAAGACGATCCGCACGCTGGGCGAGGTCGTTTGGGTCCATGAGGCCGTGCTCCGCCGCGATGACGGGCTGCGGCGTTACGACATCGGCGTGACGTTCCTTGACCTGCCCGAGACCGAATGGCAGGAGATGAAACAGTTCCTTTATTCCTTCCCGTGAGGACATTCCTTTCTCTCGTCTTAGCCGGTCTCTTCGCGTATGGCGGTGTCTTTGCCGCGCCCCTGGCGGCCCAGCCGCCCGTCAACGCCACGGACCAGGATGTGGCGGACGCCCGCCTCATGAAGCGTCTTGAGGCCCAGACGGGGGCCGACAAGGCCTCGCTTTACCAGACGCTGGGTTTCAGCTATTTCCGGCAGCAGGATTTCGACCGCGCGTTCCTCTATTTCAACGCCGCGACGCAGGCCAACCCGCGGCTTTATTGGTCGTGGTATTACATGGGGCTGCTGCGGCCAGAAAAGGGCGACGAGTATTTCAAAAAAGCGATCGTCGCCAAGCGCGATTTCTCCCCGGCGTATTATTGGCTCGGACGCCATTACGGCAAACGCGGCGCCTTCGAGGACGCCATCCGTGCTTTTGAGGGGTATCTGGAGGTCGCCTGGAGCGACCCCAACGAACACGGCCGCATGGACGAGGTCCGGGAGTATCTGAAGAAGCTGCGGCAGGGTCAGAGGATCGACTAGGATGGGCGCCGCCGTTTCCCTGTGGGGCCTGGGCGTGTCGTTGAGCGTCGTGAGCCTGCTCGCGGGCGCGGCATGCCTGCGCTCTCCCCGCCGCGTGATCGCCTTCCAGCAGGCATTCTATCTGCGGATCAACTGGCGCATGGAGCCGGTCTCGATGGCCAGAGAGATACGCAACACGCGCGTCATGGGCGCGGTGCTGGTCGTATTGGGCCTGGCGGCGCTGGCGGTGCTGGCCGGGTGAGGAGGCGCGATGGCGCGGAGGCTGCGGCAGGAGCGTGGGATGTCGTTGACGTTGATCGGCCTGCTTCTCGCCGGCCTTATCGTCGCCGCCCTTTTCGTCAAGGTCATGACGGCGTACCTGGGGTCCGCCGTCCCGGGCCGCGATACGAAAGGACAGGCCGGGGTCGCGCTGCCGGCGGGCGACACAGAGGGGTCGGCCGTCACGGCGCAAGGGGTTCTTGGATGGAGCCGGCAGGAGATCAAGGAGGCGGGGCAGCGGGATCTCGACCGGGCGAAGGACCTCACGGAATATAATTTCAATCAATAATGAAAAATTAACAATTGGAACCACCGGAATGAGCTCCTAGCCTCTGAGCTCGTAAGCAAATTCAAAGACAAAACCCCATAAGACGGCGGCCCGGGATACCGGACTGTTTTATGGGGTTTGTTTTTGCTTAAGAGCTTACGAACTCAGGAGCTAGGAGCTTATTCGCTATAGGCATCAGCTCTATAGGAGCTGCGCACATAGGGGCCGCTCTCCACGTGCCGGAACCCGAGCCGCAGGGCCCGTCTTCGGTAGTCCTCGAATTCTTCCGGCGCGACGTAGGCGTGCACGGGTTCATGGTCCCGGCTGGGCGCCAGGTACTGGCCGAGGGCCAGAAAGTCGCAGCCCGCGCCCCGTAAGTCTTCGAGCGCGCTTACGACTTCCTGCGTCGTTTCTCCCATTCCCAGCATCAGCGCCGATTTGGTGCGCGTATCCGCGGATAGGCTCTTGGACAGGCGCAGGACGGCAAGGGAGCGCCGGTAATCGGCCCCCGGCCGCAGGCCGTAGAGCCGGGCGACGGTCTCGATATTGTGGCCGAGGATGTCGGGGCGGGCGTTGAGTATCGTGAGCAGCGGCGCCTCTTCGCCCCGCAGGTCGGGGATGAGCAACTCGATGCGCGCGGCGGGCAGCGTCTCTCGTACGGCGCGGATGGTCGCGGCGAAGAGAGCGGCGCCTGCGTCCGGCAGGTCGTCGCGCGGCACGCGCGTGATCACGACG
>JBLMXZ010000006.1:0-12942 GCA_050258015.1 Deltaproteobacteria bacterium
GTGATGCCGTGCTTGAGCATCACGATCCGCTCCACGCCCATGCCGAAGGCGTAGCCGCGCCACCGGGCGGGATCGACGCCGGCGCTGCGCAGGACATGCGGATGCACCATGCCGCAGCCGAGGATCTCGAGCCAGCCGCTGCGCTTGCACACGGGGCATCCCTTGGCCTTGCAGAGGAAACACGAGATGTCCATCTCCGCCGAGGGCTCGGTGAACGGGAAAAAGCTGGGCCGGAAACGCAGCCGGGTCTTCGCGCCGAACATCGCGCGCGCGAACGCGACCAAAAGGCCCTTCAGATCGGAGAAACGGATGTCCTTGTCCACCGCCAACCCCTCGACCTGATGGAACATGAACGAGTGCGACGCGTCCACGGCGTCGGGCCGGTAGACGCGCCCGGGCACGACCACCGCCATAGGCGGCGGACATTCTTTAAGGGCCCGGATCTGGGACGGTGAGGTGTGGCTGCGCAGGAGCCTCTTGGGCTCCTTCTCGCCGCCGGCGAGGTAAAACGTATCGAACGCGTCGCGGGACGGATGGTCCAGGGGGATGTGGAGCGCCTCGAAATTGTTGAACTCGGTCTCGATCTCGGGCCCGCGGAAGACCTTGAAGCCCAACCGGCCGAAGACGGAGCATATCTCCTGCTCGCCCTGCATCAACGGGTGGCGCCGGCCGGTGAGCGGCCGCAGGCCCGGAAGCGTGACGTCCGGGACCTTCTCCCCGCCGCCGGCGTCAAAAGAGGCGGCCCGGACCGCCATCGCCTCCTCGAGCGTTCGCTTAAGGGCATTGACCGACGCGCCGAAGGCGCGGCGCTCCTCGAGCGGCAGGGTCGGGATGCGCCCCATCAGCTCCTGCAGCACGCCCTTGCGGCCCAGATAACGCACGCGCACGTCGCTCAGGGCGCGGCCGTCGGCCGCGGCCGCTATCGCCGCGCGCGCTTCCTGTTCAAGAGATTGAAGATCAGCAGACACGATAAAACCCCCAAAAGCACGGCCAGGGCAACGACCTTGCGCCGGCCCAGATGCTCCTCCAGCGGCCCCCCGGCCACCGCAACGCGGAAACTCACGGCATGGATATCAAGCGCGCCCTGATGTTCGGGGCAGGCGCGATGAAAGACGCCGCGCACGAGGGCCCGGTCGCCCCGGAGCTTATATGCGCCAGCATACCGCACTTCGGCCGCCGCCGCAAGGGGGACCCACACCCCGATGGCCGCCGTGCCGTCGTTGAGATTGATCCAGGCGTGGTCCCCGCGCGGCAGCACGGCCCGGATCGCCTCGCCCTCGAAGTCGACCACGCGGCCGTCATAGACACGCGCGGCGCCGATGAGCTCGTCGGCGCTTAAGACCTCTCCCGCGGCCGGCCGCGCCAAGGCCAGCGCCGCGCCGGCCGCCCCCAGGATGAAAAACAGCGTCTTTTTCACCGTTACTTCCCCCGCAGGAACGACAGCATGAAACCGAACAGGACGAAGACGGAGACGAACTCAAGGCGGCCGAACCACATCTGCGCCATATAAACGACCTTCAGGCCCGCGGGCATCAGCGGGTTCGTCAAGCCCGTCGACAGGCCCACGTTGGCCGCCGCCGAGGTCGACTCGAACAGGGCGCTCACGAAGTCGTATCCGAAGAAACAGCCCGCGGCCGCTCCGGCGAGATACAGGATGATATAGGCCAGCACGATAAGGGCCGCCGACCGCACCATGCGGTCGTCCAGGAAGACGTCGCGCATGTGCCGCAGCCGCGTGGTCACGACCGCCGACTCGGACGCCAGGAAGCGCTTGACGTCTTCGCGCAGCGCTTTGGCGAGAATGCCCACGCGCAGGAGCTTGACGCCTCCCGTCGTCGAACAGGCGCTCGCGCCCAGGGCCATGGCGAGGAGAAGGCCCACGACCGCCAGGGGTCCCCAGCTCGTCAGAAGCTCGGAGGCGTAGACCGACTGGAACCCCGTGCCGGTGTGCGCCGAGATCGCCTGGTAGACGCCGCGCCGCACGAATCCCCACGCGCCCGCATAGGTATGACTCTGCGCCAGCCCGAAAGAGACGAGCGCGGCGACCAGGGTCAGCGTGGCGGCAAAGGTGCGCACTTCGATGTCGCGCCGCAGCTCCGCGCGCCGGCCCGTCCAGATGGCGTAGTGCAGATTGAAATTGACGGCGCCCCACACCATCACGATGACGGTGGCCAGCTCGAAGACCCCGCTCTGGTAGAAAATGACGTTCTGGGACTGCGGAGCAAAACCGCCCGTGTCGAAGCCCGCCATGAAAAAACAAACGCCGTGGAAGACGGCGTCCCTCCACGGCAACCCCACCGCGAAACGGCCGCAACAGGACAAAAGCGTGGCGCCCAAAGCGAAGTAAACGAAGCTCACCAGCCAGATGAACCGGGCGGTTTCCAGCACGTTGGGCAGGATCTTCTCCTCGCGCGCCTCGCCCACATACAGCTGCAGGGCGCCGGGGCTCTTGCGGAAGAGCAGCGATATCGCCACGACCACCACCCCCTGCCCGCCGAGGAACATGAGCAGGTGCCGCCAGAAGTTGGCGGCATAGGAGAGATGATCGAGGTCCTGCACAAGGACGAGGCCGGTCGTCGCCAGCCCCGACATCGCCTCGAAGCACGCGTCGAGATACGATCCCCAGTGGCCCGAAAGGTACAGCGGCACGGCGCCCAGGAACATGCAGACGAGCCACCCGGCGGCGACCACCACCATGCCGTGCATCCACTGCATGTCGCTCTTTGCGCCTCCGGCGGGCAGATTCGCCGCGCCGATGAGGAGGAGCCCCGTGCAGACGGCCGCCAGCAGCCCGACGGCGAAGTCAATGACCGGCACCTCCTCGCCGAAGACGAGGGCCACGGCGATGGGCAGGGCCATCGTCAGGCCGAAGGCCAGAACGATCTTGCCTAAGAAATGGGCGATGATGCGCAGGTCGAGCGCCTGCGGACGCAGGATCATGGCGCGAGGAAGAAGATACAGAGCCCCACGACGGACATCCAGGCGACGAGGGCCGCCGCAAAGGCCGCCTCATACAGGATGCCCGACGTTACGCGGCCGACGCTCAGCGCCTTCATCGAAGGTCTCCCAGGAGGGCTTGCAGAAGCTGCTGTTCGTTCTCAACGAACGTCAGCGCGATGATGTCGTCGCCGGGCTCCAGCGCCGTCGTGCCGCGCGGCACGATGACCTCGTCCTTGCGGATGATGGAGACCAAAACCGAGTCCGGCGGCAGGACCAGCTGGGTCAGGCTCTTGCCCACGGCCGGCGAATCGGGGGTCAGGTCCACCCGCACGATCGCGAGCTTGCCGCGCTTGAAGCTCATCAGGTTGACGAAATCGGCGAAGGAGACCTCTTCTTCGATGATCTTGGCGATGATCTTGGTCGCGTCGATGGGGATATCGACGCCCAGCTCCGAAAAGGTCCGTTCGTTCTTGGGATCATTGACGCGGCCGACCGTACGCTTGACGCCGAAGCGCTCCTTGGCGAGCTGGCAGATGACGACGTTGTCCTCGTCGTCCCCCGTCACCGCGGCCAGCACGTCGCATCGCTCGATATGCGCCTCCTCGAGGAAGCGCGGCTCGCACGCGTCGCCGTGGATGATAAGGGCGTCGAGCTCCTGGGCGAGCAGACGGCAGGCCTTGTCGTCCTTTTCGATGATGACGACGGTGTGCTCGTCCTCCAGCAGGCGCTGGGCGAGAAAGTGACCCACCTTGCCGGCGCCGGCGATGACGATATACATGCTTTTGCGGGAGAGGCCCGTTCTCTCAGCGGCGTTCTTCATCGTCCTTCACCTGGAAGAGCTTCTTGACCTGGGGGATCCGGTCGGTGCGCACGATGCCGTACACCCTGTCCCCGCGCTCCAGCCGCGTGGCGTCCGACGGCAAAAGACGCTTGCGCTCTCCGTCGACGGACCGAAGGACCGCGATCACGCGGAAGGCGTCCGGCAGCGCCGCCTCGGCCACGGTCCTTCCCGCCAGCGCCTCGGGGACGTCGAGCTCGAGGATGCCCAGGCCGCCCGTCTCGATGACGAAGCTCGAGAGCCGCTTGTCGATGAGCTTATCGCGGATCATCGCGGCGAACAGAATGGTGCCGCTCAGGACTTCGAGGCCGAGGGATTCGT
The DNA here is from genome assembly GCA_050258015.1 of Deltaproteobacteria bacterium. Classification (GTDB taxonomy): domain Bacteria; phylum Omnitrophota; class Gorgyraeia; order Velamenicoccales; family Velamenicoccaceae; genus JBLMXZ01. The sequence continues at coordinate 4,100 of JBLMXZ010000006.1, forward strand.
AGATGTGGGCGCGCGCCGAATCATAGACGCGCGCGATGACGCGGGGGACCCGGAAGATCTTGCGGGCCACCTGAGAGGTCATGATATTGGTGTTGTCGCCGTCCGTCAGGCTGCACAGGACATCGGCCTTCTCGACCCCCGCCTCTTTCAGGACGTCGAGCTCGTAGCCGTTGCCGACGAGCGTGGCGCCGTTGAAGGCCCGCCCCAGCCTTTTGAAGGCGGCGGCGTCCTTATCGATGACGACGACGTTATGCCCTTCCGTTGACAGGAGCGTCGCAACCTGGCCGCCGACGCGCCCGCAGCCGACGACGATAACATACATAAACTATCCTCGGGGCGTTCTGCTTCCCGTGGCAACGGCGACGATCTTGTCGAACGCCGCGGGGTCCATGACCGCTATATCCGCGAGGATCTTGCGGTCGAGCGCCACCTGGGCCTTCTTGAGACCGTCCATGAACCGGGAATAGCTCAGGCCTCTCTCCCGGCACGCGGCGTTGATGCGGATGATCCACAGGCCGCGGTATTCCCGCTTCTTCACCTTGCGATCGCGCGTGGCGAAACGCATGGCGCGCGCCACGGACTCCTTGGCCAGGCGGTAGCGCCGCGACCGGTCGCCGTAAAAACCCTTCGCCTTCTTCAGGAGCCTCTTTTTGCGCGCCCGCGTGGACACGCTGTGCTTCACTCTAGCCATAAGGCAACAACCTCCTCGATCTCTTGTGGTCCGCCCGGCTTACCAGGGCGGCACGGCGCAGGTTTCTCTTTCTTTTGCGCGTCTTTTTTGTCAGGATATGTCCTTTGTTGGCGCGCGTGCGCTTGAGCCTGCCCTTCTTGGTGAAGCGGGCGCGCTTTTTCACGGAACGGTTCGTTTTCAGCATGATCACTCCTTATTAATGACAACACCCATAACGGGACAACGGGCACCACAAAAATCCCAATGCCAAATGACCAGATCCCGATTAATTCCCAATGCCCAATTCCCAATGAAAACCATGCAAAACTTTAATGCTTCTGTTTTTTGATAAAGGGACTCTTCCTTCGCTGGACATTGGCCATTGGGAATTGGGAATTTCCCGGCTTAGCGTCTGTTGTCTATAGGTCGGGCTCTTATCTCACTTGGGGGCCACGATCATATTGATCATGCGGCCTTCCATCGCCGGACCGTGCTCGACGGTGCCGATGGATTCCAGGTCCGCGCGGAAGCGGTCGACCACCCGGCGCCCGATGTCCCGGTGCGCGTTCTCGCGGCCGCGGAACATAAGGGAGACCTTGACCTTATTGCCTTCCTTCAGGAATTCCAGCGCGTGCTTGAGCTTGATCGCATAGTCGTGTTCGGCGATCTTGGGCCGGACGCGCACCTCTTTAAGCTGCGTCTGTTTGGCATGCTTCTTGGCCTCGCGTTCCCGCTTCTCCTGGTCGTATTTATACTTGCTGAAGTCCATGATGCGGCAGACCGGCGGCTTTACCTGCGGGGCCACTTCGACGAGATCCAGCTCATGCTTATCGGCCAGCTCGAGCGCGCTGCGGATAGCGACGATGCCCAGCTGCTCGCCCTTGGGACCGATGACGCGGACCTCGGCGGAACGAATCTTGTCGTTGACGCGGATGTACTTTTTAATACAGCACCTCCTTAATTTTGCCCATAACGGACGGCTCTTCCTTGCAAGATCGACCCCGCGGCCGGCGAGACGAAGATCAACGAAATTCCCGGAATTCCGATGATCTTGCCGTGCGTTCAGGCGAGGGATGACCTTCCGCCCATAAAGGGTTTCTTTAAACGGCTAAATTACGCCTGCGCGCCCGCCCGCGACGCCGCCTCGCCGCGCGCTTTTTTCACGAACTCGCAGACCTTCATAACGCCCTGATCGCCTCCGGTCTTGCTGCGGACCGCCACGCTGTCGCTTTCGGCCTCGCGCGGGCCGACCACCAGCATATAGGGGATCCTTTAGAGCTCGGCGTTGCGGATCTTCTTGTTGAGGGTCTCCGAGGAAAGATCCACCTCGGCGCGCAGCCCGTTCTCGCGCAGCCGCGCGGCGACGCCGCGCGCGAACTCCTCCACAGAGCTTTTCAGCGGCAGGACCGCCACCTGCTGCGGCGCCAGCCACAGCGGGAAATTGCCCGCGTAGTGCTCGATGAGCGTCCCGATGAAGCGTTCGACGGAGCCGAAGATCACGCGGTGGAGCATCACGGGCCTGCCGAAGGAACCGTCCGGCCGGACATACTGCAGGTCGAACTTCTCCGGAAGGGCGAAATCGCACTGGATGGTCGCGCATTGCCAATAGCGGCCGATGGCGTCCTTCAGCTTGATGTCGATCTTGGGGCCGTAGAACGCCCCGTCCCCGACGTTGATCTCGTAGGCGAGCCCTTTTTCGTCGAGCGATTCCCTCAGGGCCGCGGTGGCGTGGTCCCAATCGGCGTCGGAGCCTATCGATTTCTGTGGCCGCGTGGACAACTCTATCTTAAAATCCTTGAAGCCGAAGAGCGTCATCGCGTCGAAGACGAAATCGAGCACGCCCTTGATCTCCTCTTTGGTCTGCTCGGGCGCGCAGAAGATGTGCGCGTCGTCCTGGGTGAAACTTCGGACGCGCAGGAGGCCGTGCAGGACCCCGCTCTTTTCATGGCGACACACGGTGCCGAGCTCGAAGAGACGCAGGGGCAGATCGCGGTAACTGCGCGTCTTGGACCTGTAGATCAGGATGTGCCCCGGGCAATTCATGGGCTTGACCGCGTACTCCCTGTCGTCGATCTTAAAGACGTACATATTCTCGCGGTAATAGTCCATGTGCCCCGAGCGCTGCCACAGGTCCCCCTTAAGCACGTGCGGCGTCACGACCATCTGATAGCCGCGCCGCAGATGCTCTTCCTTCTCGTACGTCTCGAGCGTATGCCGCAACAGGGCGCCCTTGGGATGATAAAAGACCAGTCCGGCGCCCGCCTCGTCATGATAGATGTCAAAGAGCTCGAGCTCCTTGCCCAGTCTCCGGTGATCGCGCTTCTTCGCCTCTTCCAGGAAATCGAGGTAACGCTTCAGGTCGCTCTCCTGGACAAAGGCGGTGCCGTAGATGCGCTGAAGCATGGGGTTGGTCTCGATGCCATGCCAGTAGGCGCCCGCGATCGACAGGAGCTTGAAGGCCTTGATGGCGCCGGTCGAGGGCACGTGGGGCCCGCGGCACAGGTCCAGGAAACCCCCGTCCCCGGTCTTGTAGATGGAGACCGTCTCATCCGGGATCTCCTTCAGGAGCTCCAGTTTGTAGGTCTCCCCTCTCTTTTCAAAGAGCGCGGCCGCATCCTTCTTCGTCAGCTCCTCGCGCACAAAAGGCTGATCGGCCTTGATGATCTCGGCCATCTTGGCCTCGATGCGCGCCAAGTCCTCGGGGGCAAACGGCTCGGCCTTGTCAAAATCGTAGTAGAACCCGTCCTCGATCGCCGGGCCGATACCAAGCTTTGTCTCGGGCCAAAGCGCCTTCACCGCCTCGGCCATCACATGCGAACAAGAATGTCTAAGTAACTCTAAATCCATAAGTTACGGTCCTAAAAGCAGGCCCTCTCGGAAATTTTCTGCGCTTGCTCCGGGACAAATTTTCCCGGAGGGATTGTTGCCCCGAGGCGAAAACGCTTAAAAGATTCCTCCGTATTCCGCAGAGCGACTTCGGAATCTTTTTTGCGCTCGCCTCAGGACACATTTCGCGGAGCGAAATGTGGGCGCGACAGGACTTGAACCTGTGACCCCCTCCATGTCAAGGAGATACTCTAACCAACTGAGCTACGCGCCCGTAAATGTCAATGTGCCAGATTTTTGGGCAAGGAGGGAGTCGAACCCTCACGACCTTGCGGCCAAGAGATTTTAAGTCTCTCGTGTATGCCATTCCACCACTTGCCCGAGCCGTTCCCCGCAGCCTGCCCTGGGGCCAAGCGGATCACATCTGGAGGCGCGAGTCGGAATTGAACCGACGAATAGCGGTTTTGCAGACCGCTGCCTTACCACTTGGCTATCGCGCCAAAAATTATGACGCCGGCAGGGCCTGCGAACGGGTCCCCTACCGCCGCGCCAGTTTCAACGCCGCCGCCGCGATAGCACCAACGTCGCTCATGCGGCCCAGCCCGCGACGGCCGCACGCTAAACGGCCGCTCTCGGGACCAATGAACCGGAACCCCCACTGCTTGAGCCGCGCGCAGTTCGCCTGCACCGCCCTGTTGGCCCACATCCCGTCGTTCATGGCGGGCGCCAGGAGGACCGGCGCCCGTGTCGCGGTGATGACGCACGTCAAAAGGTCGTCGCACATGCCGTTGGCGAGCTTACCGATGATGTTCGCGGTCGCCGGGGCCACGATCACGGCGTCGGCCGCATCGGCCAGCGCCACGTGCTCCACGTCCCACGCCTCCGCGGCCTCAAAGAGGCCGCGGCCGACGGGGTTCTTCGACAGCCTCTCGAGAACGAGAGGGCTGACGAAACGCCCGGCCTCCTCGGTCATCACGACGCGCACGTCGCATCCGGCGTCAACAAGGGCGCTCACCGCCTGCGGCATCTTGTAGGCCGCGATACCGCCGGTCACCCCGACGACGATGCAGAGACTCTTCTTCACGCGTCCTCTTTATTCTTGGAGGCGCCCTCCGCGGCCGGCGCCACCCGGATCTTTCCGTGGGCTATCTCAAGCATCGCCACCGTCGTCACCTTCAGGTCATGCGGCACCTCGAGAAAGCGCGGCGCTCCATCCGCCAGCTGCAGGGCCCGCGCGGACGCCAGGTGAACGAGCCGGTACATGTTGTTTTCCGCCTTGTCGATCAGCTTTTCCAAAGGAACGTACATAGGCCTCCTCGCTGCGTGACGGGAACAGGGACGCGTCCGGCGTCCCCCTTCCTTCCGGGTCAGATCTCCAGGATGCTCTTGAGCCGACGCAACGCCTCCCGGAACTCCCCGTTGACCAGGATATAATCGTAAAAGCGCGCGTAAGCGAGCTCTATTTTAACACGCTTCAGCCGCTTGACGATCTCTTTTTTGCCTTCGGTCGCGCGCCTGCTCAAGCGTTCCATCAGGACCTCGATCGACGGCGGCACGACAAAAATGGAAACGACGTCCTTCTTCAGTTTGCGCCGGACGTTCCGGGCCCCCTTGACGTCGATGCACAAGAGAAGGTCCTTGCCGGCGCGGGCCGCCTCCTCGAGCGCCCGGCGCGGGGTGCCGTAATAGCTGCCGAATATCTTTTCCGACTCCAGGAATCCGCCGCGCGCCCTGAGACGCAAAAACTCCTTTTCGGCCATCGGAACGTAATCCCGGCCCGCCCTCTCCCCCCGCCGCAGCCGGCGGGTCGTGCAGGAGACCGACCGCATCAGCCGCCGGCGCCACGTCTTTTCCCTCAAAAGGGCTTCGCAGAGCGTCGTCTTGCCCGAGCCGGAAGGGCCGGAGACGATCCACACGCGCGTCGCAGACGGCTGCCTTCGGCTCCCCCCAATAGGGTGCCTTCGGCTACCCCCATCGGGGTGCCTTCGGCTACTCGACATTCTGCACCTGTTCGCGGATCTTCTCCACTTCGTCCTTCATGAGGACGACCTCGTGCGCCACGAGCTTATCCTGCACCTTGGCGCCCAACGTGTTGATCTCGCGCTGCAGTTCCTGACCGATGAAATCGAGGACCTTGCCCTTGGACCCCGATCCTTTGAGATGCCGCAGAAATCCTTTCAGGTGAAAGTCGATGCGCGTCATCTCTTCGCTGACGTCCGTGCTGCGCAATACGCCTTCGAGATTTTCGGGCGGCAGCGTCGCTTTCATCTCGTCGCGGACCTTTTCCACGCGCCGCTTGACCCCGGTCATGTGGCGCGCGATGACGCCCACGCGGCGAGCAAGGTCCCGCGCCAGCGCCGCGCCCTCGCGCCGGCGCATGACCAGGACCTTCTCGAGCGCCTCCTTAAAGACCCGTTTCGCGACGCGCTCGCGCACCGTCATCTTCAGCTCGGGCTTGCTGTGGCGCAGCACGCCCGGCAGCGTCACCAACGAGACGAGATCGATGCCCTCCTTCAGCTTCAACCGGCGGCGCACGCGTTCAAGCGTCTGCACGTATTTGCCGATGAGCTCTTCGTTCAGGACGATCTCGTCGCACGCCTCATTGAAATGCGAAACGCTGATATTCACGCGCCCGCGGCGGATGCGGCCCTGGACGATGTCGCGGAAGGCGCCTTCGAGATGCTCAAAGGACGGCGGCAGATGAAATGAAGTGTCGAAATAGCGATGATTGACGGTCTTAAGCGTCACGACGAAGCGCTCGCCGTCGGCCCGCTCCTCCGCCTGCCCGAAACCCGTCATGCCGGTAATCATACCCAGGCCCTCTTCTCTTTGCTCTCGACGATGGGCATCGTCTCCCACAGGTCCACGATCACCTCGTCGGGTTCGAACCAAAGCTTGATCTCGCGCTCCGCGTCCTCGGCGTTCGCCGAGACATGGATGACGTTTTCATAGACTCCCCGCGTCGTGATGCGGCCGAAGGACCCGCGGATGGAAACCGAATCCGCCTCTTCGGGGTTCGTCGCCCCGGCGAGCGAACGGCACTTCTTGATCGCGCCTTCACCCCAGTAGACGAGCGCCATGACCTTGCGCCGGTCGTGGAACTCCCCCATCAGATACCGCAGGACGTCCTCGAAGAAAGGCTTGTCCTTCAGGTGCTGATAATGCTCGGCGGCGAGCTCGCGCGTGACGCGCACCATCTTCGCCGCGACGATCTCGAGCTTCGTCTCGGAAAGCCGCGTCAGGATATTCCCCGTCAACGAGCGTTTCAGCCCGTCGGGCTTGATGACGATCAACGTCGCCTCGTTCGTCTCCATGTCTGCCTCCGCTATAAAAAGATCATGCCTTTCGCAACAGGAACGACAGGATCCGCTCCCGGTCCTGCGGCGAGAAATATTCGATCTGGATGCGGCCGCGCTTCTTGCCTTCGAAGACCTTGACGCGCGTCCCGAGGCAGTGTTGAAGCCGCTTCTCGATGTCGACGACGTGCGGGTCCTTGGCCTGCGCCGTGCGGCTGCCCGCGCGTTTCGGCGGCCGCGCATGCGCGATCTGGGCCTCGAGTTCCCGAACCGACAAGGAATTCGAAAGGACCATCTGCGTCAGCCGAATCTGTTGCGGCACGCTCTCCAGGCTCAACAGCGCCTTGCCGTGGCCGAAGGAAAGCTGGCCGCTCGAGATGGCGCGCTGGACCTCCTGCGGCAGCGTCAGCAACCGAAGCATGTTCGCCACCGTCGAACGGTCTTTGCTCACCGAGCGCGCCACTTCGTCCTGCGTCAGCCGAAATTCCCTCATAAGACGATCGAAGGCGCACGCCTCTTCGATGGGATTAAGCTCTTCCCGCTGGATATTTTCGATGATGGACAGAACGAGCGCTTCCTGGTCCGAAACGTCGCGCACGACCACGGGCACGCGGCCAAGCTTCAAAAGCTGCGCCGCACGGAAGCGGCGCTCGCCGGCGATGATCTCAAAGTCACCGTCGGCCCTGCGCCGCACGAGAATGGGCGCCAGAACCCCCTTCTCTTTGATGGAATCCGCCAGGCTTTTCAGCTGGGCGTCGTCCATCTGTTTGCGCGGCTGGAACCGGTTTGGGGACAGACGCGCCAGCTCGACATAGCCGACACCCGGGACCGCCGGCCCCTCGGGAGCGCCTTGAGCTGCAGCGTCCGGCCTCGGCTCGACCGGGATCTCTTTCCTCAGGACGTTCTCCACGCTTGTGCTGGAGGCTATCAATGCCGATAAACCTCTCCCCAAAGCTCTCTTCTCCATGCCGCCCTCCAGAACCACCTTACTCCTGTTGTCAGATAATTATCTCAAGAGCCTGCCGGCGCTATCCGGTCATCCCCGTTTACTTGATATCGAATCCTCAACTACCTATATATAAGGATCGAGCGCTCGAGCCGATTTTCTGGACATTTACGATCTATAACTTATTGAAAAATATAAAACTATTTGAAAAATCTGATCATTCTTCCGCGGGTATCTCTATTCTCGATGCCGGAGGCTGATCATTGCTCTCTCCGCGCATACCCTCTGATCTCATAAGGACTTCGCCGGCCAAGGCGGCGTATTTTTGGGCGCCGATGGAGTTCTTGTCGTAAAAATAGATCGGCTTGCCGAAGCCCGGGGCTTCGGACAGCCTGATGCTGCGGGGCACGATGGTGCTGAAGACGCGATCGCCGAAAAAATTTCGCGTCTCGTTAATGACTTCCTGCGTAAGATTGGTGCGATAATCCGCCATGGTCAGAAGAACGCCCTCTATCTGTAAGGATGGGTTCAGGTTGTCTTTAACGAGATTGATAGTATTTGTAAGCTGGCCCAGGCCCTCCAGCGCATAATACTCACACTGAACTGGTATTATAACGCAATTAGCTGATACCAAAGCATTTAGGGTTATTAGGCCGAGGGAAGGAGGGCAATCGATAAGGACATAATCGAACTGATCGGCGATGGCCGCAAGAGCTTTTTTAAGGCGCCCCTCCCTGCCCACCGCCGCGACAAGTTCGACCTCTGCGCCTATTAGATCTATATGCGAGGCGATGACCTGAAGCCCCTCGATCGATGTCTCCCGCATTACCGACGCCGCGCCTTCGCCCGATATCAGAATGTCATAAAGAGATTTCTCGACGGTGCCCTTGTCGATCCCCATCCCGCTCGTGGCATTCCCTTGGGGATCTGCATCGACCAGAAGGACCCTCTTTTTTTCGAGGGACAGATACACGGCAAGATTTATCGCTGTTGTCGTTTTTCCCGTGCCGCCTTTTTGATTACAAACCGCGATAATCTTGGCCATTCAGAATAGAGTTTTATAACTAGCTATATTTCAATAAGTTACAAATTGTTCTACGGGGAA
>JBLMXZ010000007.1:0-18029 GCA_050258015.1 Deltaproteobacteria bacterium
ATCATCAGGACGTCACTTCTATTACGAATCCCGTAACAGGAGAGGGCGCAGGTTACCTGGCTGTGACAGGCGGTTCGGCTTCTGCGTGGTTTGATACGAACGGCTTCAATGATGTTCCTGGTGCCGATTTCTTGTATCAGATACACTACAATAGCCGTGACTTGCCCGATCCGGCAGGTCAGATCGGCTGGTTAGTGCAAAGCGGCGGTACCGCCAAAGGCAACATCGTTCCCGAGCCGGCTTCCATGATCCTTATGGGTATCGGTTTGGCGGGTGCTGCGTTGAGACGTAAGAGAGTGTTGGGTTAAGACTATCCTTGTCCGGGGCGCAAGCTCCGGACCGGGATAGGCTTAACTGCGTTGCTTCGTAAGACTGTAACCTGTGTCACGTGCGCAGAGTCTTGCGGTAGCACCCTTCGCAAGAAGGGAGAACGCGTTCCATGCAATGCAATTAAGCCTATGCGGTTTCTTCGGCAGAAGGATCGGTGGGCTTAATTTGGACTCATACATAAATCATAAAAAGTAACCATATTATCCTAAGGAACGGCCCTCGAGAATTGCGTTTCTGTTCGGGGATGGCCCCGGACAGTTAATATACATCTAACAAACAAAAGATAAAGACAGGGTAGTCGGAGGAGCAATGAAAAGAATAGGCGTATTGAGCGTGCTAATGCTGTTTCTGGTTTTTGCGGGCGTAACGCCGCAGGCGCATGCGTCGACGATCGATATGGCGAGTGTGTCTGGCCTATCCGCGACGACCCTGGGGAATATTATCTTCACGAACTCGATCGGCGTCGTCAACGTGGGGACGGGGAATTTCGATCCCTTCCTGACCCTGTCCGACACCAACCAGCATGGAACGAATTTCACGAAGGACGGCCTCGAGGAGGCCTATAACACCAGCGGCCGCATCGGGGCCGACGCGCCCATGGACGCCGACAGCACGGCCAGCCGCGAGAAGGACGTCCTGTTGAGCACGGTGCCGGTCTTCAATATCGGCGGCACGGATTATTACGAGTTCCTGCTGGATATCAACCAGAGCGGTTCCGCGGGCGGGGAGCTGCTTTCGTTGAACGACGTGCATCTGTATCTGGGCACCAGCGGCGGCGCGATCGTCCAGACGCGCTCGGCTCTCGACAGCCTGTATCCGGCGCTCGTCTATGACCTGAGCGCGGATACGTATGATAACGGCGGCGGCGCTACTACGATCGATTACGTCGCGCTTAACGCGGGCCTGACGAGCGGCTCCGGCGGCGGTGTCGTTGACCTGGGGATGTATGTTCCCAAGAGCTATTTCGTCGGCTACGATCCGGCAACGACCTATCTTATTCTGTACACGCAATTCGGCGTTCCCGAACAGGCGAACGACGGTTTCGAGGAGTGGGGTGTCAGGATCACCTCGACCCCGCCCCCGCCGCCTGAAGTCCCCGAGCCGGCTTCCCTGGTCCTTCTGGGAGTGGGTCTCGCGGGCGCCGCATTTAGGCGTCGGAGAGTGCGAAAGTAGATCAACCTTCCGCCCGGCTTCCAGCAGGAAAGGCAGGAGGGGTAATTTGGGTCCTCTTCATAAAATCATAAGTTAACTGTTTTTTAAGTCGTAAGGATCTGCCGTCGCAATAGATAGATCAAAATAGGGCTTAGCCAAAACACAAGCAACACAAAAAAAGGTGTCATATGAAGAAGCTGTTGCTGGGGGTCATTGCAGGGTTAGTTTTTGCAGGAATAGGTGTTTTGCCGGCCTTGGCCGTCGTGGAGCTCCCCGATCCGGGTACGGTCCTTCCTGATGGTTCGACCATCGCCACATTGCATGATGATTTCTATGCATATTCGGCGAAGTTGAACACGCTTTTGGGGTATCCCGGATTTAACGTGCCGACAGGCACCGGCGGCTTGGATATCCTTGTCTACACCGGCGCCAACGGACAAGACAATGACCCGGTCAACGGCGGTTTTGTTTTCCCGGATCCCATGCAGGATCCGGGCGGCTCCGTGACCACGTTCAGCGGTGTCTGGGGCACCCAGGATCCCGACCACGATCCCATCTTGGTCGATGATGTCTTGGGCTACCTGCATACCTTCGGTCCGGATATCAATATCCCGGTCTTCGATTTCGATATGAATCAGACCGGCGCAAATCCGGACCTGGACATCCTCGGCAGGGTCTATATTTTGGATCCGAGCAATGGTAATTCGACGGTTGCCGAGTGGGACTTCGACGATATCTTAAATAATACCTTTGATGCCGATGCCTGGGTAACGGCTACGGGTGTCATCGACTTGGGCGGCGGGCTCTCGGTTGACCATAACAAAGGCAGCGGCAAGCTCGATTATATCGGTATCGCCCCGACGATGGACTTGAGCCTTTACTCGGGAAAGGACTATACGTTCTATGCCGACTTCCGCATGCGGGGTCTGAACGACGGTTTCGAGGAGCTCTATTTGTCGGGCGCCTTTGCGCCTCAGCATACGCTCGTTCCTGAGCCGGCGACCATGGCGCTGTTCGGCTTGGGCCTGGCAGGCGTTATCGCGAGAAAGAGACGCAAGCTGGCTTAATCGCATCACCCCTGGTCGGCAGAGGCATCCCGATCAGGCTGACAATACGGTTTGAATTCAGAAAGAGCTCGGTTTCCCGTGAGAATACTCCCTCACCGAAGCCGAGCTCTTTTCTTTTTGGAGAAGGCTCTTTCGCAACCAGGTTGCGACAGAGCGCGAAAGCCGGATGAGAAAAATTAGATTATTTACTGGCGAATTCTACCACGTATATAACCGAGGGGCAGATAAGCGCGCTATTTTTTTGGATAGAGCTGATTATCTGCGATTTAAGCTTGGTCTTAAAGAGTTTAATACGCGCAAGCGGATATTCCATCTTAAGCACCCTGTCGCAACCAGGTTGCGACAGGAGGACGAGCTCGTCGATATCTGCTGTTATTGTCTATTGCCGAATCATTTTCATCTAGTGCTGAAACAAGAGCAGCCGGAAGGCATTTCTTCGTTTATGCAAAAAGTGGGGACCGGTTATGCGCAATATTTTAATAAGAGGTACATGCGAACGGGGGTTCTATTTCAGGGGCCTTTTAAAGCGAAGCATGTTGAATCTGACGCGCATATGCTGGAGCTGTCGAGATATGTGCATTTAAACCCGTGGGGCCTGGCCGAAGGGCACAAAAGAGAAGCGAAGGAACGGTATCTCGTTTCGTATCCGTGGTCGAGCTTCAAAAGTTACGCGCAACGCAGCCATAAAGATGGGCTGATCGGGGCGCAAGAAATCATTCTGGGTCAATTTGGATTCAACAGGTCTCTTTATAAGGACTTCGTTTTGCAGTCGGACACATCGAAGCCGAGCTGAGATAGCGCCTTATCGCAACCAGGTTGCGATAAGCCGATAACCCTAACCATAACCGAAATATGGCCTTGTCGCAACCAGGTTGCGACAAGATGAGGTTGCGATAAGCTGAGGGATGCGATGAGCAAAAGGAGGAAAGCATGAAGAAGGGGAGACGCGCTTGGTTGACGGCCGCGCTGTTTGTGGTCCTGGGGTCGTTCTCTGGACCCTCTCAAGCGGCCGTGTTTGATTTTTCAGGCATTTTGACGCAGGCGGATTCGATGCTCTTCTCACAAGACGGCATCGCGCTCACGGTCACGGGATCCGCCGGGCCGATCGCCGCCGTGGTCCATCGGGACGAGGACGGCTTGGGCGTGACCTACGAAGGCGACAGGGCGTCCAACACGACCGCCTCCCAGGTGGACGGAAGGGACGAGCTTGAGTCTTTGATCCTGACTTTCGGCGCGCCGGTGCGCCTTTCCAGCGCGACGTTCAGCCTCGTCGGGAGCAACGATCAATTTTCATTGTCGGCGGACGGGACGCTGTTGTTCAGCGGCAACATCCCGTCCAGCCGAACCAAGACCTTCGCCGGCGGCAATACGGGCCGGGTCTTTATCTTCGGGACGGGAGAAGAGGATGACGATTATAAGGTCAAGGGGATCGAGGTCTTTCCGCAAGCCGGCGCGGACCCTGTCGTGCCGGAACCGGTAACGGGGGCGTCGTTCGCGATCGGGATGATGGGAATTTGGAGAAGAACGGCTAGATGTAGCGGAATTTTCGCTCGTAATCGAGCGTCATGCCGTAAGGGAAGTCGCGGTAGGGGTAAAGGATGATCTCGGCGCCCGGCAGGTGCCGCAGAACGGCATCGCGGACGTGCTGTTCAAGAGAGGGGAGTCCGTCGCATCGCTCCTTGGCCTGGACCTCCAGACGCAGGCCGCCGGACTTGGCGGCCGAGATGCGGAAGTTGCCCGTGACGCAGGAGGCGACGGCGGGGTCCGCATAGAGGATCTCGCGCATGCGTTCCGGCCGAAGGGTCCCCTTTGGAAGGGGCAGGCTCAGCTTATCCCGGCCCCAGACCGCGACGACAGGCAGCTGCAGGTCCGGAAGGTAACTTTCGAGTCCCGCCGCCCCCAGGACCTCTTTGATGCGGCGGAAGGAGAGGATCAGACCCTCGTCCTTGATGTTGTAGCGCACCAGCGGGATATTGGTGCCTTCCTGCAGGTTTGTCAGGACGAGTTGCGCGGGGCCGTCGGCGGTCTCGAACTCTTCCACGAAGATGCGCAGGGGGTCGTAATGGAAGAGCGCCGGCAGGTCCTCGAGTTCCCTCCCGATGAGCGCGGCGCGCAGTTTTTCGTCGCGCTGCAGGAGGCGGCGCAGGCGGATGAGCGCGCGCGTCTCGTAAAAGACGTTCAGGCCGAACTCGGCCACGCCGAAGGATGAGGCGATCATCTTTTCCCCTTGCGGGGCGTCCGGGTCGATGCCGACGATGCCCGCCATGTAGGAGCGCAGGTTCTCCGCCAGGATGATCTCGCCGAGTATGATCTGCAGGTGTATGTCCTTCCAGTCCACGCCCCCCTCGACGCCGTCCTCGAGCACCTTCTTGATGAAACTGTTCTCGCCGATCAACAGGACCTGCTCATAGCAGGGCGCGAAGGACCGGACGATGCCCAGGACGATGTCCGGGCGAACGCTCGTATCCACGACCGTGACGGCCTCTGCGTGCACGCGTACCCCCATGGGCAGCGCGTTGATGAGCAGCGTCTTGCGGCGGGAGACCTGGAACATGACGTCGAGCATGAAGTCGATGGTCTGACGGGATTTCTTGAGCTCTTTTTTTGTGTTGAGGCCGAAAGAGAAGCAGCCGGAGTGGCCGGAGCTGGGGAGAATGGAGCACACCTCTTTTATCTCGCCCAGGAGACAGAGCTTCCGGATCTCGGTCGCGTAGAGGCGGAACGTGTTGTCCTTGTCGATGATGGGCACGCGTCCTTTAAAGTCCTCGATGGAACGGATCGTCTGCGGGTCGAGGCCCCTGCTTGCGAGATAGTGGCCGTAGGCGGGGGTTTGGGCGGCGGCGCGCGCAAAGGCCTTAAGCGCCATGCGTTCGGACAGGCGCGTCAGCTTCTGCGGGTCGATCGCCGCGAGCATCTGCAGGGTGAGGTATCTTTTGGCACGGTCGAACATAGGCAGGAGCCGGCCGCACGGCGCGGTCTCTAGAAGAAGAGCTTCGCTTCCACGTAATAGACGTTCTCATAGCCGGCGAATTCGCCGCCGGATCTTTCGACGAAAATCTGGGCGCCGGCCGCCAGGTCCAGGTTCGCGCGGGCGCTGTAGCGGACCTCGGGGTTGAAAAAGGCGCTTTTCCCGTCGAGGTCGCAGATGACGGCGCCCTTTATCTTGATAAGGGGGGTCAATTCATGGGACGCCATGATGCCGACGAGGTTCTTTTTCAGGGTCAGGCGGCGGCGTTGCTCGAGCAGCGAAACCGAAAAGGTCCCGGTATCGCCGTTGGCCAGGCCGTTATAGAAGTACTCGGCGGCGGCGTAGGTCTTGGAGCCGAAGTTGTAGTCGCAGCCCACCGCCACGCGCGCGCCCTCGTCCCCGCCGTTCTTGGTATAGGTGAACTCGCCCCGGAAGCCCGCGTCTTTGATGTAGCCGTCCCATCCGAAGCCGAAGATAAGGTCTTCGTGATGGTCGGCGGCGACGGCAAAGATGTCGTAGGTGCCTATCTTTTTGAAGCCGCGCAGCCCGAAGCTGGTGCCTTCTTCGTCGGGCCCCGGGCCGAAAACAAAGCTCAGGCCCGAGAACTCCTCGTTGAACAGCTCGACGTTGAAGGCGTCGAAACCGACCCGTTCTTCGGGCTCGATGTCCGAAGGCAGCGGCGGATTGAATATGTCGAGAGGGCTGTAAAAGCGCATCCGTCCCCAGTCGATGAGCTGTTTGCCCATGGTCACGCGCAGGTCTTCCCGGTGATAGGTGGCGTAGGCGCGGTAGACCGCGCTGCGGAAAAAGACGTGTTTTTCGTCCGTGACGGTCTTATCCGTGTCCCAGAAGGCGAGGGTCTTCAGGTCTTTCTGGCGGATGAGCGCAAAATCGGGAGTGTTGCCGAAGTCGTGCAGGAGGAGCTCCTCGTCCACGGTGATGTTGGCGTCCCAGTGGGCGTTGAGCTGGGGTTCCCAGATGAGGCGCAGCCGCTGCAGGACGCTGAAGATGTCTTCCTTGCTCGCGGCCGAGCGGGAAAAGTCGGCGAGTATCTTATAGTGGCCGGAGAATTTATTGAGGACCGTCTCGGAAGCCGCGTCCGCCACCTGGCAGGAACCCGTTTTGGGCGCGGCGAAGAAAGGAGCGGCCCCGCACAGGAAGATAAGAATTGCCTTTCGCAGAAGGCGGGGAGGGTTCTCTTGGGACCTGGAGACCGGAGACCTTGGGACCCGCGACCCTTTGAGCTTATTCACTAATCCGCCCGTCGTGGAGCTTGATGAGGGTGGTGGCCTTGTCCATGACCATCTTGTCGTGCGTCGAAAAGACGAATGTCATGCCCAGATTCTGGTTCATGCGGTACATGAGGTCCACAAGGTCTTCCCCTGTGCGGGAGTCGAGGTTGGCGGTAGGTTCGTCCGCGAGAATGACCTTGGGGTGCGCGAGGATCGCCCGCGCAACCGCCGCGCGCTGCTGCTGGCCGCCGCTTAACTGGGCCGGCTTACGCCGGGCGTAGATGTCGAGCCCCAGGTCCTTGAGAATGCTCATGGCATCGTGGTCGCGGTGTTTCCTGGTCGCCCCCTGGAGGAAGGAGACGTATTCGGTGTTCTCGAGAACGGTAAGGGTGGGAATGAGGTTGTAGGCCTGAAAGACGAACCCGATCCGGTGCAGGCGCAGGTCGGCCAGCTGGCCGGCGTTCATCTTGTTCAGGTAGGCGCCGTCCAGGATGACGTCCCCGGATGTCGGGGTATCCAGGCCGCCGAGGATGTTCAAGAGCGTCGTCTTGCCCGATCCCGAGGGGCCGGCGATCGCCATGAAATCGCCCTCCTGGACCTTGAGGCTCACGTTGTCGAGCGCCTTCGTCTCGACTTCCGAGCGCGTGCGGTAGACCTTGGTCAGATTGTTGACTTCGTAGACGAGGCTCATGGGTATTCCGTGGCTTGGCCGTCCCAACAAAAAAGATCAAGACCCCGCACTTCCGGGAATAGAGGATCGAAGATAGAAGATAGTCGCGTCTTGGGTTTCAAAAACATCCACGCCCCGGACTATTCTCTATTTTCTATCCTCGGTTTTAACCGGCCAAGGCGTCCACCGGCTTAAGCTGCGCGGCCCGGCGCGCCGGGATCATCGAAACGACCAGGCAGACCAGCAGGACCACGCAGATATAAAGCCCGACGGAAGCCGGCTCCAGCTTCGGCCGGATGACCGACCCGATATAGAAACTGTTGAGCGCGTCGGACAGCATCGACAGGTCGATGCCGCGCCGGCTGAAGAAATACGAGAGGCCCACGCCGGCCGCTCCCCCCGTGACGGCGCCGATCAGGCCCAGGATGAACGATTCGACGGCCACGACGAAGATGATCTGGTCGGGTTTCGTCCCCAGCGCCGCCATGATGCCGAATTCGCGCTTGCGTTCGAGGATGCTCATGAGGATGGTGTTGAGCACTCCCGTTGAGACGATCAGGAGCACGATGACCAGGATGAGCCCCGTAAAGACCTGATCGAACTGCATCCACTGGTATGTCATCGGCGAAATGTCTTTCCAGCTTAAGACCTCGAAGTTCTTGGTGTCTATCTTATCGCGCAGCATCGTGGTGGCGTCTTCGACGTCCTCGAGCGAGGTGGCCTTGACGACGATCTCGGAGACCTGCTGGTCGAGGACGAGAAGCTGCTGCGCGGCCCGCAGGGTCACGATGGCCAGGCCTTTGTCGATCTCCTCTCCGCCCGCCTCGAGCAGGCCCGCAACGGTGAACGCGCCGGCCGCCAGGCTTCCGTCCGCCCCCTGTCCCATCACCACGACCTTGTCCCCGGGGATCACGGCCAGGTTTTCGGCGAGCTGCCGGCCGATGACGACCTTGTCGTCGTCGCCCTTCTTGAGGAAGCTTCCGGCCCGCACGCGCTTATGGAGGGTGGTCAGATAATTCTCGTTGACGGGGTCGATCCCCAGCAGCATCACGCCCGCCGACCCTTGCGGCGAGGACACGAGCGCGAAATCCTTGACGCGCGGGGCCCACGCCTTGATATAGGGAACGCTCATGAGCTGGCGCGCGAGCTTGTAGGGGTTCTTGATGCTTTTTTCCAGGCTCATGTTCTTCTCGAAACCGCGGCGGTGGATCTGGATGTGCCCGATCAACAGATCCGTATAATTCGAGATCATCTGGTGGTCGCAGCCGGTGACGAAGCTTTTGAGGAAGATGAGGGCCCCGAGGCCGAAGGCGACGGCCCCGGCCGTGATGAAGGAGCGCGCGGGGTTGCGAACGACGTTGCGCCAGGCGATGCGGATGAAGGTGCTCATGGCATGGGTTCGGCGGCGTGCCGGATCGCGCAAGACGGATCAATTTCCCGATCCGACAATCCGAAAGCGTCCGTTAATTCTTGATATTGCTGAGCGTAAAGACGGCGTCGTCTATAACGTTATTATATCTCAGGTCGTCATGGACTTCAATGACAGTCCGGCAGCCCGGTTTGATGCGGGAGACCATTTCCCAGCGGACGGGGATGGAGCGGTCGTTGACCCGCCGGACGTTGCTGTAGGTCAGGACCTTGATGAGGGTGTCGTTTTTGCCGTAGAATTCGTCGCGCACGGGGGTGAAGTCGTCGAGACAGATATCCATAACGCGTTTCTCCCAGACGACGCCGGCGTGCGGCTTGGGGGTGAGCGTGATACGCGCGATGTTCCGGCCGTTGACGACGTTCGTCCCGGTCAGGACATGGTCGTAGTCCTCGACGATGCTCGCTTCCTTGACCAGGTCGTCGTTGGCGAAGTCGCTGCCCATCCAGGGCTGCAGCATCATGGAAGGGGGGATCTTGATGGTGCGCTCGACCTTGGGCAGGTAGTTCCACATCTCGTTGCCCACGCGCAGGGTCGTGATGCCTTTTTCCTTGGCCGGGGAGAGTATCTTCAGGAGCGTTTTGTCGCGCCCCTTGGTCTGGACGTATATCTCGAGCTGGCGGCGCCAGCTCGGCGTGATGACGGTCATGGTGTAGGTGCCCTTCTGGGTGTCCCCCCGCATCAGGTCGTCCGAGCGTTTCACGATCTCTTTGGCGCTGAGGGCGGGCTCGGCCCTGATGATGAGGACGGGCACGGTCAGGGGGGCGGAGCGGGGCGCCTCCTGCGCGCACAGGGGCGTGCCGAGGAGGAAAACCAGGGCAAGGGGCGGCAGGAAAGCCGGCAGGAGGGAGCGTTTCATAGATTCTATTATATTTTGCTGGCGCTAAAAGTCAAGTTGACCAGATACTTAAGCTGTGGTATTTATAGGTAAGGATATGATCGATTCAGAAGGCCTCATCTTCAGAAAGATCGACTCGCCCGAGCTTCTCGAGGACGTCTTCCGGTTAAGGTATCAGGTTTACTGCAAAGAACGGCAGTTCTTGAGCGCTTCCGACTATCCGCAGGAGGCGGAGCGCGACCCGTTCGATGAGTTCTCCTTCCATTTCGGGGCGTTCGACGTCTCGGGTCAGCTGGTGGGGGCGGTGCGCCTGATCCTGCCCGAGTGCCATGTTTTCCCCATCGAGGAGCGCGTTCCCGACCTGGGCCTGGGGGATTCTTTGCCCATGCGCGGGGAGTGCGCGGAGATATCGCGCCTGACCATCAGCAAGGAGTTCCGCCGCAGCCTCTCTTCCGGCCCTTTGTGGGGGACGGGGGACCCGCTGCGCCGGACCGGCGCCATCCTGCGCAAGGTGAGCCCCATCGCCCTGGGGTTGTGCCATCTGATGTATCTGGAATGCATCGAGCAGCAGATCGGGTATTGTCTCGCCCTTATGGAGAGGCCGCTGCATCTTCTTCTCCGCTTGCATGGTTTTTCCTTCCGCCAGGTCGGCCGTGAGATAGACTTTGCCGGTCCGGTGGCGCCGTACATAATCGACGTCGGCGCCATGGACCGCCGCCAGCTCTTCACGCAGCTTCCCTTCGGTATCGAGGAAGTCCAATAATGATGACGGAGCAGGTCGAACCTTTCAGCTTCCGCCGGATCACGTCACCCGAGGCGCTCGAGGAGGCCTTTCGCCTGCGCTACCAGGTCTACGGCAACGAGTGTCATTTTATAGACACGGCGGATTATCCCGACGGCCTGGAGACCGACGCCTACGACAAGCATTCCCTGCATTTCGGCGGATACGACAGCGAAGGGCGGCTCGTCGGTTCGGTGCGGCTGATCCTGCCTTCGTGCGGCAAGTTCCCCATCGAGGAGCACTGTGCGTCCCTGGACGTCGATCCCGTCCGGGTGCCCCTGCGGCAGTCGGCCGAGATATCGCGCCTGACCATCAGCAAGCTCTACCGCCGCCGTTCGCAGGACGGACTTTATTATGAGCCCCTCGTGGCGGACCAGCCCGTCGAAGACAAGGGCCAGTATTTCCTGCGCCGCGTGCGCCCGATGGCCTTCGGCCTCTATCGCGAGATATACCACGAGTCCAAGCGTCTGGGCATCCGTTATTGGTATGCCCTCATGGAAAAGTCCCTGCGCACGCTGCTCAAGATCCATGGTTTCGTCTTCGCGCCCATCGGCCCCGAAGTCGAGTTTTACGGCATGGTGACACCCTATCTCGCGGACATCGTCGAAATGGAAAAGAACGTCTACCAGAAGTTCCCGCAGTTTTTCGAATACTTCATGCAGCGTCTGGAATCCGAGCTGCAGCCGCACTTCGGCAGCTGACCGGCCGAGGCGCCGCCTATCTGTTCTGCGACCGTCTTGACCTAGAGAGACGCCATGGCCCAGAACCTCTTTCAGGTCTTCGAAGAAAACTGCCGCGTCCATCCCGCCCGGACCGCTATCAAGCTCAAAAAACACGACGGCTATGAGTCCGTGACGTATGCCGGGCTCCTGGAGCGCACGCGCGCTCTCTGCCGCGTCTTCGCGCGCCGCGGTATCCGGCCCGGGGACAGGGTGGCGATCCTGATGAACAACGGTCCCGATTGGGCCGCCGCCTTCTTTGCCGCCATGGCATTGCAGGCCGTCGCCGTGCCGCTCGACGCCCAGACGGCGCCGCAGGACGTGGCGGCCGTTCTCGCCCACGCGCGCGTGCGGCTCCTGGTGACGCAGGAGAGGTTCGGGGTGGCCTTAAGCGAGATCCTGGGAGGCGTGGCCGTCGACGTGCCCTTCTTCGTGGACCTGCCGTGGGAGGAGGAGGCGGGGTCCCCTGCGACCGGCCTGCGCAACGGCCGGCCGGCCCCGGGACCCGCGGGGGAGTTCGGTCCGCACAAGCTCGCCGCGCTCTTCTACACCTCGGGCACCACATCGACGCACAAGGCCGTGATGCTCACGCATGCCAATCTGCTGGCGAACTGCGAAAGCGTGCGGCGCCTGCGCCTGGTGCGTCCGGACGACGTGATCCTTTCGGTCCTGCCGTTGCACCATACCTATCCCTTCATGGTCACTTTTCTCGTGCCGCTGCTGGAGGGCGCGGGCGTGATCTACCTCCAAAGCCTGATGCATCATGAGCTGTTCGCCGCGCTCCACGAGAATCGCGTCACCGTCTTCGTCGCCGTGCCCCAGCTTTATACCCTCATCGCGCGCTCCATCGCGGAAAAGATCGACAATCTGGGCGGGTTCGTGCGCTGGACGGTCGACCGCGCGATGGACACCTGCGCCTTCGTTTCGCGCACGACCGGCCGCAACGTCGCCAAGACGGTCCTGCGGCGGCTGCACGCCACGATGGGCGGCCATCTGCGTTTCATGGTGAGCGGCGGCGCCAAGCTCGACCCGGAGGTCGCGCGCGCCTTCTACCGGTGGGGCCTTCCGATCGTCGAGGGCTACGGCCTGACGGAGACGGCGCCGGTCGTCACCTTCAACTCCATGAACCCGCGCAAATACGCGACCGTCGGCCGGGTCCTCTCCGGGATCCGCGTGCGCATCGAGGCGCCCAACGACGAGGGGGTCGGCGAGATCTGCGTGCGGGGAGACAACGTCATGCTCGGTTATTACCGGGCGCCCGCGATGACCCGCGCGGTCTTGAGGGACGGCTGGTTTTTTACCGGGGACCTGGGCCGGATCGATAAGGGCGGTTTTCTCGTTCTCGCCGGACGCAAGAACGAGCTCATCGTCCTGCCTTCGGGCAAGAAGGTCAATCCCGAGGAGGTGGAGGCCCACTACGGCGCCTGTCCCTACATCAAGGAGCTGTGCGTCCTTTCGGGCGGCGCGGGCGCCGACGCCGGCCACCTGGTCGCGGTGATCGTCCCCGACGAAGACCTCCTGCGCGCCCACAAATATCTCGATATCGGTTTCAAGATCCGCTGGGAGCTCGACAGCTATTCGCAGAGGTTGCCCGTCTACAAACGCGTCCGCGGTTTCGTGTTGACGCCGGAGTCCCTGCCGCGCACGCGGCTGGGCAAATTGATCCGTTACCAGATCGCCGCGCGCTACGCCGCCGGCTCGTACGCCGAGAATATCCGGCAACGCAAGGAGGAGGCCGTGACGCCGTTCGAGGACATGGCGCTGCGGTACTTGAGCCGTATCCTCGGACGCGAGGTCCATATCGGCGACCACCTCGAGCTTGATCTTGGCCTGGATTCGCTGGGCCGCATCGAGCTTTTAAGCTCGCTGCAGGACCTGATCAACGTCGGCATCGACGATTCGCTGGCGCTCGAGCTCTTCAACGCGCGCACCGTGCGTGAGCTGGTGGGCAAGGCCCGCCAGGCCCTGCCCGAGAGCGCCTTCGAGGGAGTCGTGAAGAGAGAGGAGACGGTCTTTTGGTCCCAGTTGCTCAGGGAGCTGCCGCGCCCCGCGAGCCTCGAGCGCATCAAGCTGGAATTCGACCGCTATGACCGCGCCATCGCCTATCTTATGGCCTGGTCCTTTAAGTTCCTGATGCGCGTCTTTTTTCTCGTGCGCGTGCGGAACAAAGAGCGCGTGCCGAAAAAAGGCCCCTTTGTCGTCGTTTCCAACCACGTCTCGTTCCTGGACCCTTTTTATCTGTTGTGCGCGATGTCCGCCCGGACGATCGTCGATACCTACTTCGTGGGTTTCGGCGCCATCTTCAGCAAGCCCCTGATCGCGTGGGCCGTGCGTTTCTGCCGGCTCGTCCCCATCGATATCAATCTCGATATGGCCGAGACCCTGCGGGTCTGCCGCTATCTGCTGGCCAAGGGCAAGATCGTGGTTTACTTCCCCGAGGGCCAGCGTTCGGGGGACGGCAAGGTCAAGGAGTTCCGCAAGGGGGTGGGTATCCTTTTGCGGGAGGCCGGCTGCCACGCTGTGCCCTTCTACCTGGAGGGTGCCTTTAAGGTGTGGCCCCGTTCCCGGCCCCTGCCGCTGCCGGGGCGCGTCACCGTCCATGTCGGCTCTCCGGTCGAGCCCGAGGCCCTGGGCTTGGGCATTTCCGGGGACCCCTATGCCGCCGTGGCCAAAGGTCTCGAAAAACGCGTGGCCGAGCTCGAGGCCGACCCGGATTGACCCCGCCGTAGCGGCGCCCCCGCCTCTCTATCCGCCTTCACGCAAAAGACCCGGAGCAGGGTTCCCGGGACCGCCGCCGCAAAGCCGCAGTTTCCTAACTCATTAAATGATAGTGAGTTTTGCCCTTGACAAAACAAGGACCTTATGTTATATTTTCTGTCCTTACCCTAAAGGGATAGTGCGGTGGAAGCGGTCAACGGAGCGCATATGCGGGAAAGCACGCAGAAGACCGGCGTCGTCGCGATCTGGAGGGCGGCAATCAATCTGGTCATTTCGGAGCCGCGGGTTCTTATCCCTTTTGCTGTCCTCGCGGGCATCGAGGTCGCTCAGCTGTTCTTCCTCGCCAACAGTCCGCACTTCCCCGTCAATGTCGTCATGGCCCAGCCCATCCGCCGCATCTGGGGCGAGGCTTTCCTGCACTATCCCTATATTTACGAGCTCCTGCCCCGCATGTTCTATTACGCCAAGATGGCCGCGGGTATCCTGGCCGGCGGGGTGACGACGGGGATGGCATGTCTCGCCGTGCTCTCGGTCGCGAAGCAAAAGCGCGTCGACCTTAAAGACGTCTTTGGGAAGGCGATGGGCCGCTACGTTTCCCTTTTCCTGCTGATGCTCCTTCTGTACGGCGGCGTGCATTTCGTCATGAAGCAGCCGCAGGTCGTTCTTGCTCTGGCCTTTCACGGCAAGTCGCGGCTTCTCTTCCTGGGGCCCAAGCCCTGGTTCAACGTCATCCTGCCGGTGTGCCTTTTTCTTCTGGCCGTCATCCTGCAATCGTTCTTCGTTTATGCCGTGCCCTACGTCGTTATCGGAGGCAGGAAGTTCCTGCCTGCCCTCGGACAAGGGGTCGTTCTCTTTTTCAGGAACTTCTGGCGGACGCTCATTCTGGTGGGCGTGCCCATGGTCCTTTATATCCCCGTGACGATCATGCGCAGCGGCATGCATGTCCTGGCCGACAAATTCGGTCCGGAGTCCATCATTCCCGTCCTGTTGACGGGCGTCCTGGTCGCGGCGCTGGTCGTTGACGTGATCGTGACGGTGGCGACGACCCTTTACTTCATCGAGGCGACGGATGCGTAGGCTTCTTTTTGTCCTTCTGGCGATGTCTTTGCCCGTCCTGGCCGGATGCGAGAGCCCGGCCTTCAAGGCCGAGCGCAAGATGTACAGAGCGAACCGGCTGGCGGCGGCCATATTCGAGAACCCGAAGTCGACGCCGCCGGGGCAGTTCGAGGCGGCGATCGCCGCGTATCGCAAGATCGCCGAGGAGTATCCGGGCACCGTTCTTGAGGTGCAGGCGCAGTTCGGCATCGGGCATCTTTATCTGGCGGCCGGCGATTTCGATAAGGCGCGCGCGCAGTACAAGCTGCTGGCGACCGACTGCGACAAGAGGGGCAACCTGTGCGCCGAGGCGTATTTCGCCATCGGCAACGCCTATGAGCTGCAGCAGGACTGGCCGCAGGCCGAGGGGGCGTACCTGTACGCCATGGACACCTTCCCGTTGTCCACGAAAGGACTGGACCTGCCGCTGTATATCATTCGGCACTACCGCAGAGAGAAGGCCTCCGCGAAGAAGATCGACGCCGCCGTCGATCAGGCGGTGGCGCACTATACGGGGCTTAAGCCTGAGGCGGAGTCCGAGAAGGTCTCTTTCGTGCTGCAGGGGCTGGTAGCGCGTTCCTATATGGAGGGGGGGCGGTGGCTGGACGCCATCGACAGCCTGGACAAATTGGCCCGGGATTATCCCGATCATCATCCCGAGGAATCCCTGTGGGTAGAATCTCTCATCTATGCCAGCAAGCTCAAGGACAAGGAGAAGGCGAAGGAGCGGCTTCGCAAGATCGTCTCCGACTATCCTAAGTCCCAGCTCGCCCAGAAGGCCACCGCAGTTATAGGCAGGTTGTAGCCGGTAATACGAAGATTGGGGGATCGTATGACTAAGGTGAACCTATCGGAGCTTAATAAAAAACTTTTGAATGACACCCTGATGCAGTTGAAGACCATGCTGCAGGCGCAGACGTCGTCCCTTTTCATCTTCGACGGAGAGCGCCAGGAGCTGGTCTTGAACGCCGTCATGGACGAGAGGAAGAGCCGTTTCGCGGGCATGCGCCAGCGCCTGGGGGACGGCATCGCGGGCAGCGTCGCGACCCTGCGCGAGGCGGTCCTCGTCAAGGATATCCGCAAAGACCCTCGTTTCACCCCCAAGCCCTTCCATCGTTATCTTACGCATTCTTTCATCAGCGTGCCTTTGACCTGCGCCGAGGGTCTCCTGGGCGTCGTGAACATCTCCGATAAGAACACGGGCAGTTCTTTTTCGCAGGGCGATCTTGAGCTCGCCTGTCTCGCGGGACGCCTCATCGCGCAGATCCTTGAGAGCGAACTGCGCGTGCAGAAGCTCGCCCAGGAGATCGAGGCGCTCAAGGACGAAAAGGAGAAGAGCCGCCGGGAGCGCCTGTTCCTGGAGAAGTTCGCCTCGCTGGGGCGGCTGGCTTCCGGCATCGTCCACGAGATCAACAATCCCCTGGACGCCGTGACGCGCTACACGAACCTCCTGATCGAGAAGGACCTCGAGAAGAGCGTGGCTCGGGAATATCTCGATGAGATCAAGGTAGGGCTCACGCGGATGAACAAGATCACGCGGTCGCTGTTGGAATTCTCCCAGCAATTGAAGGATTCCGACCGGCGCGAAGACGTGGACGTGAACGCCGCGGTCGAAGAGGCGTTATCGCTGTTCCGGCACCAGATGTTCTCGGGCAGCGTCCACGTCCGGAAAGAGTACGACGAGCTCCTGCCGCGCATCGTCGACAAGGGGCTTTACCGGGTCTTTTCGAACCTGATCAAGAACGCTTTTGACGCCATGCCCGAGGGCGGGACGCTGACGGTCAGGACGGTCCGCGAGGACGGCCATATCGTCGTCGCCTTCCGCGACACGGGCATCGGCATGGACCGGGACGTGCTCGACAAGATCTTCACGCCCTTCTTCACGACCAAGGCCATCGGTAAGGGAGTGGGGTTGGGGCTGCCGATCTGTTTCGAGGTCGTTCAGCGTTATGGCGGCCGGATAGACGTGGAGAGCGTCCCCGGCCTGGGCACGACCTTCCTGGTCCGTCTGCCGGTCTCCGAGACCCCCGTCGCCATAAAATAAGAGACTATATCGAACGGCCCCGCGGCCGGCCTGCCGTTGCGCAGTCCGGTCGCCGAGGGCACAACGGTTCCCTATGAGCTCAAACGGAATCAGGATACTCGTGGTCGACGACGACGCGCTCGTGCGCCGTTCGCTGTGCGAAGTCCTTTCTTTCGAGGGCTACGGCGTGAGCGGGGTCGACGATGCCGCCGAGGCGCTCCGGCGCCTCAAAGAGGTCCCGTACGACGTCGTCATCTCGGACTTAAAGATGCCGCGCATGAACGGGCTGGACCTCTTGAAGGCGGTCCGCAGCGACTTCCCCCAGGTGCGCGTCATCATGGTGACGGGTTTCGGCAGCATCGACACGGCGGTCACCGCGATGCGGCTGGGCGCGGTCGATTACATCACCAAGCCCATCATCGACGACGAGATCAAGATGGTCATCCGGCGCATCGCCCAGGAGAAGAAGCTGGCCGAGGAGAACCTTTACCTGCGCACGAAGGTCGCCGACGCCCAGCGCCAGCAGTGCTGCGATATCATCGGCAAGAGCGTGAAGATGCAGAAGATCTACGACCTGATAGGCGTCGTCGCCGAGACCCAGACGACCGTCCTTATCCATGGCGAGAGCGGCACGGGGAAAAGGCTCGTGGCCCATGCGATCCATCACAGCGCCGCCGGCTCCGCCGCGCGTCCGTTCGTGGAGGTGAGCTGCGGCGCGCTTCCCGAAACGCTGTTGGAGAGCGAGCTCTTCGGCCATGTGAAGGGCGCGTTCACCGGCGCCATCAAAGACCGCGTGGGCCGTTTCGAATCGGCCGAGGGGGGAACGATATTCCTGGACGAGATAGACGCGTTCACGCCGGCCCTGCAGGTGAAGCTCCTGCGCGTCCTGCAGGAAGGCGAGTTCGAGCGTGTGGGGGAGACCAAGACGCGCAAGGCCCAGGTGCGCATCGTCGCGGCGACCAATCAGGATCTGGAACAGTTGATCAAAGAGGGCAGGTTCCGCAACGACC
>JBLMXZ010000008.1:0-11741 GCA_050258015.1 Deltaproteobacteria bacterium
TCATCACCTTCGGGACCATGCTCGCGCGCGCCGTCATCCGCGATGTGGGCCGCGTGATGGGCGTGCCTTATGCCGACGTCGACCGCATCGCCAAGCTCGTGCCCGCGGAATTGGGCATCACCCTTGAAGACGCGCTCAAGACCGACGAGCTCAAGCACCTCTATGAGACCGACCGCACGGTCAAGGACCTCATCAACACCGCCAGGGACCTGGAAGGCCTGTCGCGCCACGCCTCGGTCCACGCGGCGGGCGTCGTCATCGGCGACCGGCCCCTGAGCGAGTACATGCCGCTGTGCAAGATAGACGAGGACCAGATCACGTCGGGTTTCTCGATGAAGTCGCTGGAGAAGATCGGGCTCCTCAAGATGGACTTCCTGGGCCTGCGCACGCTCACGGTCATCGACGAGGCGGTCAAGATCGTCAAGCGCACCCAGGGTGCCGACATCGATATCGACTCCATATCCATGGATGACCCCGTGACCTTCGACCTCTTTCGCAGCGCGCAGACCACCGGCGTCTTCCAGCTGGAATCCGCGGGCATGCGCGATCTCCTGCGGAAACTCGAGCCCTCGTCTTTCGAGGACATCATCGCGCTTCTGGCGCTCTACCGGCCCGGCCCCATCGGCAGCGGCATGCTCGACGACTTCATCAAGAGGCGCCACGGCCTCAAGCCCATCCAGTACGACCACCCCAAGCTCGAGAAGATCCTCAAGGACACCTACGGCATCATGGTGTATCAGGAGCAGGTCATGCAGATCGCCTCGGAGCTGGCGGGTTTCAGTCTCGCCCAGGCCGACCTGCTGCGCCGGGCCATGGCGAAGAAGATACCCGAGGAGATGGACCGCCAGCGTCACCGTTTCATCGAGGGGTGCACCCGGAATAAGATCTCCGAGCGCATCGCCAAGAAGATATTCGACCTCATCGACTATTTTTCGGGCTACGGCTTCAACCGCAGCCACTCCGCCGCCTACGCGGTCATCTCTTTCCGGACGGCGTATCTCAAGGCGAACTTCCCGGTCGAGTTCATGACGGCCCTTCTGACCAGCGAAAAAGAACATACGGACAAGGTCGTGGAATACGTCAAGGAGTGCCAGCGCATGGGTATCACCGTGCACCCGCCGACCGTCAACGAGAGCTTCTCGAAGTTCACGGTCGAGGACGCGAAGACCATCCGATTCGGCCTCCTGGCGGTCAAGAACGTGGGGCAGGGGGCCATCGATTCCATCGTCGAAGCCAGGCGCCGCGACGGCAAGTTCGGCGGGATAGACGATTTATGCGAACGGGTGGACCTGAGGCTGGTCAACCGCAAGGTCCTGGAGAGCCTTATCAAGTGCGGCTCCATGGACGGCTTCGGTCTTAAGCGCGCGCAGATGATGAGCATGCTGCAGGAGTGTCTGGATCAGGCGGCCAAGACCAACAAGGACCGAGCCAGCGGCCAGCTCTCCTTTTTCGACACGGGCCTGGCCGAGGATTCCGGCTTCGCGCGTTCCCGCGTCAAGGTCCCGGACGTCAAGGAGTGGCCGGACGTGCAACTGCTGGCCTTTGAAAAGGATATACTCGGTTTTTATGTCAGCGGCCATCCGATGACGCGCTACGAGCACCTGGTGAAGCCGTTCTCGACCTGCGTCATCAGCGACCTTTCCCAGCAGAAGGACAACGCCGAGGTGCGCATCGTCGCGCTCATTACCAAGATCAAGCCGACGGTCACGCGCGCCAAGGGAGAGAAGATGGCCATCCTGCGCGTCGAGGACCTTACGGGCTCTCTCGAAGTCCTTGTCTTTCCTAATACTTATAAAGAGGTCAGCCGCAGCCTTGTGGCGAACAATGTCGTCCTCATCCAGGGGCGGCTTTCCCTGCGGGAAGAGTCGCCTAAGATCCTGGCCGGCAACGTCACCCCCATCGACGAGTCTTACCGCATGATAACCGCCATAAATATCGACCTGAGCGGGTTTAACGAAAACATCCTCGTCGCGCTGAAGGAGCGGCTGGCGGCTTCCCCGGGCCAGACCCCGGTTTATCTTCACATGGACTCCGCGGGCAAAGAGCGGCGGAAGGTCCTGGTCTCCCGGGACCTCTTTGTGCAGCCCCGTCCGGAGCTTTTCCACGATCTCGAGGATCTGCTGGGTGAGAAAAAATTTCTATTGACGTTGTAACTCTATAATGATAAATTATTTATAAAAATACAGGACAGCACCACCTTTCTTAAAGGGGGTGAAAGCCATGACCAAGAAGGATATCGTCCTCAAGATCGCCGACGAGACGGGCATCAAGCAGATCGACGTGAAGAAGGTCGTTCAGAAGACCTTCGATCACATCGTCCTGAGCCTTATCCGCGGCGAGAAGGTCGAATTGCGTAACTTCGGCGTTTTCAAGCTGAAAGAGCGCCGCAGCCGCACCGGCCGCAACCCCCGCACCGGTCAGGTCGTTCCCGTGCCTGCCCGCAAGGTCGTGGTCTTTAAGGCCGGCCTTGAAATGAAGAAGAAGATCAAATAGGGAGCGATCGGCCCCTCTTGTCCGAAGGTTCCGAGATTGCGGCGAAATCAGGGGATTTCGCTGAATTTCATCCGTAGGCTGGGGGGGTCCGCCGAAGGCGGCTGCGCCCGGGGCGGAGAAATTACCATTAAAGGCAAGCGCAATGAATGGCCGCGTAAAGTGGTTTTCCCCCCAAAAGGGGTTTGGTTTCATAGAGTGTGAGGACGGTCAGGATATTTTTGTCCACTACTCGTCTATCCAGGGCGAAGGATACAGGAATCTGGAGGAAGGCGACAAGGTCACCTTCGATATCACGAACGGCCCTAAGGGCCCGCAGGCCAGCAACGTTGTTAAGGCCGCGTAGTCCCGTCACGCTCCCCGGCGCTTTGAGCATACGCCATTCGCAGATCCCCTCAACCCGCAAACCAACGTCTCCCCGCACGGCATTCGTCTATGTTATTTAACTCTCCCAGAGGCACGCGCGATATTTTGCCCGCTCAGACGCGGTTGTGGCGCGCGCTCGAGGAGGCCGCGGCCGCGGTTTTCCGCACCTACGCCTTCCGAGAGATCCGGACGCCTGTTTTCGAGGACGCCAAGCTCTTTACGCGGTCGCTGGGCGAAGTGACCGATATCGTCCAGAAACAGATGTTCCAGATCAAGCGCGAGACCGACACCTTTGTGCTGCGTCCCGAGGCCACGGCCTCCATTGTGCGCGCCTACGTCGAACACACGATGTACAACGCGGCCGCGGTGACGAAATTCTACTACATGGGGCCCATGTTCCGCGCCGAACGGCCCCAGAAGGGCCGGCTGCGCCAGTTCCATCACATCGGGTGCGAGGCCATCGGCTCGGGTCACCCTTTCCTCGACGCGGAGGTCATCGAGCTGGCCCGCACGCTGCTGGCGAAGCTCGGGGTCCGGGATGCCAGCATCCGGCTCAACACCCTGGGCTGCGTCCAGGACAAAAAGGCCCTGGGTCTGGCCCTGCGGGAGTCCCTGGTTCCCTTGAAGAAGTCGTTTTGCGAGGATTGCCAGATCCGGATGACGAAGAACATCTTTCGCGTGCTCGACTGCAAGAACAGGCAGTGCCGCCAGCTTATCGAGTCGAAGAGGATCGGGCACGATCATGTCTGCGAACCGTGCCGCGACCACTTCCGCCGGGTGCGCCAGGCTCTGGACGCGGCGGGCGTGGCCTACGCGGTCGATCCGCTTTTGGTGCGCGGCCTCGATTATTACACGCGCACGGTCTTTGAGATAACGCACCCGCTTCTGGGCGCCCAGGATGCCGTGGGCGCCGGAGGACGTTACGATAACCTCGTCCGGGAGCTCGGCGGTCCGGACAGGGGCGCAGCGGGATTCGCGCTGGGTTTCGAGCGTTTGCTCCTCGCCCTCGGCGTGTCGGAGGAGGCGGGGGAGGAGGCCGGCCGGCAAGGGGTATACCTCATCTCCCTGGGCGAGGCGGCGTCCCTGGAGGCCTTTAAGCTCCTTAACGGGCTGCGTGCGCACGGGGTCGAGGCGGACATGGATTATCTCGAGGGGTCGCTCAAGTCGAGCCTGCGCCGGGCGGACAGCCGCCGGGCGAAGACCTGCCTTGTCCTGGGGGACAACGAGCTTGCCAAGGGCGTGGCGTTGGTCAAGGACATGGAAAAAGGGACGCAGGAGGAGGTCCCGCTGGGAGAGATCGTCGACAGGCTCGTTAAAAAATAACTTGAGCCGTCCGAGGGACGAACGACGAGAAAGCCAATACCATATATAGCGAAGATATTCGGAGTCGTGCATGTTACGAACTCATACCTGCGGTGAATTGAACAGGTCCCACGTCGGCCAGGACGTCGTCCTGTGCGGCTGGGTGCATCGTCGCCGGGACCACGGCAAGCTCATTTTCATCGATATCCGCGACCGCTACGGCATGACCCAGGTCATGTTCAGCCCCAAGGACGCGCCCGAGGCGCACAAGGTCGCCAACGGGCTGCGCGCGGAATTCGTCATCCGGCTGGAGGGAAAGGTCAACGCGCGGCCGGCCAACAACGTGAATCCCAGGATCCCGACCGGGGAAGTGGAGCTTATCGCCAAGGAGCTCGTCATCCTCAACGCGTCCGAGACGCCGCCTTTCGAAATAGACGACGACCAGGAGCTTTCGGAGGACGTGCGGCTGCCTTTCCGGTATATCGATCTGCGAAGGCCGAAGATGGCGGGGCTCATGGAAAAACGCCACCGCCTCAACCAGACGATCCGGACCTTCCTGGACGCGGAACGTTTCCTGGAGGTCGAAACGCCCATCCTGACCAAGTCGACGCCCGAGGGCGCGCGGGATTACCTGGTGCCTTCGCGCGTCAACCCGGGAAAGTTCTTCGCCCTGCCCCAGTCGCCCCAGCTCTTCAAGCAATTGCTGATGGTTTCGGGGTGCGACCGGTATTACCAGATCGCCAAGTGTTTTCGCGATGAAGACCTGCGCGCCGACCGTCAGCCGGAGTTCACCCAGCTCGACATGGAGATGTCCTTTGTGACCGAAGAGGACATCTTCGACATAAGCGAGCGTCTGTTTGCCCGGGTCCTCAAGGAGCTTGCGGGGGTGGAGGTTCCCGTTCCCTTCTCCCGCATCGCGTACCGGGAGGCGATGCGCCAGTACGGATCGGATAAGCCCGACCTGCGGGCCGACAAGAACGACCCCGGCGCCTTCGCTTTCGCGTGGGTCGTGGATTTTCCGCTCTTCAAGTTCAACGAGGAGGAGAAGCGCTGGGACAGCGAACATCATCCGTTCACCTCGGTCCATCCCGATGACGTCGCCGCCCTGGAGGCGGGGGACCTGGCAAAGGTCCGGTCGCGCTCCTACGACCTCGTCCTCAACGGCAACGAGATCGGCAGCGGCTCCATCCGTATCCACGACCAGGCGATGCAGCGCCGCATCTTCGAGATCCTGCGCATCCCCGACGAGGAGATCACGCAGCGCTTCGGTTTTCTGCTCGACGCGTTCCGTTACGGGGCGCCGCCGCACGGCGGGGTCGCCTTCGGCATCGACCGCGTCCTGTCCATCCTTTTCGGGACGCCGAGCATCCGCGATATCATCGCCTTCCCCAAGACGCAGAAGGCCGTCTGTCCCTTGACCGGCGCGCCGTCGGACGTCGCGGAGAAGCAGCTCAGGGACCTTTACATCCGCACCGTCGGCCCGAAGGGAGAGAAATGAGGCGCCGGGCCGCCGCGACGGCAGGCTTGCTCGCCGTTTTTTTCATGGCAACGGGCTGCGGCATGCGCGTGCACACCTACGCGGTCGACAGGGTGCGTCCCGACCAGGACCTGTCCAGCGGCAATCTCGGGTATGTCGCCGGCGCCCCCGACCCGGCGCAGCGCACGCGCGAAGAGAACCTCACGCGCCGGACATTCGTCACGGAAGTCAATTTCGGGCCGCGGGCGGCGACAAAAAAAGGCCGGCGGGACAAGGCGGCGCAGCGTCCCCGCGTGACGACCTACACGGTCAGGGACAACGACACGCTCGAGCAGATCGCCCTTAAGATTTACGGAGAAGCGGGCAAGTGGAAGCAGATATTCGAGGCGAACAAAGACAGGCTTAAAAGCCCGGACCGTCTTTACGCGGGCCAGGTTTTGCGGATTCCCTAGGGCAGGAGCGTTGCAGCGGAAAGGATTTGCGGTTTGTCCCCTGTCCTCTGAACCCCGAAAGTTATATTTATGGTTAAGATAATCAAGACGGAATCCCAGACGGAGATACGCGACTTCTTCGGCCTGCGCGACGAGAACGCGCGGCTCCTGGAGAACGAGTTCGACGTCAAGATCGCGGCCCGGCCGGACGGCCTGAAGGTCATGGGGTCGAACAAGGGGCGTTTGGAAAAAGCCGCGTTCGTCATCGAGAGCTTCCTGCAGCTACTCCGGACGCACCGGCCGGCGGACAGGCGCCAGATGGAGATGCTTATCCGTTCGGCGCAAAGCTCCAAGAGGGACAGGGGGGTGCCCGAGCTGCGGCCCGCCTTCGCGGATTTTTCCGGGCCCGGCCGCAAGGAGAAGATCGCCGCGCCCAAGACAAAAGGCCAGACCGAGTACGTCGAAGCGATAAAGCGGTACGATATCGTCTTCGGCATCGGCCCGGCGGGCACCGGCAAGACCTATCTCGCCATGGCCATGGCGGTGGCCGCCCTGAATTCCGGGCAGGTCCGCCGCATCATCCTGACGCGCCCCGCCCTGGAGGCGGGGGAGAGCCTCGGCTACCTGCCGGGGGACGTCAACGAGAAGCTTTCCCCCTACTTGAGGCCGCTGTACGACGCGCTTTATGATATGATGGAAGCGGAGCGCATCGAGAAGTTCCTGGAAATGGGGATCATCGAGGTCGCCCCCCTGGCCTATATGCGCGGCCGGACGCTCAACGACGCCTTCATCGTCCTGGATGAGGCGCAGAACTGCACCCCCGAGCAGCTGAAGATGTTCCTGACGCGCCTCGGCTTCGATTCCAAGGCCGTCATCACGGGCGACATGACCCAGAGCGACCTGCCCGGCGGCAAGCCGCTGGGACTTATCCAGGCGACGGAGCTGTTGTCTCATATCGACGGAATCCGGATGATCTATCTGACGGGCGAAGACGTCGTCCGTCACGAGCTCGTGCAGCGCATCATCGAGGCTTATGCAAAAGCGCAACACCATCACTCTTAAGGAAGCCTTCACGTGGCTGGCGTGCGTCATCGCCTCCGGGGCCTACGCGGTTTTGAGCGGCGTGCCCCTCTTGGCGGTCCTGCTGATGTTCGTCCTGGCGGGTTTCCTGCGTTACCGCGCCTTTGACGACGAAAAAAGGGCGTATTCCTTCCTCGACCTGTCCCTGCTTTATCTTCTGGGCGTCCTGACGATCTATGTCATCCAGCGTCACCCGGAGCTGCCGGTCTACCTGATCCCCGTCGCCGCCTTCTCGATGCTGGCGGCGCTTTTGTACCGGGACCTGGAGCTGGCCGTCCTTTTCTCGGTGGGTCTCGCCGTGACGGCGGGGCTCATCTTCGACGACCTGATCCTGGCCGTAATCCTTTTGTCGGGAGGTATCGCGGGCGCGCTCTTCGTCTGGAAGGCGCGGCGCCGTTCTTCGATCACGGCGGCGGGCTTTTTCACGGGGCTTATCCAGCTTTTGGCCGTCCTCAGCGTCTCGTATGCGAGCCGGCCGGACATCCTGGCCCGGTTCTGCGGCATCCAGCTCTTCAACGGCATCCTGTGCGCTATCCTGGCGAGCTTCCTGCTGTGGGTCTTCGAGGGGCTCTTTAAGATCGTGACGGACGTCAGCCTGCTCGAGCTGGCGGACTTCAACCATCCCCTGCTCAAACGCCTTGTCCTCGAAGCGCCCGGGACCTACCACCACAGCCTGATGGTCGGCAATCTCTCGGAGATGGCGGCCGAGGCCGTGGGCGCGAACCCGCTGTTGGCCCGCGTAGGCGCCTATTACCACGACATCGGCAAGCTCAGCAAGCCCGAGTACTTCAGCGAAAACATGGACAGGTGCGGCAACAAGCACGACAACCTGAGCGCGTCGATGAGCAAGCTCGTGATCATGGACCACGTCAAGAACGGCGTGGAACTCGCGCGCAAGAACCGGCTGAACGAGGAGATCGTGTCCTTCATCACGCAGCACCACGGCACGAGCCTTGTCTATTATTTTTACAGGCGGGCGCTGGAAGAAAAGCCCGAGAAAGAGGACGTCAAGGAAGAGGTCTTCCGGTATCCCGGCCCGCGGCCTCAGTCCCGGGAGACGGCGATCGTCCTGCTGGCCGATTCGGTCGAGGCCGCCTGCCGGGCGCTCGAAGAGCCGACGGCGGAGCGCATCGCCGACATCGTCCATCGCATCATCAACAACAAGTTCATCGACGGCCAGCTGGACCATTGCGACCTGACATTGAAGGACCTCGATCGCATCTCCGCCACCTTTATCCATATCCTGGCCGCTTTCTATCATTCGCGCATCGAGTATCCGGAGCCTTCCCCCAAGGATGCCAGTGCCGAGCGCAAAGAAAAATGACGGCGGGCGCTTCTGCGTCCGCTTCCTGTCTCCCCAAAGGCTTTTGACCCGCCGCGCCATCATCCGTCTCCTGCGTCTTTTGGATCAAGAGGGCCGCTGTCCGTCCGGTCCCGTGACGGTCGTCGTCGCGGGGACGGCCCGCATGCGGGGACTTAACCGCCGTTTCCACGCGCGGGACACCGCCACCGATGTGCTGGCCTTCGATCTGGGCGCGCCGGCGCCGCAGGGAGGGCGCCGCGCCGATATCGTCGTCAACGCCTCGCGCGCGCGCGCGCAGGCCCGGCTGCGGGGCATCCCGGCGGCCGAGGAACTGGCGCGTTACGTCATCCACGGCGTCCTGCATCTGTGCGGCCATGACGATCGCGCGCCGGCGGCCAGGAACCGCATGTGGAGACGCCAGGAAGAGCTTCTCGCGCTGGCCGTGCGCAAACGCTTGTTGCATCGATAACACGGCCGCGCCTTGCCGGGTTCGATGTTGGACGTTGGACGTTCTAAATCCGAAGCCGGGCGCTCGACAGCAAGGGGGTCTTCCTCGCCCCTCGAACCTCCGACTTCGAACCTCAGACATGCATTTTTTTAGAAGCTACCCATGATCCTATCCACGCCTGCCTTTGTCCTGAGATCCTACGATTTCCGCGAAACGAGCAAGATCGCCATTTTTTATACCCGCGACGACGGCAAGGTCAAGGGGGTCCTCAAGGGGATCCGCAAGGACCCGCGCAAGTTCGGTTCCCGCCTGGGCTGCCTGTCCCTGAACCACATCGTTTATTACAAGAAACGCGTTTCGGAGATCCACCTGGTCAGCCAGTGCGACCTGATCGAGGATTTTTTCGCGTGCCGGGCCGGCCTGACGGAGCTGGGGGTGGCGCACGTGGCCGCCGAGCTCGTGGATTCCCTCATGCCGGCCGAAGAGGCCAACCGGCAGGTCTTCGAGCTCCTCTTTGAATTCCTGAACCGGCTGGACGCGCAGGACGGCCCGCACCGGGCGATGATCTTCCAGATCAAGATGCTTTCCCTCTCCGGTTTCAGGCCGCACTTCGACTCGTGTTGTGTCTGCGACGCCCGCGTGCGGACGGGCTGCGCCTTCAGCGACAGGAAGGGGGGTCTTTTGTGCGACCGGTGCCGGAGCCAGGACCCGAAGGCCGAGGCGGTTTATCCGGGGACGATCGCCACCATCCTGCACCTGGAGAGCCATAGCCTTGCCGCCGGCATGCGCCTTAAGATGCATGCGTCCGTGCGCGCGCAACTGGCTGCCATGCTTGAACGTTTTATGCATTTCCATGTGGGAAAGCGCCTTAGAAGCGAGCGCGTCCTTCATCAGATTCTTGACCTTTCCAGGTCAGTATGTTAAGGTAAGGCAGAGTAGACAGCGTCCAGGCGCAGAGCGGACGCCGGCAAGGTCACAAGTAACAGGTATCAAGTAACATGTAGGATCTTCTACCTGTTACCTGATACATGATATCTGCGACCTATTGGATGGGGATTTTTGTCATGCGCATCGTCATTGTGGGTCCGGGGGCCATAGGGCTTTTGTTGTACGCCCTGCTGGAGCGCACCAAGCAGGACGTCTGGCTCCTCGATAAGGACCCCGCCCGCGTGAAGCGGTTGGCGAAGAGCGGGTTCCGCGTGGAAGGGGATGCGTCCCTGCGGTGCGCCGAGGCGCGGATCACGGACGATCCCTCCCAGCTCAAGGACGCGGACCTGTGGTTTGTCTGCGTCAAATCCTACGATACGCGTGCGGCGGTGAAGAGGTTCGCGCCGCACGTCCGCAAAGAAGCGAGCGTCTGTTCTTTCCAGAACGGCCTCGGCAATCTCGAGGTGCTGGAGGAGTGCTTCGGCGCCGCGCGGGTCCTGGCGGGCGTCACCCAGATGGGCGCGGCGCGCCTTTCGGAGAACGTCGTGCGTTACTCCGGAGAAGGGGAGACCGTCTTCGGCCGTCTGGACCAGACGTTGTCCGTCGGGCTCAAGGATCTGCGGGAACTCTTCGTCCGCGCCCGCCTGCCCGTGCGCATATCGCGCGACGTGACGGCCGTCCTCTGGTCCAAGCTTGTCCTGAGCGCCGGGATCAACGCCCTGTCGGCGGTGCTGCGCGTTCCCAACGGCGCGCTGATAGCCCATGAAGGGGCGCGGCGCCTGATGAAGGAAGCCGTGCAGGAGGCCTATAAGGTCGCGCGCCGCAAGCGCATCAAGCTGCTTTTTGACGATCCCGTGGCCAAGGCCGAGTCCATTTGCGAATCGACGGCGGAGAACCGCTCCAGCATGCTCGTGGACATCCTGGCACAACGGCCGACCGAGGTCGATGCCATCAACGGCGCCATCGTCCGTTACGGGGAGAGCCTCAACGTCAAGGTCCCCGTGAACACGATGCTGCTGGATATGGTCAGGACGATCACGGCGAGCGCGGCGCAGCGCGTCCATGCATAGAGCTTTAAGACGTTCAAGGCGTAACGAAGCATCGGTCTTTATAGAAGAGAAGCTGTCCCTGTTCCCGGCTCGGAGATTTTCAGGAAGTACCCATCCTAGACAAAATGAGGGAGGATCATGGAGATCCTGATAGGCATGTTGGTGCTGGGGCTGCTGGCGGCCGTCGGGTTTGCGTTCAAGTTCCTTAACGACGACGCGCAGGAGACGGACCGTGTCGAGGATGCCAAGGTAAAACGCATCGCCGATCTCGAAGGGGACCTCGGCCGCAAAGACCAGGAGCTCAAGAAAGCGCTGGGAGAGATCCAGCGCATCGAGGATGCCTATTACCAGGCGAAGACCGACCTGGATGTGGCAAAAAAGGAGGCCTCCGAGCTGGAGGCTCGTCTTAAGCAGGCCGAAAAGACGAAAGAGGACCAGGGCGCGGTGAAGCAGGAGATCAAAGATAAAGAAGCCGCGCTCAAAGGCAAAGAGGCCGAGATCAGGGATAAAGAGGAGGCGCTCGGCCGGGAGACGAAGGAGCGTCAGAAACTGGAGGGGCAGCTCGCGCTGGCCGATACCGAGGCGCAAAAGGCCACGCAAAAGTTCAAAGAGCTCGAAAAGAAGTTCGCGGAACTGCAAGCCCAGCTGAAGACGAAGACCGAGATGTATGACGGTCTCAAGGGGCAGTTCGATGAGATGGAGTCGCAGGTTCAGGCGGCGCAGAAGCCGGCCGGGGACAAGGCGCCCATCCCAAAGCCTGAACCTCCAAAGCCTGAACCTCCAAAGCCTGAACCTCCAAAGCCTGAACCTCCAAAGCCTGAACCTCCAAAGCCTGAACCTCCAAAGCCTGAACCTCCAAAGCCTGAAC
>JBLMXZ010000009.1:0-3232 GCA_050258015.1 Deltaproteobacteria bacterium
GCAGGGGGCCAAAAAGATTTCACCAAAATAGGACGGTAGTCGCCCGTACGCGAAGAGCGCGGGAGGAAAGTCCGAGCTCCACAGGACAGCGCAGCGGCTAATAACCGCCCGGCAGGCTTCGTGCCTGTCGAGGACTCCCCCTTACGGGGGCTTTGGCGGCTTGAAAGAGCCGGCCAATGAGAGCCACAGAGACGAGTAGCAGCTTCGGCTGTGACGTGAAACGCGGCAATCTCTGCGCGGAGCAATGCCAAGTAGACCCCGACATCCCGCC
Organism: Deltaproteobacteria bacterium; assembly: GCA_050258015.1. Taxonomy (GTDB): domain Bacteria; phylum Omnitrophota; class Gorgyraeia; order Velamenicoccales; family Velamenicoccaceae; genus JBLMXZ01. Next base: position 272 of record JBLMXZ010000009.1, read on the forward strand.
TCAGATCGTTGGCGGGGATAGGGCGGTCCGCCCGAAGGCGGGGAGGGTTGGCTGCTAGAGCGGACGGAGCGATCCGTCCGTCGAGTCGAATGACTACCACCCGCCCAAGACCTTGGCGGGTGACAGAACTCGGCTTACCGCCTGTTTTGGTGAAAGATGCCGGCGGCATTTCGGCCGGGCCATCCCGGAAGAATTCCATCGATCCACGATCAGAGCTGTCAGATCAAACGGAGGAAACATGTCAGGGCATTCAAAGTGGGCAAGTATCAAGCATAAGAAGGCGGCCATAGACGCCAAACGCGGCCAGCTCTTCACCAAGCTCATAAAAGAGCTGACCGCTGCGGCGCGCTCCGGGGGCGGCAACCAGGAAACGAACATCCGGCTTCGCGCCGCCGTCCAGAAGGCGAAAGAATCCAACATGCCTTCGGACAACATCGATAAGGCGATCATGCGCGGCACGGGGGAGCTTCCGGGCGTCACCTACGAAGAGGCCACGTACGAAGGCTACGGCCCCTCGGGCATCGCCCTCATGATCGAAGTGGTCACGGACAACAAAAACCGCACGACGGCGGAGCTGCGCAACATGATGTCCAAAAAAGGGGGCAACATGGCCTCCGCGGGCAGCGTGGCGTATCTGTTCTCGAAGAAGGGCTTCATCGCGGTGGAAAAGTCCGCGGTCGACGAGGACAAGCTCATGAACATCGTGCTGGAGGCCGGAGCCGAAGACTTAAGCGGAGAGGGCGACGTTTTCGAGGTGACGACCCAACCCCAGGACATGGAGGCCGTCAAGAGCGCGATCGCCGGCGCCAAGATCGCCGTCCAGTCAGCGGAGATCACGATGGTGCCCTCGACCACGATCAAGATAACGGATAAAAACACGGCCAACACCATTCTTGGGCTCATGGATGCCCTCGAGGAACACGAGGACGTCCAGCATGTCTACTCGAACTTCGACATCCCCGACGCCCTGATGGAGGGCAAGGAAAGCGAATAGCGCATGCTGATCTGCGGCATCGACCCGGGGCTTAACGTGACGGGATACGGTCTCCTCGCGGCAACGCCCCGGGGCGTGACGCTCAAGGGGACGGGCTACATCCGGACATCGGCGAAAGAGCCCCTGCCCAAGCGGCTGGAGGACATCCACGGGGCGCTGCGCCGGGTCCTCGAACAATACAAGCCGCAGGCCCTTGTCCTTGAAAAGATCTACGCGCATTACAGGCACCCCGTGACCGCCTCCCTCCTGGGGCACGTCCGGGGCGTCATCGCGATGCTGGCCCGGGAATGCGCCATAGACTATTTTGAATACTCGGCCACGCGGGTCAAGAAAACCGTGACCGGCAAAGGACACGCCTCCAAACTTCAGGTCCAGCGCATGATCGAACACATGCTGGGGTTTTCAGCCGAGGCGCTGGGGCCGGTGGACGTCACCGATGCCGTCGGCGTGGCGCTGACCCACGTCCTGTGCGCGCGTCAACAACAGAGCCTGGCATGATAGCCCGCATCGAAGGAAAGCTCGTCGAAAAAAAGAACCACTCCGTGATCCTCGAGAACAACGGGCTCTTTTACGAGGTCTTTCTGCCGACGGTCGCCCTGGGACGCCTCGAAGAAGCCCGGACGCTCGACGGACGCCTGAGCCTGGTGACCTTCCACTATTACCACGTGGAGCCGTCGCGCAGCATCCCGGTCCTCATCGGTTTCCTGAACGATCTCGAAAAGGAGTTCTTCGAGATCTTCATCACCGTCTCCGGGATAGGCCCGAAGGCGGCCCTGCGGGCGCTTTCCCTGCCGATCCCGACCATCTCGCAGGCCATCGACGCAGGCGATATCGCGGTCCTGCGGTCGCTGCCCGGCATCGGCCCGCAGCGCGCCAAGGAGATCGTGGCCAAGCTTCAGGGACGTATCAGCCGCTTCGGTCTGCTGCGCTGCTCGGCTCCCGCGCCGTCGCCGGCGCCGGGCCGCTGCGAGGAACTCGCCGACGAGGCGGTGCGCGTCCTGATGCAGCTGCAGTATAAGAAGGCCGAGGCCAGGGAAATGGTCGCGCAGGCCCTGAAGAGCAACCCCGCAACGAAAGATATGGAAGAGCTCCTGAACGCCGTCTACCGGCATCGCCGGACAAAAGACTGAGGCCCCATGGAAGACGCCATCCTGCGTGAAAAGAACAAGTCGATCCTCGAATCCCTGATCTTCATCGCCAACAGGCCTATCACGGTGGAAGAGCTCAGGAAGGTCGTCGAAGACATGGAGCCCGCCGAGATCAAGGAGGCGGTCGACGAGATCCGGCGCGCCTATGAAGAAAGGATGAGCGGCGTCAGGGTCGTCGAGATCGCGGGCGGTTACATGATGGTGACCGCCCCCAGCAGCGCCGCGTCCGTCAAGACGTTCTACAAGATCAAGAACACCGAGCGCCTCAGCGGCCCTTCGCTCGAGACCCTGGCGATCGTCGCGTACAAGCAGCCGGTCACGCGCGTGGACATCGAGGCCATACGCGGGGTCAACGCGGACGGCGTCCTAAGGAGCCTCGCCGAGAAGAACCTCGTGCGCGTGGTCGGCCGCAAGGAGGTCATCGGCCGGCCCTTCGTGTACGGAACAACGCGCTTCTTTCTGGATTACTTCGGCCTCAAGTCGCTGGCGGAGCTGCCGAAGATCGAGGAATTCGCCCAGCAGGATATGCTGATGGACATGAAACTCGCCAGCGGCGAAGCCGACATCACGCCGTTGACGCAGGAGGAACAAGAATCGCTCTCGCGCGAGCAACAAGGACAGCCCCCGGCCGAAGACAATCGCCAGCCAACAGCGGAGACATCCGATGCCCCTCAAGAAGATCCGACGGGAAATTGACGCCATCGACAAAAAGATCGTAGGCCTCCTCAACACAAGAGCCGGCAAGATCCTCGCCATCGGCCGGGAGAAGCGAAAACGCAACAGCTCGATCTACGCCCCGGCCCGCGAAAAAGAGATCTT
>JBLMXZ010000010.1:0-4768 GCA_050258015.1 Deltaproteobacteria bacterium
GGACGGCGTCACCGTCGCCAAGGAGATCGAGCTCGAGGACAAGTTCGAGAACATGGGCGCGCAGATGGTGCGCGAGGCTGCCCAGAAGACCAACGATCTGGCGGGCGACGGCACCACGACCGCGACGGTGCTCGCCCAGGCGATCGTCCGCGAGGGCGTCAAGGCGGTAGCCGCCGGCCTGAACCCGATGGACCTGAAGCGCGGCATCGAGAAGGCCGTGGCCGCCGTGGTCGGCGAGCTCAAGAAGCTCTCCACCACCATCAAGGACAAGAAGGAAGTCGCCCAGGTCGCGACCATCGCCGCCAACGGCGACCAGAAGATCGGTTCCGACATCGCCGAGGCCATGGAGAAGGTCGGTAAAGACGGCGTCATCACGGTTGAAGAGGCCAAGTCCACGGCCACGACATTGGACGTGGTCGAGGGTATGCAGTTCGACCAGGGGTATCTGTCCCCGTACTTCGTGACCGATGCCGAGCGCATGGAGACGGTCCTGGAGGAGCCCTACATTCTCATCTATGAGAAGAAGATCTCCGCCATCAAGGACATCCTGCCGCTGCTCGAGAAGATCGCCCGCACGGGCAAGCCCCTCATGATAATCGCCGAGGACATCGAGGGCGAGGCGTTGACGACCCTGGTCGTCAACAAGCTGCGCGGCACCTTCCAGTGCTGCGCGGTGAAGGCCCCCGGTTACGGCGACCGCCGCCGCGCCATGATCGAGGACATCGCGGTCCTGACGGGCGGACGCGCCATCACCGAGGACCTCGGCATCAAGCTCGAGAGCCTGGACATCAACGACCTCGGCCGCGCCAAACGCGTCAAGGTCGATAAAGAGAACACCACCATCATCGAGGGCGCCGGAAAGACCCAGGCCATCAACGGCCGCGTCGCCCAGATCAAGAAGCAGATAGACGACAGCGATTCGGATTACGACAAGGAGAAGCTCCAGGAGCGTCTGGCCAAGCTCTCCGGCGGTGTGGCGGTCATCAACGTGGGCGCCGCGACCGAGACGGAGATGAAGGAGAAGAAGGCGCGCGTGGAAGACGCCCTGCATGCCACCCGGGCCGCGGTCCAGGAAGGGATCGTGCCGGGCGGCGGTGTGGCGCTCCTGCGCTGCGTCAGTTCGCTGGAGAACCTTAAGTCCGTGGAGGACGATGAGAAGGTGGGCGTGAACATCGTGCGCCGCGCCCTGGAAGAGCCCCTGCGCCAGCTGACCGCGAACGCCGGCGTCGACGGCTCCGTGGTCGTCCAGCGCGTCAAGGGCGAAAAGAAGAACGTCGGTTACGACGTCAGCACCGACCAGTACGTCGACATGCTCGATGCGGGTATCATCGACCCGACCAAGGTCACCCGCTCGGCCCTGGAGAACGCGGCCAGCATCGCGTCGCTCCTGTTGACGACCGAGGCGCTTGTGACGGACCTGCCGGAGAAGGACAAGCCGGCGATGCCCGCGATGCCTCCGGGCGGCATGGGCGGAGGGATGTATTAATAATGAGGACATGACGTACGGCGCGCAAGCGCCGTACGTCATAAGTCCGAATTATCCCGAAGCCGGCGCAGGCATTATTCCGGCGCGCAGCGCTGGAATAATGACGCGCGTATCGGCGAGGGGTAACATTCCCCCCCAAAAGCCCGATAACATAGATACACCAAAGCCCGGCAGGCATAGCGTGCCGGGCTTTGGTGTTTTTCGGCCGCGACCGGCGGCAACGGGGCAAGGAGCCCGGGTTTTGTCGGGAGCTTGCCCTTAGCTCCTAATCTAGAGGCTAATTTCTTGACAGCTCACGGTTTTACGGGTAAAATTAGTCTTCTTTAACCTGTCTTTTTGCCATCCCCGCCCTTGCGGTAACGCCGGGAGCGGCCGGCAAAAAGGCCGGCTTGAACCCCACAACATAAATCATTTTCGGAGGCTTTCATGGCAGAATGGATCGGGATGAACCGGCGCGCCCGGCGTTGTTACGGTTTTGACGAAGTGGCCCTTGTGCCGGGTATGGCCACGATCAATCCCGCCGAGGTCGATCCGAGCTGGGAGCTGGGCGGCAAGCGTTACCGGGTGCCTATCATGGCCGCGGCCATGGACGGCGTCGTGGACGTGCGTTTCGCCTCCGAGATGGGAAAGCTCGGCGGCATCGCGGTCCTGAACCTGGACGGCGTGCAGACCCGCTACGACGATCCGGCGTCCGTCCTCGACCAGATCGCCAAGGCCACCCCGCAGGAAGCCACCCGCCTCGTCCAGGAAGTCTATACCCGTCCCATCAAGGAAAAGCTGGTCGGCAAGCGCGTCAGCGAGATCAAAAAGAGAAAGGCGCCGGCCGCCGTCAGCTGCATCCCGCAGAACGCCGAGAGGTTCGCCGCCATCGCCGCCGAGGCGGGCGCGGACCTGTTCGTGGTGCAGTCCACCGTCACGACCGTGCGCCATATCGCCAAGGCCTACAAGGCCCTGGACCTTGAGAAATTCTGCACCAAGATCGAGATCCCCGTCATCATCGGCAACTGCGTCACCTATGACGTGACCCTTGAGCTTTTGGAGACCGGCGCGGCGGGGCTCCTGATCGGTATCGGACCGGGCGCGGCATGCACCACCCGCGGCGTCCTGGGGATCGGCGTGCCGCAGGTGACCTCGACGGTCGACGCGGCGGCCGCGCGGGACTATTACTATAAGAGGACGGGCCGCTACGTCCCGATGATCACGGACGGCGGCATGCGTATCGGCGGGGAGATCTGCAAGGCCTTTGCGGCCGGCGCCGACGCGGTCATGGTGGGTTCCGCCTTCGCGCGCGCGGTCGAAGCGCCGGGCCGGGGCTACCACTGGGGCATGGCCACAAGCCACGCCAACCTGCCGCGCGGCACGCGCGTCCAGGTGGGCACCTCGGGATCGCTCGAGGAGATCCTCTTCGGTCCCGCCAAGGTGGACGACGGCTCGCAGAACCTGATGGGGGCGTTGACGACCTCCATGGGGTGCCTGGGCGCCTCCACCATCAAGGAAATGCACGACGTGGAGATCATCATCGCGCCGTCCATCCAGACCGAGGGCAAGATATTCCAGGCGGCCCAGCGTGTGGGCATGGGTAAATAAAGAGCGGAGGGGCTTTTGAATAAGAAGACCGCAAAGAGATCCAAGGCCGTCAAAGGGCCGAAAAAAAACGTCGTGAAGGCGAAAAAGACGCATCGCAGTCTCCATCTCAGGGGGACCGTCGGGCCCGCGAAGCGCGGCCGCTCCAGGAAAGAGCACAAGCCCGGTTCCGCCGTCAACAACCTCAAGAACGCCGTCCTCATCCTCGACTTCGGCTCGCAGTATACCCAGCTCATCGCCCGCCGCATCCGCGAGAACAAGGTCTACAGCAAGATCGTCCCGCATACCCTGCCGGCCGAGGAGATCAAAAAGATAGGCCCCAGGGGGCTGGTCCTTTCAGGCGGCCCGTCCAGCGTCTACGACGAAAAGAGCCCCAAGTGCGACAAGGCCATCTTCAAGCTGGGCATCCCGATCCTGGGTATCTGTTACGGCCAGCAGTTGATGGCGCACGTCCTCGGCGGCAAGGTCAAGAGGACGCGCGAAAGGGAGTTCGGTCCCCAGGAGCTCTTCATCGACGACCACGCCGATTTCTTCAACGGCCTGCCGGGCAACATCACCTCCTGGATGAGCCACGGCGATTACGTCATCAAGCTGCCCAAGGGGTTCCACGGCATCGCCCACACCCTGAGCACGCCCTTCGCGGGCTTCTGCAGCAACGACCGTAAACTGTTCGGCGTCCAGTTCCATCCCGAGGTCGTCCACACCGCCCGCGGGTCCCAGATCATTTCGAATTTCCTGTACCGTGTCTGCCGGTGCCGTCCGAGCTGGGAAATGGGCGCCTTCATCCGCGACACGGTCGCCGGCATCCGGGAGACGGTCGGCAAGGATAACGTCGTCTGCGGTCTGAGCGGCGGCGTCGACTCCTCGGTCGCCGCGGCCCTGGTGCACAAGGCCGTCGGCAGGCAGCTGCGCTGCATCTTCGTCGACAACGGCCTCGTGCGCCACAAGGAGCCCGAAGAGATCAAGGCCATCTTCCGTTCGCAGCTGCACATGAACCTGGATTTCGTGGACGCGCGCAGGCGCTTCCTGAAGAAGCTGGCGGGCGTCCTCGATCCCGAGCGCAAGCGCAAGATCATCGGCGAGGAGTTCATCCGCGTCTTCGAGGAGGAAGCCAAGAAGGTCAAGCGGGTGCGGCACCTGGTTCAAGGCACGCTCTATCCGGACGTCATCGAGTCGGTGTCGGCCACGGGGTCGCCCTCGGCCAAGATCAAGACGCACCACAACGTCGGCGGGTTGCCGGAACGCATGCACCTGAAGCTGATCGAGCCCCTGCGCGAGCTTTTCAAGGACGAGGTCCGCGAGATCGCCAAGCAGCTGGGCCTGCCCAACGAGATCATCACGCGCCAGCCCTTCCCGGGGCCGGGCCTCGCCGTGCGCATCGTCGGGGAGATCACGCCCGAGCGCCTGGAGATCCTGCGCCAGGCCGACGATATCTTTGTGGCCGAGATCCGCAAGGCGGGCCTCTACGAGGAGGTCTGGCAGTCCTTCGCCGTCCTTCTGTGCGTCAAGAGCGTCGGCGTGATGGGCGACGAGCGCACGTACGATTACGTCATCGGTCTGCGCTGCGTCTCGAGCACCGACGGCATGACCGCCGACTGGGTGCGCCTGCCCCCGGAGCTCCTGGCCAAGGTCTCCAGCCGCATCATCAACGAGGTCAAGGGCGCCAATCGCGTCGTCTACGACATCAGCTCCAAGCCG
>JBLMXZ010000011.1:0-7186 GCA_050258015.1 Deltaproteobacteria bacterium
CATCCTGGAAAGCCCGCGGTACAACGAGATCGCCAAGACGTTCGTCAGCGCGAACAGGCGTCACGGCCTTTATTTCCTGCGGATGAAAGAGCTGGGCCGCAGCCGGCCGCGCCTGGATGTCGTTGAGGAAATCAAAGAAACGGTCCGGCGGCACGGCTTCGTCGCCGATTACGTCGGCGGCGTCTATGTGCTGCAGGGGCACATGGCCCAACAGGTCACCTCGAGCCTGATCACGGGCCTCGCGCGGCTGCTCCTGCTCTTTTTCGTCGTCGCGTGGATAACCTCCCGTTCGACGCGCGTAAGCCTGGCCCTTACCGCCTCCATCGGCATCGTGCCTTCCATCATCCTGGGGCTCTTCGGCTATCTCGGCCTGCCCCTGGACGTCATCGCCGCGCCGGCCGTCAACGTCGCCGTATCCATGGGCGTCGATGCCATGATCCACATGATCCAGCGGCGGCGCGCCTTGCAGGAAAAGGGCCTCGGCGAGGCCGGCGTCTGGCTCAACGTGCAGAGGCAGCTCTGGCAGCCGATCGTGACGACGGGTCTGGTGGTGTCCACCGGGTTCGGCGTCTTCCTGCTGTCCCAGTTCCCCCCCACGCAACGCTTCGGCCTTATCATCATCCTCGGCGTCGTCCTCTCCTGCGCGACCGCCCTCTTCCTTCTGCCGGCCGCGGCGCTCCTCCTGCGGCGCAGCCCGCGGCCCGCCCCTCACGCGCCCTGAGGCGCCCCGGGGCGCTCAAGACGCCGGCGTTCTTTCTTCCTGGCGCAGGCGCCGGACCGCCTCAAGCCACGAAGGATCCCCAAAGACCTGCTGCCGGAAGAACCAATACTCCACCCCCCACAGAAAAACGGTATCCGCTCCCAGCCTCTTCGCTTCCCGGAACCCTTCTTCTATGTTGGCCGGACCGCACGTCAGCGCCATGCCGCGCGCCGCGTGCACCAACTGCCCCGGCTCCCAGGGTTCCGCCTGCAATTCGGTCACCCAGAACGGCTTGTTCCGGCGGACGGCGGCTCGGGCGATCTGCTCGAGATACCGCAGGCGCCTGCCGGGCTGCGAGAAAAAACACATGCCCGCGCCCAGGACGCGCTCTCCGATCGCCGGATAGATGTTGTAGGCGGGAATGTCGGCGATCTCGGCGACCTCGTAAACCGGGTTCCTGCGGTAGGCCAGCCGCGCCAGGAACCGCAAATACCGGTTGGCGTACGTCATGGCATTGACGACGACGGGCCGGGCGGCCGGGTCCGCGCGGCGGACGCGCGCGATCTCCTCTTTCAGGAAAGACCGGCCTATCCGCCATTGCCCCGCGCCCGCGCGGTTCAAGGGCTCGTTCTCGACCTGCCAGGCCACGATGGACGCCTCCCCGGCGTAATGCGCCGCGACGGCCTCGATGAATTTGAGCGCGCGCGCTCTCACATAAGGATGCGTCGAAACGTCGGAACCGAACGCGATCTCCTCCTTTTCCAGGACCCATGCCGGGATAAAGAACTCGGGCCAGCGCGGCGCCTTCATGCCCACCGTCAGAAGCACCTCGACGCCGGCGCGGCGGGCCTGCTCGATCTGCCAGTCGAGCTCGGAAAAATCATAGACGTCCGGCACCCGCTCGATCCGGTCCCAATACGCGGCCAGGCGGATGATGTCGAAAGAGAGGGATAATGTCTTTTGGAAGGTCTCTTTCCAGTCCAGGCCGAGATAGGCGCACTGGACCGGGCTGAACGTCGTGCCCACGCGCGGCCCGGCGGGACGGCCGGCGGCCCCTCCCGCTGAGGCCGCTGCCTGCAAAGAAAAGAACAACCCGACGACCGGAACGCAGCAGGCCAACAGACGACGAAAACGAAGGCTCATGGGGTCTTTCTGAACTTCTGCGTCGGCTGGAATTCCAGATAACGGCCGAACATGAGGCGGGTCTGCGCGTCCAGGGCGGGCAAGGCGCTCAAGAAAAGGACGATGACCGGGATAAGCAGCCACTCGATAAGATGACGGACGGCCTCGAGGAGGGACGTGCGGCCGGCGCGGCGCGGCAGCAGGGCAACGCCCAGGAACATGCACACCAGAACGGCGAGCGACGCCAGGCCGAAAATGGTCGCCTGGATGCGCGGCTCGGTGTAATAGACCGTGCTCGTGGCGAACGCGTCGCCGGCAAAGACGCCGGGCAACCAGCTGACGAAGGTCAGCAGGAACGACCAGGTCGCCCACGCCACGAAGCCGTCCAACAGCTTAAAGCCGTAGGCCGCGCGCGCCTTCAGCGGGATGCGCCGGGAACGAAGAAAAGCGCGCATGACGATCGGAAAGTTCTCCACCCCCCAGGCCCAGCGCCGCTTTTGCCGGTAGATGCTCCTCAGGGTCGCCCACATGCCGGCACCCGCCGCGATATCCATGGAGACGGTCGTGTACATCGGAACGGACCGGTAGCGGCCGTCGTAATGAAGGAAGGCCTTCCAGAAGATGGCCGAATCGTCGGAGATCATGTCGACCGGCCAGTATCCCACCTCGACCAAGGCCTTGAAGCTCATGCTGTGGCTGGAGAACGTGACGAGCTTGTTGGGATCCGTCGCCTCGATCAGCTGGAAAAAAGAAGTGCCCACGTCGATCACCCGGGCGAAGGCCGGGACCTGCCAGAAGTTGTTGTGATAAACGGGGACCGGCTGAAAACTGGCCCGCGTGCGGTCGGGCGTGATGAGAAAGTGATACGTCAGGCAGCTGAAATAATCCTCGGCCGGGACCGTATCGGCATCGAAGCACGAGACGAGGACGTTCTCAAAGGGGATGCCCTCCTGCCGCAAGCGCTGCGCGGCCTGTTTCGCGGCATATGTCGCGTTGGCGCCCTTGACCCGCGCCTCCCCCGGCAGGTCCTGCGGATGGACGACGACCAAAAGGTCCAGGAACCTGCCGCGGTAGAGCGCGGCCAGGGCTTCGGCGTCCCGGCGGACGCGCTCCGGCGCCGTCTCTTCGACGGCAATAACGACCAGCACCCGTTTCGGCGAAAAATCCCCTTCCGCGATCCTCCGGATACCCGGCTCAAGGATGTCCCTGCCTTCCCGGACGACGGGATAAACGACCAGATGATGGATATCCCGGGAAGAGGGCGGCCGCTCCCCGGACCGCTTCATGTCCCGCAGCTGCCGGTCCCGGATCAGGCGCACGAGCCTCTGGCGCACCCCGGGGGTCGCCTGCGGCGATACGGCGTCCCCGCGGTCGATGTCCCGCAGGAGCTGGTCCCACGCGGACCCCTTTTCCACGGCCAGCCGGACATAGGAGATAACGAGAAAAATATTCATATACAGCAGACGCAGGAGCCAATACAGCAGGAAGGCGATGACGAAAAGGGCGGCGAGGAGCGGTCGCGCCGCCGAAAGCGCCGCCATGCCGAGGATGAGCGACCAGCTGAGGAGACCCGGCACCGCCTCCAGGACGCGTTCCAGAAAACGATCGGGGCCCGCGAGACCGCGGCGGCCATACGCGAAGTCCATCAGCTCCCCTCCCCCGCGGCGGGCGGCCGCTCTTTCTCGACGAGCGACAGCGCCGTCAACTGACGGGTCTGCCGGTCCACGTAGAAGACCTCGCCCGTGCGCTCGTTGTACAAAAAAGAGGTGCCGGCCAGGACTTCGGCGACGGGCGTGACGCGATGCTCCGCCTGCGGACCGTTCTCCAGAAGGTTCAGCGATGTGCCGTCGGAAAAAAGAACGTGGGAGTCATCGTAGACCCAGGCGCACTGCCGGATGTCGCGCCCCTGGGCGTAAAGGGTATCGATATCCCACTCCTCGCCGAAGACCGAAACGGACGCGTCTTCCTTCGGACGCGCGCAATAGATGGATCTTTTGGTCCAGTACAGAAAAGAGCGGCGCGCAAGAAAGGCCTTGAGCCCCAGACACCCTTCCTCCAGGAGGGTATGCGGCGCGAGATTCGACAGAAGCCGGCCCTGCCGTCCCCGGAAGAAAAAAACATCGTCGGGAAAAGCCTCTATGTGGAAAAAAGGCTCCTCGCCGAGAAGGCTCTCGCTGAAACCGCTCGCCTCGAAAAGGACCTGTTCCTCCTTTTTGTCCAGGGAACTGCGGACCAAGGCGCCCCCCTGCGTCAACACGAAGGCTTTGTCGCGGAAAAACCCCAGGCCGCGGACGGCAGGCCAGTAGTCCCGATGACCGGCGTCCTCGGCGATATCCCAGCGGTCCACGCGGCCGGCCGTCACCGCGAAGACGAACGCCTCCCGGTCCGCCTCCCACAAGAGGAGGTCGGGGACGCCGGAAACGAGGTCGCTGATGTCGACGGTGCGCGCCGCCGGCGACCGGCGGTCGAGATACAGCCACCGCCTGTTCCAAAGGGACCCCCCCGCCACGACAAAGGCCCGGGCATCCCGGCTCATGAAGACGGAAGATACGGCGAAGTCCGCGTAGACGGAATCCGGGGCCGCCAGGGGGACGAACTGGTCTTTAGACGCCTCATAGACGAAGTGGTCGGCGAGGCGGTGGGACACGGCAACGACCAGAGCACGACCGTCCTGCGAAGCAAAAGTGCGCGTCACGCGGTCGGCGAGAACCTCTTTTTTCGGCAAAGGATCGGCCAGGAGAAGGACGTGGTCGAACGTTGCGGCTTCGCCGGGGGCGATACGCACCGCGTGCTGCCAGGGCGCGTGCCCGGGCAGGCGCAGGGTTACGGTATAGCGGCCCGGCAGGAGCCCGGCGATCGTGGCGGGCGTCTGCCGGAGGAACCTCCTGCCCTCCAGGTAAACGTCCGCCTGGGGCGGCACGGTCACGACCCGCAGGGCGCCCGTCCGGTCGAGGTCCATCCGGACGGGATCAAAGATATACCCCAACGCGTAGAGGATAAGGAACGGGCACAAAAAGAGATAGGCGGCCAGGAAGAGAAAAAAGATGAGGCGCCGCGCGAGGATCATACAATGCTTCCTTGTTCCGGTCCCATGGGTCACCCGTATCCTTCAAAAAAGGGGAAGGGCCGCACCCTTTTCTCGTCTGCGGATCTCTCCTCCGGCAGGCAAAACGGGCGCGACCCCCGATCTCCCCTTTCCCCCGTCGCTATGGCCCCGCGTCTCAGGAAGCCTCTCCCTCGGTCTGCGTCTGTGCGGCCGGCGCGTCTTTTTTCGCGCCCAACGGACAGCCGGGCATCCCCTCTCTTCCCTGGGGCTTTTCGATCTTAAGCTGCGCCTCGGCCTTCAGGTCCAGGTTCTTGTCGTACTTCAACAGTTTTTCCCCGATGAGGACGACGACCCCGCCGTCGGACGTCGCGACCATCTCCCGCGGCATCATCATGGGCATCTCCATAAACTTCCCCTTCATGCGCTGCCACGCCCCCTGCGGCGTCCTCTTGTCTTTTTCCATCATCATGGCAGGCTTCTCCCCCTGCCCCATCGAAGCATCGGCGCCTTCCGTGGATCCGGAAACGGGTTCCTGTGCAAAAACCCCGCACGCCATCGTCAGAAATAAGAATCCCGCACAGCCTGCCGCGACCCTGCGCATACCCACCTCCCTAGCTCTGCTTCCCGGACTGTCCATGGGAAGAATCCTACCCCGAAACGCGCCGCCCGGTTAGGACCTCTTTCTGCCGGACGATGACTTTTTTCCTTTTTCACAGACGGCTCTTGATCCGGGCCATGATCTTGGAGGCGGCCGTGTCGTCACCCTTGAGGCCCACGCGCACCTCGACCTTCGACTTCTGCGTCGTCAACGGACGCACGTCGACCCAGATCTTGCTGCCGTCGGTGTAGGTGCTGATGAACTGGGTCACCTCGTCCGTGCGGGACTCCTTCTCCACCTCAAGTTTCAGGGAGGCGAACGCCTGCCGCGTCGCGGAGACGGCCCTGTCGTAATCGGCGGGGACCTCGTCCGAAAGCTTGTTGGCGTACCAATACGCCGTGCCCGCGCCTCCGGCGGCCGCGCCCAGGAGCAGGAAACATCCGCTTAAAAGCGGCAAAGACAGAAAGAATACCAATACGACCGCTGCCTTGATCTTGCCTGTGAACATACCGCCCTCCTTGCGTTTGAGATCCGCCGCCATCGTGTCCGTCCCTACGGGAACAATCTCCTGTAAGCGCCGTACCCTTCCTTCTCGAGGTCCTCGACGGGGATGAAGCGCAGGGCCGCGGAATTGATGCAATAACGCAGCCCCGTGGGCGCGGGTCCGTCGTTGAAGACATGCCCCAGATGCGAATCGGCGCCCTTGCTGCGCACCTCGGTGCGCACGGTCAAAAGACTGCGGTCCTCCCTTTCGACGACAGCCGCCGGATCGACGGGCCGGATGAAGCTCGGCCAGCCCGTGCCCGAAGCGAACTTGTCCCGGGAAGAAAAGAGCGGTTCGCCGGAAACGACGTCGACATAGATCCCCGCCTTCTCGTTGTTCCAGTACGCGTTGTCAAAAGCCCGCTCGGTGCCGTTCTCCCGCGTGACCTTGTATTGGAGCGCGGTCAACCGGCGCCTGAGCTCCTCGTCCGACGGCCTGACGTACGCGCGCGCCGCATCTCCCCCTTCCTGCGCCGGCCAAACCCGGCACAGGAAACGCGCGCGGCCGGAGCCCGACCGGTAGGCCTCGTAACGCCCGGGATTTTTCCTGGCGTACTCCTGATGATACGGCTCGGCCGGATAGAACGAGGTGAAGGGCAGGATCTCGGTCACGATGGGTTTATCGAACCGGCCCGACGCGGCGAGCGCGGCGCGCGACGCCTCGGCGAGACGTCTCTGCTCCTCGTCGTGGTAAAAGACGGCCGTCCGGTACTGCGGCCCCCTGTCGGCGAACTGGCCGTCCGGGTCCGTCGGGTCGATCTGCCGCCAGAAGACGTCGAGCAGCGCCTGATACGTCACCGCATCGGGGTCGTAAACGACCTGGACCGCCTCGCGATGTCCGGTCGTCCCCGCACAGACCTCCTCATAGGTCGGATCCTTCCGGGTGCCGCCGGCATAGCCCGAGACGACCTGCGTGACGCCGTCGAGCGCGGCAAAAGGCCCTTCCATGCACCAGAAGCATCCGCCGGCAAAGGTCGCGCGCTTCACGCGCTGCGACGGATCCGCCTGCGCCGAAGACGAACACAACCCCAGGAGTATGCCGGCGCTCCAGAGACCCAGGATCGTGACGCGCATCACGTCTTCTCTCTTTTGTGCCGCCGCCGTCAACGGAAGGAACGCAGACGAAGGACGCCGCCGGTGTGGAGCTTGAACTTGACCAGCGTCCAGAGGATACCCA
>JBLMXZ010000012.1:0-3426 GCA_050258015.1 Deltaproteobacteria bacterium
GATGTATTGACATTGTCTTTTAGATTTGTTTGATGAAACAGTCCGTGTAGGTTTTTTTCAGTTCTCCGATGCGGTTCTGCGCTTCTTCTTTCTTCGAAAAGCTTCCGGCCAGAACGACGACATAGTCGCCCGACGCCTTGGTAAAGGACGGCCATCCCTCTTTGGAGAGCGTTTGCGCCAGGCGGGCGGCGGCCTCTTCCGTCTTGAGCGACGCGACCTGGATCACGTAGTTCCCCGCCGCCGGCCCCTCCTGCTGCGCCGGCGGGGCGGGCGCCTGCGGCGCCGCGGCCGCGGCCGGTTCCTGGATCTCTTTTACCGGTTGCGTCGAGGAGACGCGTATCTCGGTCTCTGCCGCCGGCGCCGCCGGTTTCTCCCAGGCCGCCGGGGCCGGTGGGACGCTGTTACGGGCGATGAGTTTGCCGCGCTCAACGCCCAGGGCAAAGCTGACCACCAAGAGCATGACAACGCACAGGACCAGGATGATGACGCTCTGCTGCGGCAGGGCCACCGTCAAGGATTCCGGGGATGACGCATCTTTCTTTATGTCAGAGAGATACGAATAGTCGTCTTTGCCCCCCCTGGGAAAGACGTCGAACTCGATCTGTTGCCCCCCGGAAGTTTTCATCGGTCCTTATTATAGTCGTTAATCCTTTAGGTTCAAGTACTTTTTTAGTTTCTGGTTATGGAAAATATGGGCGAGACTTTTAACGATCTGGGGGTCGAATTGCCCCCCGCTGTGTTTTTTGATCTCATCCAGGGCCTGGCCGGGATCGATGCGTTCTTTGTAGGGGCGGCCGTAGACCATGGCGTCGAACGCGTCCGCGACCGCCATGATGCGCGCCCCCAGCGGGATCTGTCTTTTTTTCAGGTGCGAAGGGTAGCCCGTGCCGTCAAACTTTTCATGGTGGTGCAGGATGATCGGTATGACGGGCTTGAGCATGTCCATGTGCTTGAAGAGCTCCGCCCCTTTGACGGGGTGGTGTTTGATGATGTTGTATTCTTCGCCCGTGAGCTGGGTCGCCTTTGTCAGGATCTCGACGGGGATGTTGACCTTGCCGGCGTCGTGGAGCATGCTGGCGTACTTGAGGCTCATCACCTCGTCCTTGCGCAGGCGCAGCTCCTGCGCCAGCGCCGTGACGAGCCGGGAGAAATAGGGCGTGTGGGTGTAGCCGGCGGGCATGCGCGAATCGAGAACGCGCACCAGCGATTTGATCGTGCCCATCACCATCTTCTCCTGCTCCTCGTAAAGCTCGATGTTCTTGACGGCGATGACGATCTGGCCGGCGATGGTCATGAGCGCCTCGAGGTCATAGGTATCGAAGGCCCCCTCTTTTTCCCGGCAACCGCGGCTGCGGCTGATGACGATGGTGCCTGTGACGTCCTCGCTGATGAGCGGCACCGCCAGCAGCGCGTCCTTCTTGACGGCGGCGCCGGTGGCGATGATGTGCCGGTTTATCTTGTTTTTGACGAGGGCCCGCTTGGCGGAGATGTGGCGTCGGTTGCCGGTGAGGCAGCAGCGCAGTACGGTCGTGTGGCGGTCCTGTTTCTTTTTGGGCTTGTCCAGGAGGATGAAGGTGCAGCTATCGGCGCGGAAGATCTGCGCCAGGAGCTTGGTGAGCTTGGAGACGAGATCGGTCAGCTCGTAGCTCGAATGGATGAGCCGGTAGACCGAGTGCAGGGCCGATACGAGCGTTTTATACTTTCGTGTAAGGGTCGAAAAGTTTTTTGTGCTCATCGAGGGCGTAGCGGTCCGTCATGCCGGCGATATAGTCGCAGACGACGACGTGTTTGTCTTGCTTTTTGCGGACGATCCTGTCCCGCAGCTCCTGCGGCAGCATGGCGGTGTTGGCGACATAGGACCGGAATATCTCTTCGATGAAACGCTTGGCCTTGTCCGACATCCGGTTGACGCGGGAGTGATGATAGAGCTCTTCTTTCAGGAACTCCCGCAGGGGCTGGCGGACCTTTCTGATCCTTCGGCTGAAAACGATGAGACGTTCTCCGTGCCGTTTGGCGTCCAGCGCGTTTTTGACGGACGCCGCGGCGAGACGCCGCCGGGATTCGGCGATGCAGTCGTCGACCAAAAGAGCGATCAGGCGGCGGATGATCTGATATTTCCGTATCCCTTTGCCGACACGCGGATACCGCCGCTCTATCTCGGCGCGCACCGTGCCCCATAAGGGGACGGCATCCAGCGCCGTTTCCGTGATGAGGCCGCTTGTCAGGCCGTCGTCAAGATCATGATTATCATAGGCGATTTCATCGGCGATGTCAACGATCTGCGCCTCGAGCGTCGGCTCCTCGCCGGGCGCCAGCTCCCGGGGGATGCGCGCCTTGTCGAACCGCGTCGTGTGTTTGGCGATGCCTTCCCGTGTCTCCCAGGTGAGGTTCAGGCCCGGAAAATCAGGATAGCGTTCTTCGAGGACATCGACGATCTTGAGGGTATGCAGGTTGTGGTTGAAGCCGCCGTATTTTTTCATGAGTTTGTCGAGGATCTCTTCCCCGGCGTGCCCGAAGGGGGTGTGGCCCAGGTCGTGGGCCAGGGCCAGGGCTTCCGTCAGGTCTTCGTTCAAGCCCAGCGCCTTGGCGATGGTGCGGGCGATCTGCGCGACTTCGAGGGAGTGGGTCAGACGGGTGCGGTAATAGTCGCCCTCATGATTGACGAAGACCTGGGTCTTGTATTCGAGGCGGCGGAAGGCGGCGCTGTGGATGATGCGGTCGCGGTCCCTTTGATACGGCGTGCGGTAGGGGTGTTCGATCTCCTTGTGCCGCCGGCCGCGGCTCAAGGACGTCGTCATCGCGTAGGGCGCAAGAGGGATCGTTTTCGGTGCCGCCGCTGTGTTCATCGCTTGTCGTTCCCGCGGATAAGAACGCCGTACAGGTCGTTCAGCGATTGGCTGATGACCTTCGTCCCGGCGCAGGTCCGCATGAAGTTGGTGTCCCCGGCCCAGCGCGGCACGATGTGGACGTGCAGGTGACCGGCGATGCCGGCGCCGCCGGCGCGGCCGATATTGATGCCGATATTGAATCCGTCCGGCCGCAGCGCTTTTTCCACACGGCGGACGGCTTCCCGCACCTGCTCCATGATATCGCAGAGTTCGTCGTTCTTCAAGGCGTCGAGCTTCCCGGCGTGCCGGCGGGGGGCGATCATCACGTGGCCGTTGGTGTAGGGGTAGAGGTTCAGCAGGCCCACGGCGTGCCGCGACCTCAGGAAGACGTAGCCGTCGCGGTCCCGGCGGAGGCGCGCGGCCCGGCAGAAAAGGCACCCTCTCTCCTTTTTGGCCGCGCTCTTGAGGTAGGGCAGGCGCCAGGGCGCCCACAGGATGCCGTTCTTCATAGCCGGATGATCCGTGTCGCGATCGTCGTGTCGATGTCGATGATGCCGTATGAGTTGTAGGGGGCGAAGATAGTGTCCGTGGGGCTTCC
>JBLMXZ010000013.1:0-6494 GCA_050258015.1 Deltaproteobacteria bacterium
CCTTTCCAGGAATCGCACGATCAGGACAAAGGCGTCGAAGAAATAAGAAAGGATGAAGACGACGACCCACAGAAGCCCGACAAAAATCAAGTCCCTGCGGGCCTTGGACAGCGGCAATTGATAGATGTTGATGTTCGTTCTCTTTTCCTCCTCCATTTTTCCATTTCTCCTTTTATTTTAACAGGTTGCAGACCGCGAATTTAAGGGGGCCTTTCCCCTTTTGCCTGATCTATTTCCCTCGGATAGACGCCGCCGGCGCCCGGCTCAAGCAGGAGGCCGACGTTGCCCGCCCCTGCCCGAGGAAGGCCGCGCCGGCACCTCATCCTCGCTCAAATAGCCGTCGCGGTCCCGGTCGAGCACGTCGAACTGCCCGGCCGGACCGTCGAATTCACCGCGAGAGACCCTGCCGTCCCCGTCGCGGTCAAGCCGCGCGACGAAACGGCCGGCGTCGCGGCCCGGGGATTCCCGGCGCGGACTCTTCTCCTCACGTTCCCCCGCCGCCGAAGAAAGGACCCTTATTTTATACGGGTAGGCGCCGCGGTCGCCGGACGGCGCCCCCTTTCCCGGCACGACGCCGCCGGCCCGCACGCACCGGACAAAGTTCCGGATGCGCAGCATATCGCCCTGGGGCCCCCGCGAGATGGGCGTGCCGGTCTTGGGGTCGCTGCGCTGGGCGCCCGCGCCGTGAACGTCCATGATCTCGCCATGCATCTTCCCCAGCGCCCTGCCGAAAGCGACGTAGGCGGCGCTGCGGCCCGGCTGGGGCCCGTCCTGGTGCGTCGTCGAGGTCCAGAAATACGGATAATCCTTCTGTCCCGCTTCATTCTCGATGGAGGTCGTTTCGAACACCGGATCGATGGCCGCGGAACCCGTCGCGTCGGGAGAACGCGTGTAATCGACGATATACTGCAACTCCTTGGCGTTCGGCAGGCGCCAGTCGTCGTGGCCGGCGTACCGAAGGTCCTCGGCGTAGGCAAGGGCCTCCTCCCAGCCCATGGGACGGCCGGCGTCGGCCTTCATCCACATGAGCCCCGTCGCCGCGTCCGTGACCGTGCCGTCGCCGTTGTCCACGAAGTCGTTGGCGCCGTAGGCGGGTCCCCGGACGTAACGCACGTAGAATTTTTTCTCCCGGCGGGCGCGGCGGGTCGAAGCGTAGCCGTACCCTTTTATCCGGCCGTCGGCGAAATTGACCCCGAACAGCGTCTTATCGCCGTCCATGGTCGTGCTGACGTATTTCGTGGAGGACAGCCACTGCGCGTCGATATATCTCTCGCCCGCCTCCACGGGGCCGTAGCGAAAGTCGAAGTAATCCGTATTTATGAAAGGGACGGCGTTGTCCGGGACCGCGTCCATGCTCCCGCCGGAAAAGCCGGTGCAGCCCCTGAAATCGATGAGCGTATAAAGCTCCTTGATGTTCGGCACGCGCCAGTCGTCGTAGCCGCCCAGCCGCATCTTCTTCGCGATCTCCTGCGCTTCCAGCAGGCTCACCTTCGTCGCGTCCGCCGCTTTCGACCACATGAGGCCCGTGTTCAGGTCCGAGACCGTGCCGTCGCCGTTGTCTTTATAGGAAGGCGCGGCTCCGTCATACTGCGCGTCCTGGCCAAAGAACGGCGTCCCGGGAGCCGGGCACGGCATCGGCCCCGCCTCCCCGTAACACGCGTCCTGGCCCGTGTCCACCATGGCGCCCGAGACGAAGGCCGGACAGCAGAACGAAACGGCGAGGAACAGCGCGATCGGCGATCTCCGCATGGTCTCCTTCCTTTCCGAAAAGATCCTCTTCGATCATCTTACGCCGCCGGGAAATAAAAGTCAAAGCCGGACCCGCAGCGGGCGCGCCTTCCGGCGGGGCGCCAAAGACAAAAGGCCCGGCACGCGCGTGCCGGGCCTTTGGGCGCAGGCAAGGAACCTATATCTCAACGGCGTCGGGCTTTTCCCATTGCCCCTTGCGGATGGGCATGGACAGAACGACCGGCACGCAGATAAGGAACATGAACATGAGGAACAAAGAGATATCGTTATAGGCCATCATCTCGGCCTGGCGCGTGACGAGCCGGTTGATAAGGGCCGCTGCGGCCTCCCCGGCCCTGTCCAGGGCCATACCGGCCCGGAACATGACCGCCCGCGCCTGCTGAAAAAACATCGTGAGGCCGTAACTCCCGAACGCGATGTGCTCGCCGAGATAGGCATGATGGATCTGGCTGAAACGCTCCAGCAGGGTGGCCATGACGGCATAGCCGAAATTGCCGCCGACCTGCTGGAAAAGATTGAAGATCCCCGAGGCGGCCGTCATGTCCCTCTTCGAAACGGTGCTCAAGGTGGCCGTGGTCAGCGACACGAAGAGAAAAGGCATGCCTGCCCCCATCAAGATAAGGATGGGGACGATGTTATCCTGCGCGGCCGTGGTCGCCAGGTGGGCGAGCCGGTAATAGGAGGCCGAGACGACCGCGATGCCGAAGACCATCAGATAGCGGGGGTCAAAATGGTTGTAGAGGCGTCCGACAAGGGGCAGCATGAAGAAGAGCGCCACGGCCCGCGGCATGAGCACCAGCCCGGCCTGAAACGCAGGATACCCCAGCAGCTGCTGCGTGAACTGGGGCAGGATGAACGTCGTGCCATAGAGCGCGACGCCGAAGAGCATCACCACGAGCACGCCCATCCTGAACTGGACATTCCTGAAGAGACGAAAGTTCACCACCGGTTCCGGCGTCCTCAACTCCCGGATGACGAGAGAAACGAGCACGAGAAGCGTGGCGACCGAGCCCCAAACGATCGCGGGGGAATCAAACCAGTTCACCTGCTGGCCGCGCTCCAGGATCGTCTGCAGGCCCGTCAGGCCCAGGGCCAGCAGGACGATGCCCCCGACGTCTATCTTCTTTATCCCGCGGGTGAGGTAAGGCGGGTCGTGGACGAAGAGCGTCACCAGTGTGACCCCCACGATGCTGACCGGGACGTTTATATAGAATATCCACTGCCAGCCGTAATGGTCCGTCAGCCAGCCGCCCAGGACGGGCCCGACGGCCGGGGCGAGGACCACCCCCATGGCGAACAGGGCCATGGCCATGCCCTGCTCTTTCCTGGGGAACGTCTCCCGGACGATGGCCTGGGCGAGCGGTACCAGGCTGCCGCCGCCGATGCCCTGGATGACGCGGAACAGGATCATCTGCGGGAACGTGCGGGACATGCCGGCCAGGACCGACCCCACGATGAAGACGAAGAAAGAGGCGAGATAGAACTTCTTGCGGCCCACCAGGGTGGTCCACCATCCGGCCATGGTCACCATGATGACCGCGGCGATGCTGTAGGCCGTGGCGACCCACGTGATGGCGGATATGTTCTGGCCGAAACTGCCCATCATGTGCGGCAGCGCCACGTTAACGACGCTGACGTCCAAGACCGCCATGAAAGCGCCCACCATCACCGACAAGGCGATGACCCACTTATTCGGTTCCGGATGCCTTTTGCTTGCGATCCAACGGATGACGTTCATATTCTTGCCGCCGCTGAAGGCGCGCCCTTTACTTTTCGACGACCGTCGGGACGACGGAACACCCCAAAGGCACGTCCTTCAGGGCCTCGGGCGCGCCGTCGAAAACGATCTTCACGGGAACGCGCTGCACGACCTTGATGAAGTTACCCGTAGCGTTCTCCGCGGGCAAAAGACTGAACCGGGAACCCGTGCCCTGCTGGATGCTGTCCACGTGACCGCGCAGGACCAGCGACGGATAGGCATCGATGCGGATATCCGCCCTTTGGCCGGGCCGGATATGGGTCAACTGCGTCTCTTTGAAATTGGCCGTGACCCAGCGCTGCGGCGCCACCAGCGCCAGCATCACCTGCCCCGCCTGGACAAAAGCGCCTTGCTCCACGCTTTTGCGCGCGACACGGCCCGTGACCGCGGCCGTCACCCGGGTATAGGAAACCTCCAATTCCGCCTGCTCAAGCCGCGCCTCCGCCGCGGCCATCTTGGCTTCGGCCGCGTGCCCGTGAAAGACCGCCTCGTCGTACTTCTGTTCGGAAATGTCACCGGTCGTGCGCAGCTTTTCGTAACGCTCCAGGTCCGAGGCGGCCTGTTCGGCCTCCGCCTTGGCGGCATCCACATCCGCCAGGGCCAGGTCGCGCCGAGCGGCATAATCGCGGTCATCGATGTCGAATAGGGGATCGCCTTCCTTTACCGCCTGGTTGTCCGCGATATAGACCTTGGCGATATGCCCCGAGACCCTCGGGCTGACGGGGACGACGTCGCCGTCCACGAACGCGTCGTCCGTCGATACGCGGCCGAACAGATGATACGCAGCCCAGACGCCGGCCAGGAACATCAGCACGAGCGCGGCCGCGACGGCGAAGATGCGGGAACGCGGATGGTTCTTCAATCCCTGAAAGATATCGGCTGCCATGCTTCTCTCCTATTCTTTGGAGGAGACCAGACGGAAAGACGCCGTCCGGCCAAGGGCTGAAAAATAATTGACGCGGCCTACCTGATACTGCGTCACGGCCGAAATATACGCCTCATGGGCGCGCGCCAGGGCGTCCAACGCCTGGAGGACGGCGATGTTGTCCTGCGTCCCCGCATCATACTGGTTCTGCGCCAGCTCCACTTCGCTGCGCGCCAGATCAAGCGCTTCCCGCGCCGCCCGGACCCGGTCGCGGCTCGTCGTCAACGTCTGCAGGGCCAGGCGCACGTCTTCTTCGATCTGGACCGCCACGTCGTCGCGCCGTATCTCCTCGGAGCGCGCGCGGCTGGCATGCTGCCGGATGCGGCCGGCGATCCCGCCGCCTTCGAAGACCGGCATCGTCACCTGCACGCCGATAGCCCCCACGTCATGGGGGGATCCGGCGGGCGTCTCCCCTGCCCGGCCATAACTGCCGTAGATATCGAGAGCCGGCAGCCGCTCGTTCTCGGCCTGCGCGAGCTTGCGCGACTCATACGAGACCCTGTCTTTCGCCAGGGACATCTCGATCCTGTCCTCATAGGCCGCATCGAGGGCATCCTCCAGCGGCAGAGCCTCTTCCTCGGAAAAACGCAGCGAGTCGCTCAAACGGACGTCCGTCCCGAAAGGAAGGCCCGTCGCGCGCATCAACCCGAGGGTGGCCGTCTGCAGCCCCTGCACCGCGTCCTGACGAAGGGCCGTCTGCTGGGCGAGGCGCGTCTTCGCCCGGACGAGGTCGAGCTTGGTCGCCGTTCCCGCGTCCAGCTGGTGCTGCGCCATGGTAACGAGGTCCTGCGCCAGGCCGATATCCTCATCCCTGGCGCGCAGCTCCTCCTCGCTCTTTAATACGCTCAAATAGGACAACACCGCCGAGAGCATGACCTGCTGCCGCACAAATCCTTCTTCCAGGCGGGCGATCTGAAGGCCCGCCTCCTGCGCCCTGAACCCGGAGAGGGCGCTCATGTCAAAGACCCTCTGGACGAGCTGGACGTGCGCGTCGAACGAATTGAAGGGCCCCAGGACCCCGAAGTCCGTCAGACCCTCCGCGGCCAGATTCTGCCAGAAGACCCGGCCCTGCGACGCGTTCAGCGAGACATGCGGCAGAAGGTCGGCGCGGCTCTCCATGCGCAGCCCTTTCGTCTCCTCGATACGTTCGCGGGCGAGTTTCACCGCGACGTTGTTCTCGAGGGCCCGGCCGACGGCCTCCTGCAGGCTCAACGACAGTGTCCGCGCCGTCTCGGGCGCCTCGTCGGCCGCGGCCCCGGGGTGCCCGCACGACACCGCCAGGCCCAGCGCAAAAAAAACGGCCCTTATGGGAAAGCGCCGCGGGCGGGCCGTCCGCGGCGTATCGTTCCTGCTTTTCATCGCGACGTTCTTTTCTCCGGCGCTGCCAGGGCCGCGCGCAGCTTTGCCATCAGGCGATTGACGTATTTTTTCTCGGCGCAACTCCACCCCGAAAAGAGCGCCGCCACCCGCGCGTGATACAGCGGCAGGATCGCATCGAGCAGGCGCTGCCCTTTGGGCGTGATCCTGACCTGCCGCGCCCGCCGGTCGCGGGCGTCGGCCGCGCGGAGCACCAATCCTTTGCGCGCCAGGCCGTCCACCAGGCCCGTGACGTTCGCGCGGCTCACCAGCAGAAGGCGGCTCAGCGTCTGCTGGTTGCAACTCTCCCCTTCGCTGCCGCGCAGGATCGTCAGGACGTTGATGCCGGGGCGCGTGATCCCGTGCGCCCGGGTCATCCTCTCCAGGCGCGCCGACAGGGCGCTGTGCGTGTAGAGAAAGCCCAGGAAGGTCTCCGCGGTCAACGGATCGACCTTGCCGTAGCGGCGGCTGGAGTCCCGTATGCGGCCCAGGGCGGCCTCCAGGCGCGCTTCATCGGCGCAACGGCTTTCTGGTCCGGCGTGTCTTTTCATCGGTTCCAAGTATACCAGCAAAACCTATTTAGTCAATATATTAACAGTTAATCTATTTACAGATGTCCTGCCGAGCCGGGGCCCCGGAACAGGCAAGGCCCGGCACGCGCGTGCCGGGCCTTGCCTGTTCCGGGGCCCCGGCTCGGCAGGACAT
>JBLMXZ010000014.1:0-6126 GCA_050258015.1 Deltaproteobacteria bacterium
AGCTCCGACACGATGTCCTTGACGCGCGATCCGCGGATGCCCACGCAGGCGCCCACGCAATCCACCTTTTCGTCTTTGGAGCGCACCGCGATCTTGGTCCGCTCTCCCGCTTCGCGCGAGATGGAACAGACCTCCACGATCCCCTCGAAGATCTCGGGGACCTCGAGCTCAAAGAGCTTCTTGACGAAGAGAGGGCTCGTGCGCGAAAGGATGATCTGCGGCCCTTTCGTGTCGCGGCGCACGTCGAGGACATAGGCGCGCACCCGCTGGCCCTGCCGGTAGTCGTCCCGCGGGGACTGCTCGCGCTTGAGCAGCAGCCCCTCCGCCCGCCCCAGGAGGTCCACGATGATATTGCCGCGCTCGAAACGGTAGACCGTCCCGCTGACGATGACGCCCACTTTCGCGCTGAACTCCTGGAAGATGACGTCCTTCTCGGCCTCGCGCAGTTTCTGGATAATGACCTGTTTGGCGGTCTGGGCCGCGATGCGGCCGAAGTCCACCGATTTGATCTCCTTCTCGTCCAGGTATGCCCGGATCGCCCCGTCCTCCCTGTCGATCTCCACCCGGATGTTCTCCGCGGTCTTGGCGCCGATGGCCTTCTTGACGGCGCTGACCATGGCGGATTCGACGGCCTGGATAAGGACGTCGCGCTTGATCCCGCGTTCACGTTCGATGTGATCCAAAATTGCCAGTAGCTCGCTGCTCATCATACCACCTGTTTTGCCTTGTTGATCTTGTCGTAGGTTATGTCTATTGTCCTATCCTCGAGGGCGAGGCGTATCGCCTCGGGCCCCGCCTCTTCCAGAACTCCACAGTGCTCGATCTTTTCGGCGACCGCCGCCGAAAGGAAAACCCGTATGCGGCGCCCCCGGACACGCCTGAAATCGGCTTGCCCCGCGAGCGGACGGTCCATGCCCGGCGAAGAGACGTCCAGAAGGTAGCGGCCCGTCGCTACGCCGTCACGCTCCAGGATCACGCCGATCTCGCGGCTCAACGCCGCGCACTCCCCAAGCGTGATGCCGCCTTCGGGACGGTCGGCCAAAACCTCCAGCACCTGCTCGCCGCCCTGGTTACGGTAGAGCCGCAGATCGACGAGCACGTATCCCGCCTGCTCCAGATGCGGCCCGACGGCCGCTTTGATCTTCAATAACGTATCGTGATGCGCCATGCGTTTCTCAACGGAATGCCGCGGGAACGTCCGCCAGGTCCACGAACTTATCGAGAAAGACCGGCCTGTACCCCGTGGCCTTAAGATCGTAATGTATCTCCCCGTCGCCGGGCCGGCGCGCCGCCGCGTAGATATCGCGGGTGGCATACGTCGCCGGATTCTCCTTCAAGACCTCCGAGATCGAGCGCACGCAGCGCGTCCCGTCCGGCAGGCGGTCGAGACAGATAACGAGATCTATCGCCGAAACGATCTGGCGCCGCATCAGCTCGGCCGGCACGCTGCTGCCGGCCATCATCGCCATCGTCTCCAGGCGCAGGAGGGCGTCCAGCGCGGAATTGGCGTGCAGCGTCGTCATCGAGCCGACGCGGCCGATATTCATGGACTGCAGCATGTCCAGCGCTTCCTCCCCGCGGACCTCGCCGATGATGATGCGGTCCGGACGCATATGCAGGGCGTTGCGCAACAGCTCCCGAATGCGGATCTCGCCCTTTCCCTCGATATTCGCCGGCCGCGATTCCATCGCGACCCGGTGCTTGAACTCGAGGCGCAGCTCGAGCGTGTCCTCTATCGTGACCACCCGCTCGGTCTCCGGTATATAGGATCCCAGGACGTTCAAAAGGGTCGTCTTGCCGGCGCCCGGACCGCCGGCCAGCACGATGTTCAAATGGTTGCGCACGCAGGCGCGCAGAAAATGGGCGACATCCTGGTCGAAGACCTTGCGCTCGAGAAGATCATGGACGCTCATGATCTTACGGTTTGCCTTGCGGATCGTGACCAGGGGCCCGAAAGGCGCGATGGGGTTACGCACCACGTTGATGCGCGATCCGTCCGGGAAACGCGCGTCGACGAAGGGCTCGTACTCCGACACGTGCCGGCCCGAAGGCGATAAGAGCCTCTCGATATAATACCGCAGCTGCTTCTCGTCCTGGAAGGACGCCTGCGTCTTCTCCAGGCGCCCCTCCCGCTCGACATAGACCTCCTTGGGACCGTTGACCATGACCTCCCAGACGTCCGGGTCCTTGATGTAACGGTCGATGGGGCCGAAGCCGAATATCTCGTTGATCGCCTCCTCGATCAAAAAACATCTCAGGGAGTCGTCGATCTCTCCGTCGAAGTCCGCCCGCATGACGTCGCCGAGCGTCGCCTCAATAAGACGCCTGACGCCGACGTCGTCGGCCTCCAGCCGATTGAGCTGCCGCTGGATACGCGGCAGGACGCGCTTGCGGACCTCCCCGAGGATCAGGTGCACCTTTTCAAACCTGTCCACCGCCGCCGTCTCCTTCCAGCAGATGCACGATCGTCGAAACGACCGTCTCCCCGGGGGTGAGGACGCTTTCCCGGGAACGGCGCGCGCTTACCTCGAATTTCTTCGTCTCCACCCATTTCTTGCCGATGGTGACGCGCACGGGACAACCCAAAAGGTCCGCGTCTTTGAACTTCACGCCGGCACGCTCGTCCCGATCGTCCAGCAGGACAGATATCCCCGCCTCTTCGAGCTGCTGATGCAAAAGTGTGGCCGCGTTGACGACCGCCGTATCCGCGACGTTCACGGGCACGAGCGCGACCTCGATCGGCGCCACGGCACGGGGCCAGACGATACCGTCGGCATCATGATTCTGCTCGATGACCGCCGGGATAAGACGGCTGACACCGATGCCGTAACAGCCCATCTGGACCGTCTGTTGATGTCCCGACTCATCCAGGAACCGGACACCCAGAACATCGGCATACTTGGCCCGCAGCTTGAAGATGTGGCCGACCTCGAGCGCGTTGACCTTGTCCATATCGTCGCGGCAATGCGGGCATTCGGAGATCTCGGCCTCGGTCATGCTCTGGTAGGCGCCGCAGACCTTGCACCGGTAAAGCACGTCCTCGCCGCTCGCGGCGGGGACCATGAACTCGTGGGAGACGTCGCCGCCGATGACGCCGGAGTCGGCCTTCACCGTCACGATAGCGAGGCCGCAGCGGCGAAAGATGCGCTCGTAGGCGGCCCGCATCGTCTCGTAGATCCTGTCGAGGCCCGCGGTGTCCCTGTCGAAGCTGTACGCGTCCTTCATAATGAACTCGCAGCTGCGCACCACCCCGAAACGCGGCCGGATCTCGTCGCGGAATTTCGTCTGTATCTGGAAGAGCGTGAACAGCAGGTCCCTGTACGAACGGACGAAGTGCGCCGCGATGTCGGTGACGACCTCCTCATGGGTGGGCCCCAGGCTCATCTTGCGTCCCCGCCGGTCCGTGAAACGGTACATCGTCTCGCCCATGAGCTCGTCGCGCCCGGTCCTCTGCCACAGCTCGATCGGCTGCAGCGCCGGCAAGAGGACCTCCTGGGCCCCCGCCGCCTGCATCTCGGCACGGATGATCTCCTCGATCTTCTTCAGGACGCTCCACCCCAGGGGCAGATACGCATACACCCCCGAGGCGACCGGACGGATCATCTGCGTGCGCAGCATCAGCTGATGGCTGACGCTCTCGGCGCCTTCCGGCGCCTCCTTCAATGTCGCTATAAAAGACCGGCTCCAATACATGATTCCTCTTTACGCCTCCCGGAACATCTCCTGCGATAAGGGGTTGCCCGACAGCGCGAAACGGGGATAGAAATCGGGCACGATCCCGTGAACGCGCCAGCGGCCGACGACCTTCTTCGAATTCTCGTCTATGCCCTGGATCTCGTAACTGAAGAGGTCGCGCAGGACGACGTCGCCTTCCGCCGAAACGCTCTGGACCTCCGTGATATGGGTCATCTTGCGCTGGCCGTCGATGAGCTGTTCCTGCATCACGATCAGATCGATCGCCTGCGCCATCTGCCGGCGGATCGCCCATAACGGTATGGCGGAATTGCTGGTCAGGATCATGGTCTCGATGCGCGAGACGACGTCCCGCGGGGAACTCGCGTGCAGGACCGCCAGCGATCCGGTGTGGCCGCTGCTGATCGCCTGGAGCATGTCCAGGGCTTCGCTGCCGCGGATCTCGCCCAGGATGATGCGGTCCGGCCGCATGCGCAGGGAGTTCTTAAAAAGATCGCGGATCGTCACCTCCCCTTTCCCCTCGATATTGGACTGGCGCGCCTCGAGAGGCACGACATGATCCTGCCTCAGGCGCAACTCCTGGGTATCCTCGATGGTCACGATGCGCTCTTCGCCGCTGATAAAGGCCGACAGGACGTTCAAGGTCGTTGTCTTGCCGACGCCCGTGGCCCCCGCGAAGATAATGTTCATCTTGGCCCGGATGCAGGCGATGAGGAAATCCGCCATCTGACGCGTCATCGTGTCGCGGTTGATGAGGTCGTCGACGGCGGCGATCTCGCCCAGGAACTTGCGGATCGTCACCACGGGCCCGATCAAGGACAGGGGCGGCAGGATGATGTTCACGCGCGAGCCGTCGGAGAGCGAGCAATCGACATACGGAGAGGACTCGTCCACGCGGCGCTGCGTCGGCGCCATGATCTTCTCGATCGTCTGCATAAGATGACGCGTGCCCTCGAACCGGATGTCCGTCAGGACCATGCGGCCGTTGCGCTCGGCATAGACGTTCCCGGGCCCGTTGACCATGATCTCCGTGACGTTGGGATCGCTGACAAGGGGCGTCAAAGGACCGAGACCGAGGACCTCGTCCACCAGCTCCGACAGCAGCTTCGCCCGCTCGTCATCCGACAGCGAGATGCGCTCCAGGGCCACGAAATAATCGATCGCCTTGTTGATCTCCTTCTTCAGCGCCGCCTCCTGGACACTGTGCCCGAAAGAGATGGCGCCGGAAATGAGGTGCTGCCGGATCCTTTCCTTGAGGTTCATGCCTTCTTCCCCCGTCTGATCATGGACAACAAGGCGCTGTGCGCCTGGTCGAACCGCACCGTCTTGACGATCCGGCCCTTCGCGAACAGGGCTCCTTTGTGCTTGGAAAAAGCGACGCCCAGGTCAGCTTCCCGAGCCTCCCCTGGGCCGTTCACCACACACCCCATGATGGCGATCCTGGAATCAGCTATACGGGCCCTCTCCGCCTTGCTCAGGCGCCGCAGGCTCTCTTCGAGCGCGCGCGCCTTTTCCCCCAGGTCCACGGCACAACGGCCGCAGGTCGGGCAACAAACGAACCGGGGGCCAAAGGACCTCAAGTCCAGGGCGCTCAGGATGCCTTGCGCGACCGCTACCTCCCTGACCGGATCCTCAAGCAAAGATGCCCTTATTGTATCACCGATCCCTTCGGATAACAAGCCCCCTATGCCTATACTGGACTTGATGATACCGTCCAGCTCCAAACCCGTTGCGGTCACCCCCAGATGAAAGGGATAAGGACAAACGCGGGCCATAAGACGGTAGGCGCGGACGGTCTCAAGGGCGCTGGAAGCCTTAAGCGAGATCACGATGTCCCGGAACCGCATCTTTTCAAAGATCTTGAGATAGTGCCGGACCCCGGCCACAAGAGCCGTTGCCGGATCGCGCCGGCGCACGCGCAGAGAACCGGAGTTGGCGCCGACCCGGATGGGGATCCCGGCGGCCCGCGCGGCCGCGATCACCTGCCGGACTTCCCCGGCCCTGAAGATGTTTCCCGGGTTCAGCCGTACCTTGTCCACGCCGGCCTCGATGGCGGCCAGGGCCAGGCGAAAGTCGAAGTGGATGTCGGCCACCAGCGGCAGGCGCGTGGCCTTCTTCAGCGCCGGGATGGCCGCGGCGTCGGCCGCGTCCTCGACCGCCAGCCGCACGATCTCGCAGCCCGCGTCCTCGAGCGCCTTAAGCTGGGCGCGGGCCGCGGCCGTGCGCCGGGCCGGCACCTTGAGCATCGATTGGACGGCTATGGGATGCCCCGAGCCTATCTTAAGCCTTCCGATGTGAACCGTTCTTGTCTTGCGCCGTTTTATCATAATTGTAAGCCGTCCACGCCGTCAGAAACCCGGGTTGGGGTTAAGGTTAAGAGGCCGGTTTAGGTTAAGGTACCGGGTCAGGTCTTTAGAAACACTTAACCCTAAC
>JBLMXZ010000015.1:0-3594 GCA_050258015.1 Deltaproteobacteria bacterium
CGCCCTCCTGCTGCCGCCCGCTCTCCTTGTCCTTGTCGGGATGGGCTTTCTTAAACACGGCTACAACCTCTCGATGTGTTCGGCGACGGCCTCGGCAAGATAATCCAGCAACGGGATGACCTGGTCATACGCCATTCTCTTGGGGCCGATGACCGCAAGCTTGCCGGCGCGCTTCTCGGAGCCGCCGCAGCGCGTCACGACGACCGCGCAGGACTCCATCGGCGCGTACTTGCATTCCTTGCCGACATAGACACGCGTCTTGCCGACGAACTGCCTGTCGATCAGGTCGAAGAGGACTTCCCGGGTCTCGAGCGCCTCCATGATCCGCCGGGCACGCTGCAGGTCCTGGAATTCCGGATGCTCCAAAAGGTGCCGCAGCCCCTCCATGTGGACCCGCTGGTCGTCATCCACCTGCAGCGAGACAAGGCTGGCGTAATGCGTGAAATCCGAAAGGATGCGCGACGTCTCCTCAAGGAGGTCATCGATCTCGCGGACCTTCATGGAAAAGATCTTATCGATCAGGCCGATCTCCTCGGCATTGAGCTTCTTTTTCTGCATAAGGGCGTTGAGGTAATACCGGTATCCCTCGTCCGTGGGCACGCGGCCCGCCGAGGTGTGCGGATGGCTCAAGAGCCCCAGCTCCTCGAGCTCCGCCAGCACGTTGCGCACCGTCGCCGAGCTTACGTCAAGCCGGCGCATCTTGCGCAGGATATCCGAAGAGACGGGCTCGGCCTGCGTCAGGTACAGCTCGATCGCCGCCAGCAGGATCTCTTTCTTCCGTTTATCCTGGTCCGCTACCCTTGGCATATCCGCCCTTTATTGGATGTTAGCACTCTATACTTAAGACTGCTAAAAATGTTAACACTTTTTTGCTTTTTGTCAACTCTCATTTTCCTGAGACGCTCGACTCTCTTCCGCGGATGCCTTACGGCCTTGAGGATGCGCGTGAGGTCCGGCGCTTCTCGCGATTCAGCTTATCATTATGCTTTTTCGCCTGCCGGCCCAGAGCCAGGAAGGCCTTGCTGAAAGCGGCGCCGTACTCCGGACCCCGCTCCCGGACGTGCAATGTCACGGAGGGCAGATAAAGGGTCAGGGAAGCGTAAAACTCATTCTTGTGGGGATTTTTATCGAGCGCCCCGTGCAGGGCGGTCTGGTCCTCCTTAAAGCGCTTCAGGTACTTGGCGGCCTTATCGCTCTTTTCCGTGAACACCGCGCGCGCCTGGGCGTTCTCCTCCATATGGCTGAACACCAATGTCGTCTGCATACTACTCCCCTTTCGTCAGTTTCAACGCGCCCTTTTCAAGGGCCGCCTTGATCGTATCCCCGTCATGGAACGTGCCGTCGAGCAACCCCATCGCTATCCTATCCTGCAGGACGCGCTGCAGGGTCCGCTTGAGCGGCCTGGCCCCGTAGACAGGGTCGAATCCCTCCTTGGCCAGCCAGGCCTTCGCGCCGGCCGAGACCTCGAGCCGGATGCGCCTGTCCGCGAGCCGCCTCTCCAAAAGCCCCAGCTGGATATCGACGATGGAGACCAGGTCCCGTTCCTCCAGGTGGTTGAAGACCACGATATCATCGAGACGGTTCAGGAACTCGGGACGGAAATGTTTCTTAAGCTCCTGCCCTATGCGCAGCCGCAGCGCCGGCGCGTCTTTCTCGGTCCCGATGAGCTCGGTCCCGATATTGGAGGTCATGATCACGACCGTATTCCTGAAATTCACGACCCGGCCCTGGCCGTCCGTCAGCCGGCCATCGTCGAGGATCTGCAGCAGGACATTGAAGACGTCGGGATGGGCCTTCTCGATCTCGTCGAACAGGACCACGCTGTAGGGCCGGCGGCGGATGCGCTCGCTCAACTGGCCGCCCTCCTCATAGCCCACGTAGCCCGGCGGCGCGCCGATGAGCCGCGCCACCGCGTGCCGCTCCATGTATTCGGACATGTCCAGCCGGACCATGGCCGCCTCGTCATCGAACAAAAACCAGGCCAGGGACTTGGCGAGCTCGGTCTTCCCCACGCCCGTCGGACCGACGAAGATAAAGGAGCCCAGCGGCCTGTTCGCGTCGCTCAACCCGGTGCGCGCCCTGCGGATGCAATCCGCCACGACATGCAGGGCCTCGTCCTGGCCCACGACGCGGCGGCGCAGGCGCTCCTCCATATGCAGAAGCTTGGCGCTCTCGGCCTCCAGGAGCCTGGACAGAGGGATCCCGGTCCACTTGGAGACGATGCGCACCACGTCCTCCTCGTCGACCTCCTCCTTGAGCATGGCGCGGGTCTTCTGCAACGCCGCCAGCTCCTTATTGGCGACCTCCAGCTTCTTGGAGAGCTCGGCCAGAACGCCGTAGCGGACCTCGGCCACCTTATCGAGGTTGCCCCGGCGCTCCTGGCGTTTCTCCTCGGCCTTGGCCTCTTCGATCTGCGTCTTGATCTCGCGGATACGCGTGACCGCCGCCTTCTCCTTCTCCCAGTGGGCGGTCAGACGCGCGCTCTCTTCCTGGAGCGTTTTGAGATCATCCTCAAGCTTTTTGAGGCGCTCCCGCGAGCCGGCGTCCTTTTCTTTCCTGAGCGCCTGGCGCTCGACCTCCCATTGGACGACCCGCCGGTTGACATCGTCAAGCTCCTGCGGCAGGCTGTCGATCTCGATGCGCAGCCGCGAGGCCGCCTCGTCGATAAGATCGATGGCCTTGTCGGGGAGGTACCGTTCGGTGATATAGCGGTGCGACAGCTGCGCCGCGGCTATAAGGGCCGCGTCCTTGATGCGCACGCCGTGATGCACCTCATAGCGCTCTTTGAGGCCCCGCAGGATGGCGATGGTGTCCTCGACCGACGGCTCGCCCACGAAGACCTGCTGGAAACGGCGCTCGAGCGCCTTGTCCTTCTCGATATGCTTGCGGTACTCGTCGAGGGTCGTGGCGCCCACGCAGCGCAGCTCACCGCGCGCCAGCGCGGGCTTGAGCATGTTGGAGGCGTCCACCGCGCCCTCGGCCGCGCCGGCGCCCACGATGGTGTGGAGCTCATCGATAAAAAGGATGATCCGGCCCTCCTGCGCCTGGACCTCCTTCAAGACCGCTTTGAGGCGGTCCTCGAACTCCCCGCGGTACTTGGAGCCGGCGACCATGGCGCCGATATCGAGCGCGATGAGGCGCTTCTTCTTAAGCCCCTCGGGCACGTCCCCGGCCGCGATGCGCTGGGCCAGCCCTTCGACGATAGCCGTCTTGCCCACGCCCGGGTCGCCGATCAGGACGGGATTGTTCTTGGTGCGGCGCGAAAGGACCTGGATGACGCGCCGGATCTCCTCATCCCGGCCGATGACCGGGTCGAGCTTGCCGCGGACGGCCAGGTCCGTGAAGTCGCGGCCGAACTTCTCCAACGGCTGCAGCTTCTGCTCGGGGTTCTCATCCCCGACGGTCTGGCTGCCCCTAAGCTCCTTGAGCGCGTTCAACAGCTCCGCAGGACCGGCGCCGGCGTCTTTAAGCGCCTGCCGCAGACCCGCGTCCGCGTCCACGAGCCCCAGGAAGAGGTGTTCGACCGATATATAGGTATCTTTCAGGCTGCCGCGGTAATGCTCCGCCCTCTCCAGGGCACGCTCCAGCTCCGCG
>JBLMXZ010000016.1:0-5536 GCA_050258015.1 Deltaproteobacteria bacterium
GGTCCGGCGACCGCGATACGGCCGCCTCCTATTTCGACGTGGCGCGCAAGGAGGCGATAGATATCGGTTTTTCCGCCGACGACGAAGAGGTGGCTCTCCTGGACGCGCGGACCGCGGAGCTCAAGGAAGACAAGCCCCAGGCCTATGCGCTGCGTCTTTTTTTCGAGGGTACCTTCAGGCAGGATGCGACCGAGCCCGGCAGACTCATGGTCGATGTGACCGGCAGACCGGCCCGGGCGCCGCAGGGTGCGGCGGTCCGCTACGTCGTGACGACCTCGAACCCGTCCACGGGATGCATGACGCCCGATTTTTCATATGAGTGGTCGGGCGCGACCGGTTCGGCGGCGAACCTTCCGAATTCCCCCGAGCTGGACACTTCCTATAAGAAGGCGGGCATCAACGTCGTGCACTGCGCCGTCATGGATGCCGCGGGCCTGGAGGGCGTGGGGTTTGATATCGTGCAGGTGATGCCGGAAGACGGACGATAACGGGGTCACAGGTACCAAGGATCAGGTATCACATTAAAGATTTTACCTGGTACCCGTTGCTTGATACTTGCGACGGACATAGATGTCCCCTGTTGTTTTTCTATCGTTTTTTGTGACTGACCTATGCCTCTATATTCTTCCGATCAAAAAGTGAAGTCCGGCGTGCCGCTGGGCGGTCTTGGGGCGGGAAAGCTTGAGATCCTGCCCAACGGCCTTCTCGATAACTTCACGTTCTTGAGCGGTCCGCATGCTCCCGTGACATCGGCCGGCGCCGACGGCCAGCCGAAGGGGATCCCGGGTTTCCACTGCGCCTTGTGGGTTCTCGATAAGAAGAAGGCCTCGGCGCGCTGGCTGCAGACCGTCCCGTTGGGCGATGCGCCGACCGTGGGCCGCATCACCTACGCGGGTTCTTTTCCCTTTGCCGAGCTTTCCTATGAAGACGCGTCGTCGCCCGTCTCCTGCGTCCTGGAGGCCTACGCGCCTTTTATTCCCGGCGACGAGAAGAACTCGGGATTGCCCGCGGCGATTTTCCGCTTCAGGTTGACGAATCCCTGGGCCCGGCCCGTGGACGCGGCGCTGATGATGACGGGCCGCAACATGGTCGGATCGTGGGGGGTGGGGCGGTTCAATCAGGTCGCGGAGACGAACCACGCTCTTCATCTGAGCTTTTTCAATAAGAAGACGTCGGTCCAGGATCCGCTGGCCGGGGAGATGTGCCTGAGCCTTCTCAGGCGCCCGGGCCAGGAGGCGACATATCTGGGTGAGTGGAATATGCAGGGCCGGCCTTTTGTTTTTGACGCCAAGACCTTCAACGGCCGCGAGGCGTGGGAGCCGTTCCATGCCCAGGGACGCCTGCCCAATACCAACGGCGAGCAGCTCGTCGCGGCCGAAAGCGTTGAGCTGGGCGGCGCCCTGGCGGCGCGCGTTCACATGAAGGCGCGCTCCTCGGCCTCGGTCACGTTCCTTTTGACCTGGTTTTCGTCGGCGCCGGGCGAAGGGCGCATGTACCAGAACCAGTTCCGGGGAGCCCGGGAGGCGGCGGCGTATGCCTTCGCGCACGAGAAAGTTCTCCACGAAAAGACGCGGGCGTTCGCCAAAGGCATCTCTTCGCTCAAGATCGGCGACTGGCTTAAGGACGCGCTGACGAACAACCTCTATCCGTTTTCCTCCTCGAGCCTTTGGACCAAGCGCGGCCGTTTCGGTTTCTTCGAGGCGCCGCAGGTCTGTCCGCTTTTCGATACCCTCGACGTGCGTTTTTATGCGTCGGCGCCGCTGTGCATGCTGTTCCCCGGTCTGGAGGCGCGCGGTATGCTTCAGTTCGCCGAGGCCCAGCGGCCCCAGGGGTATGTGCCGCACGACCTGGGTTTCAGACGCACGGATCTGGCCTCCAACAGCACCAACGGCCTTTTATGGAAAGACCTGAACGCGAAATTCATCCTGCTCGCCTACAGGAACTATCTGTGGACCAAGGATGAGGCGGCGCTCAGGAAGCTGTATCCTTTTGTGAAGAAAGCTTTTTATTGGCTTGCGGCAACGGACAAGAATAAGGATGGTCTGCCGGATAACGAAGGAGCCGACCAGACTTTTGACCTGTGGGAGCTTTACGGCACCGCGGCCTATACTTCCGGTATCTTTCTTGCGGCCTTGCTGGCTTTGGAGAAGATGGCCGGCCTGGTCGGTGAAGAGAGCGTGGTGAAGGAGGTCCGGCAGTGGTCCAAGAAGGGACGCGCAAGTTTCGAGAAAAAATTGTGGAATAAAAGCTATTACATGGCGTATAATAGCGTGCAAGAAGGCCTTACGGAAAAACAGCTGGCTCATCATGCCAAGACACAGAAGGTGAGCCTGTCCTGCGCCGCCTCTCAGCTCGTGGGGCAGTGGATCGCGCATGCCTTGGGTCTTGGGTATATTGTTGCGCCGGAAAAGGTTAAGAAGGCTCTTCAGACGATCCTGAAGCTCAATGCCGAAGCCTCGGCGTTCGGCGTCGTCAACGCCGTGGCCCCTTCCGGGGAGAAGGACAAGGCGAATCGTCAGACGGAAAACTGCTGGTTTGGCGTGGCTTACGTCGTGGCGGGACTGGCGATCTACGAAGGGCTGGAGAAAGAGGGGCTTGAGGTTGCGGAAAAGGCGTGGAGGGCGGCGAGCGTCCATGCCTTGAACCCCTGGAACCAACCCGACATGTGCGCCGCCGCCGACGGGGCGTACCTTTTCGGGGATCATTACATGCGCAACATGGTGGTCTGGTCGCTCGTTTCGGCGCTGGCCGGCGGGCACAAAGATTGCGCCGCTTTTCTGGAATCCCTGAGATGAAAGAGATCTCCTTGCGTAGCGAAAACCTTTCAGAGCGGGCGCGTAAGAACCTTTTCATCCTCGACGCCATCCGGCGTCGGGGCCCCATCAGCAAGACCGACATCTCCAACCTCATCGGCCTCAACGTCGTCACGATATCGAATTATATAGAGGATTTTCTGCGTCAGAAGGTCGTCTTCGAGAAGGAGTATGATGTCTCGAAGGGCGGCCGGCGGCCGCTGCTGCTGGATTTGAACGCCTCGGCCGGCTACGCCGTCGGCGTGGGCATCAACCTGACGAACACCATAGGCGTCGTCACGGACTTAAGCGGCCGCATCCTGCATAAAGTGACGCGCAACAGGCCGGACGGCGCGGCCAAGGACGTCATCGACGCGCTCCTGGAGACCCTCGCCAGCCTCCTGGAGATGGCGGGGTCCATGCGCGGCCGCATCCGCGGGGTGGGCATCGGCATCGGCGGGATCGTCGATTCCGCGCGCGAGAAGGTCCGCTGGCCGGAGAAACTGGACGACGGCGTGCATTACGCCGACGTGACCGTGCCGCTAAAAGACATCATCGAGCGGGAATTCCGGTTCCCCGTCAAGATCGATAACGACGCGACGCTGGCGTGTTTCGGCGAGCAGTGGCTCGCCCTTGAATCCGGCGTGCGCGATCTTCTTTTCATGTTCTCGGGCGTGGGCTGCGGCATCATGCTGAATAACGAGATCTACGAAGGCGCGACCGGCTGCGCCGGCGAGATATCCATCCACAGCGATAAAAAAGAGGCTCCGTACTTTTTGGAACGCTGGGAAGCGGATCTCGGCATCCGCAAGGAGTATCTCAAGAGGCTGGGTTTCAAGAACGGCCTCAAAAAGGGCTCAGCGGCCGACCCGGCCGCCGAGGTGACCTTGACCGACATCTTCGAGAAGGCCCGTGCCGGCGAGGAGCTCGCGGTGCAGGTGGTGCGCGAGGCCGGCCGGCAGCTCGGGATGAGGGCGGCGTATCTGGTGAACCTGTTGAATCCGGAGATGGTGGTCATCGGCGGCGGCATCGAACAGGCCGGGATCGCCTTGATAGAGGAAGTAAAGGGCGCCGTCAGCGAGTGGTGTTTTGAAGAAGCGGCCGGCGCCGTCAAGATCGTGCCCTCGCGATTGGGCGAGGACGCGGTGGCCTTGGGGGCGGCCAGTCTCATCATTCGTCACGTCTTTTCGGAGATCAATGAGTGACTCCGACCCCTCCTTTTCTCGCAACCGCCTGATCTCGAAGCAGTAATATTTCCCATGGGCCCGGCGCCCACGGAAGATGGGCTCCAGAAAATTGTTGCAGACCCATGGGGAATATGTTATATGTAGAGTCAATCCCTTTGCTGTTTTCTCTGTTGACCTCGGCCAAGGCCGAGGCCGCCCGGTGGAGAAACAGCGGAGAGGGATGTCGCCCCAGGGGGAAAAATCTGCGGGGGCTCCAGTGAGGAGGTGTGATGAACGCTAAGATAAAGATTTTGCTCATCGCCCTGGCAGTCATCTGCGCCATTTCCCTTGTTATCGCCTTTCAGCTGAACGGCCAATATAAAGCGCTTTCCTACGAGTATCAGACCAAGACCGCGGAGTTCGAAAGCGAACGCACCACTCTCAATAAGCAGCTCGCCGATCTTCGCCAAGCCAAGAAGAAGCTCGATGTCGACATGGCCGATCTGAAGGCCAAGTACGACGCCCTCACCCAGGATCACGAGACCCTCAAGAATAAATTCGACCTCGTCACGAAGGAGCGCGCTTCGCTCGTTGAGCGCGTCCAGGAGCTGGCGAACGAGAAGAAGGCGCTGGAGGAACAGGTCGCCGAGCTCAAGAAAGGCGGCACGGTCTCGGCGGCGAGCTACACTCTTCCCGAAGGCACGCCGACCGACGACGCGTACTGGGCGAACCTTCTGCGCGAGAAGGCGGGCCTGGAGCTCGAGGTCAAGAACCTCGGGGCCCAGCTCGACGACGCCAAGCTTAAGCTCTCCACCGCGATGGACGAGGGACGCAAGATCGACATGCAGCTCAAGACCGCCCTCGAGGCCCGCCGCGATCTCGACCGCAAGCTCGTCTATAACGAGAAACTCGCCCAGACGCTCTCCGAGGACCTTGTGCGCGAGAAGCGCGATAAGAAGACGATCACGGATCAGCTGGACAGCCTGCGCCAGGAGAATTTCGAACTCAAGAGCCGCCTGATGGCGATGGGCGACAGAAAGACCTCGCTCGAGGGCAAGCTCGTGGATCTGCAGCAGGAGCGCGAGATCCTGGCCAAGCGCCTGGCGGAATTGGATTCGGTCCTGCAGGAGCGCGTCGACCAGATCATCGAGGTGAAGAACGACCTCAAGGCCGCGCGCACCGAGGCCAAGAAGGTCAGCACGAAGGACAGCCGTGTCGTGCAGCTTGAGCCCATCGTGGTCAAGGCGACGGACGACAACGCGTCGCCGTCGCCGTCCGCCGCCCCTGTCTCCGGGCAGGTCCTGGCCATCAACGACGAGAATAACTTCGTGATCGTGGACGTCGGCGAACAGGATGGGGTGGCCGTCGGTCAGGCGCTTACGGTCACGCGCGACGGCATGAAGATCGGGACACTCGAGGTTATCCAGACGCGCAAAGAGATCTCCGCCGCCGACATCAAGAACGTGCAGGCAGGGACGAAGCTGAAGATCGGCGATTCGGTCCGATAACATTTTCTCGGACAGGATGTTAGGGCTATCATCAGACCTGCGGGCCGCCCCTGCGGGTTAATTTGTCTAT
>JBLMXZ010000017.1:0-4900 GCA_050258015.1 Deltaproteobacteria bacterium
ATGTGTCCGCCGAAGGCGGACCTTTCGTGAAACTTCGTCGGAGCGGTTTTGGCGACGACGAAGAGAAGGCTTGCAATGTGTCCGCCGAAGGCGGACCTTTCGTGAAACTTCGTCGGAGCGGTTTTGGCGACGACGAAGAGAAGGCGCCTGCCTATAAATGGCCGCGATTTCCTATAAACAGGCCCAAACCATCCTCGCGCGCCTTCCCCTTCGCCGCACCACGCGTCCCGGGGATATCTCGGCGGTCCACGGTTCTGTTCTGGCCGGCGTCGTGCGGGCAAAGGCGGACAGTCCGGATTTCACGCGCGCGCTCATGGACGGATTTGCCGTGCGTGGCCGCGATACCGGCGCCGGGGCCGTCGTGCGCGTCGTCGGTTTCGCCCCGGCCGGCCGCGTCTTTCGCGGACGCGTCGAGCCGGGCACGTGCGTGCGCATCGCCACGGGCGCGCCCCTGCCCAGGGGCGCGGACGCCGTTATCAAGCTCGAAGACACACGGTCCGTGCCCGGCGGTTGCGTGGCATGCCTTTCTTCGGTCTCGGCAGGCGCGAACCGAACGCTGCGCGGCGCCTATTTCCGCGCAGGGACGGTGCTTGTGGAGCCGGGCACACGGTTGGGCGCAGCGCACATCGCGCTGCTGGCAAGCCAGGGGGTGCGCCGGGTGCGCGTCTATAAGGAGCCGCGCGTCGGGCTCCTTGCGACAGGGGACGAGATCGTCGAGCCCGGCCGCAAGAAGACACCGGGGCGGATATGGAACGCCTCGGCTCCGATGCTTCTGTCCGCTTTGTCGTCTCTGGGCATCGCGCCGGCGTACCTGGGCTGCGTCCGGGACGAACCGGCGCAGATCGGGCGCCGGTTGCGGCGGGGCCTGGCCTATGATATCCTCATCGTGACAGGGGCTGTTTCCGTGGGGGAGAGGGACTTCGTTCCCGGCGTCCTGAAGCAGCTGGGGGTCAGGACATTGTTCCATAAGGTCCGTATCCGGCCGGGCAAGCCCGTTTTTTTGGGCCGGCGCGGCCGTTGCGTTGTTTTCGGCCTGCCGGGCAACGCGGTATCGAGCCTCACGACCTTTCATCTGTTCGTCAGGCCCGTTGTCCGGCGTCTTATGGGTCTCGAGGGTGGGACGCTGTTCGAGACGGGGCCCCTGGCCGCTCCCGCGGAGAACGCCAGCGGCCGGCTTTCCTTTCTTCCCGGGCGCCTCAAGACGCGAGGGGGGCGGACCTGGATCGCGCCCCTGCCGTTTTGCGACAGTTCGGACCTGCGCGCGGCCGCGGCCGCCCAAGTCTTTTACGCGCTCCGGGAGACCCAGATCAAAGCCGCGAAAGGCACGACGGTGCCTTTTTTCAGGATACCGCGATGAACGCGACCGCCTGCACCTATTTGCGCATCTCCCTGACGGACCGCTGCGATTTCAATTGCTTTTATTGCGCCCCGCCGGCGTCACCGCGGTTCCTGGGGCAACGTTCTCTTCTGACGCGCGAGGAGGTCCTCATCCTGGCGCGCCTTTTTTGTCGTCACGGCATCCGGCATATCCGCCTGACCGGCGGGGAGCCGCTCTTGCGCCGCGACCTGCCCTTTTTCGTCCGGAAGCTGAGCGACGCGAAGGCGCTGGAGCGGATCTCCCTGACCACGAACGGCCACCGTCTGGCC
This sequence comes from Deltaproteobacteria bacterium, assembly GCA_050258015.1. Lineage (GTDB taxonomy): Bacteria > Omnitrophota > Gorgyraeia > Velamenicoccales > Velamenicoccaceae > JBLMXZ01. The sequence goes on from JBLMXZ010000017.1 coordinate 1,648, forward strand.
GGGATGGCGGCGGACCTGGCCCGCCGGGGAGTGACCCACGTCAACGTGAGCCTTGATACGCTGCGGCCGCAGCGGTTCGCCAAGATGACGGGCCGGGACGCTCTCGACCGCGTTCTCGCAGGGATCCGGGCGGCCCGCAGAGCTCTTCGGGCCGCGGGCCAGGTCAAGGTCAACGTCCTTCTGATCCGCGGCTTCAATGACGACGAGACCGTTGATTTCGTGACATGGGGTCTCGCGCACGGCGTCACCGTCCGTTTCATCGAGTATTTTCCTACCTCCCGGCGCAGCCGTATCTTTCACGGCCATTTTATCGCGACGGCCGAGGTAAAGAAGACCCTCGAGGCGCGTTTCGGCAGGCTGGAAGAGGCCGGCTTCGACCCGCTGGGCGGGCCGGCGCACTACGCGCGTCTCGGCGGGGAAGGGGCGCGCGTCGGCTTCATCAGTTCCGTCACGGGCTCTTTGTGCGGCAGGTGCAACCGCCTGCGCCTGTCGGCGGACGGGAAGCTGTACCCGTGCCTGCACTCGGATTATAATGTGGACCTGGCGGGGCCGTTGCGCGCCGGCCGGACGCAGGAGGCCGCGGCCCTGATCGCCCGGGCGGCTGCCCGTAAAAAAGAGCTCAACAAGTTCGTCTGCAGCCGCGACTTCGCCATGTCCGAGATCGGCGGCTGACGACCGAAGGACGACCGTTGCCCGGGGTTGTCCCTTAAGGAGCTTCTTATGATACGGATGATCGATATCACGGATAAAAAAAGAACGCGGCGGCAGGCCCTGGCGCGGATTGAGGTGCGCGCTTCGGCGCGCACGCTGCGCAAGATACGGCGGGGCGGCCTCGCCAAGGGGGATGTCGTGAGCGCGGCGCAGAGCGCCGGTATCCTCGCGGCCAAGGCGGCGCCGGCGCTGCTGCCGCTGTGCCATCCGGTGCGCCTGACCCACGCCGGGATCTCTTTTGAATTCCGGCCGAAGACCCTTGTCATCGTCGCGAACGTCAAGGCCGAAGACGCCACCGGCGTCGAGATGGAGGCGTTGACCGCCTGCGCGGTCGCGGCGCTCACGGTCTACGACATGGCCAAAGCCGAGGAGCCGGGCATCGTGATCACCGGCCTGCGGCTCATCAAGAAGACCGGCGGCAAGAGCGACTTTACGATAGGAAAAAATAGCGCAGCTGATTAGCTGTTTAGCTGATTCGCTGTTTAGTAAAATCTTTGCAGTAATTGCTAATCAGCTAATGAGCTAATCAGCTAAACAACTTTGTATTTATGATGACAGGCAGGGTTTTTTCCGTCAACGTCAGCACCGTCAAGGGCGGACCGAAGCAGATGGTCACGGGCGCCGTGCTGCGCGCGGGCCACGGGATAGAGGACGACGCCCACGCAGGGCCGGGGCGGCGTCAGGTGAGCCTGCTGGCCGTGGAGGTCCTCGAGGAGGCCGAGAAGAGGAGCCGGGACTCCCAGGCGGACCTTCGGCCCGGCATTTTTGCCGAGAACATCACGACGCAGGATGTGGACCTGGGGCGCGTGCGGGTGGGCGATACCATCCGCATCGGCGCAAGCGTCGCGTTGCGCGTCACCCAGCTCGGCAAGGAGTGCCATGACGGGTGCGCCATCATGAAGAGGACGGGCGCGTGCGTCATGCCGAAGAAAGGGGTCTTCGCCGTCGTCGTGACCGGCGGGCCCGTTCGGGTCCATGATCGGGTGGAGATCGCAGGAAAGCCCCGGGGGATTTTCGCGTGGTTCAGGACATAAGGAATTTTACGCTCAAGGAGCTCGAGGCCCGGTTCGTGAAGATGGGCGTCGAGCGTTACCGGGCCGCCCAGGTCTTCAAGTGGGTCTACGCCAAGGGGGTGGAGGACTTCGGCCGCATGACGGACCTCCCGGCCGGCATGCGCGGACGTATCGCCGAGCATTTTTCGCTTGAGGAAGGGGTCATTGAAAAGGCGCAGGAGGCGCCGGACGGCGTGGTCAAGCTCCTGCTGCGGCTCAAGGACGGCGCGCACATCGAGAGCGCCGCTATCCCTCTCGCGGACCACTGGACGGCGTGCCTTTCGACCCAGGTGGGGTGCCGTTTCCGGTGCGCGTTTTGCGCCAGCGGCTCGCTCGGTTTCGTGCGCAACCTCTCGGCCGCCGAGATCGTGACGCAGATGACGGCCCTGCGGCGCCATGCCGCGGGCCAAGCCGGGCGCGTCAGCCACGCGGTCTTCATGGGCGTGGGCGAACCTCTCGATAATTACGACAATCTGCTGCGGGCCGTGCGCATCATGAACGATGAAAAAGGGCTGCGTCTGGGGATGCGCAAGATGACGGTTTCGACGTGCGGCTTGAGCGATGCCATCCGGCGTCTCGCCGGCGAAGGGCTCGAACTCGAGCTGTCGGTATCCCTGCACGCGGCAACGGATGCCAAACGGGCGGAGCTCTTGCCCGTCGACCGTCTGTATCCGCTCAAGACGCTCATCCCGGCGGTCAAGACCTATATCGAGGAGACGGGCCGCAAGGTCACCTTTGAGTACGTGCTCCTGGGGTCGTACAACACGTCCGTCGAGGACGCGCGCGCCCTGGTCAAACTGGCGCGCGGCATGAACGTCAAGATCAACCTTATCGCCTACAACGAGACGCGCACGCGCGCGGCCTTTGAGCCGCCGACGAAGCTGGAGGCGTTCTTCTTCAGGGATTATCTCACCCGGCACGGCATCGACGTGACCCTGCGCCGTCCGCGCGGCGGCGCGGTCGCCGCGGCCTGCGGCCAGCTGCGCGCGCAAGGCATGTGAATGTCAGGAGTTAGCGAGTATGCGAGTTAACGAGTTGACGAGATGAAGGAACAAACAGGGTCTTTACTCGTTTACTCGTGAACTCGCTTACTCGGCAACAAAGGGGGATTCCGCATGGTTAAACAGCACACGATAACGACGAAGGTCCGGTACGCCGAGACCGACGCGATGGGCATCGTCTATTACGCGAACTATTTCGTCTGGTTCGAAATGGGGCGCACCGAGTATCTGCTGGCGCAGGGGCTGGACTACCGGGACGTGGAGAAGGATGGTCTCTTCATGGCGGTGGTCGAGGCGCATTGCGCCTATAAGGCGCCTGCGCGCTACGGCGACACCATCGCGATAGAGACGTGGCCCGAGGACGTTCGCAATTCGAGCCTGTCGTTCGGCTATCGCGTCACGCGGCCGGCCGACGGCAAATTGCTGGCCGAAGGGCGCACGGCGCACGTGCTCATCGATAAAGATGTAAAGCCAAGGAAGATCCCGGAG
>JBLMXZ010000018.1:0-6644 GCA_050258015.1 Deltaproteobacteria bacterium
TGTATGTCGACGCCGTCGCCGATCCCGCGGCGGCCTTCGATGTCCCGGCCCCGGCCGCCGCGTCCCGCCCCGAAAAAGCCGCCCGACGCCGCCGGTCGCGCTGAAATTTTCGCATAAAGCGGTTTCCGTTCCGTTGCCGTCTGCGCGTATTTTTGTTGCTCCGGGGGTCGCCAGGGACTATAATATCTCCATTGCCTTGAAGCCGGGCGCGGTCCGCCCGGCCCAAAGCCGATGAAGGGGCACAGAGAGGATCCCTGCTTTTCCGGGGACGGTTTCTGCGGAAATCCACCCACCACAAGGAGGTAACGGATGGCGATCTTCGTGACCACGACAGGCCTGTTCATGCTGGCCCTGCTTCTTGACATCTCCATAAACTTAAGAAGGCTTGTGAGGGTCTGCCAGCCCAAGAGCTGAGCCGTCCCGTCCCGGGAGAGTTTCGTTCTCCCGTTCTCGCGCCCCTTCCCTGAGGGTTGAATCCGATCCTCCGGCAAGGATCCCCGTTTCTGCGCGCATCGTTTTTTCACGGACAACCCCCCGTCTTTCAGGCGGGGGGTTTTCTTTTTCATGGAAGAAAGTCCATAAAAAGGAGGTTCGGCCTCCTGCGGGAAGGGCGGGGCTTTGATACGATAAGGCGCCGGAAGAGCCGGCTGGAAGAAGTCCGTCGGGGAGCGGAGAAAGGCGCGTTGAGCTGTTGTGGGTGCGGCCCGACACCGCAAGGAACGCAGGGAACGGCCGGCGCCGGCAGGCGGAAAGATAACCGAAGGAGGATGCCATGAACGCGTCGCACGAAAGAGTCCTGATAGATCCGCGTGATGTCGCCATGCTGTTGATCGACCACCAGAGCGGCCTGTTCAATCTCGTCAAGGATATGTCCGTGGCCCAGCTGCGCAACAACATCATCGCCCTTGCCAAGACGGCCTCCCTGTTGAAGCTTCCTGTCATCACGACAGCGTCCGTGCCGGAGGGCCCGAACGGCCCGGTGATATCCGAGATCGGGCAATACGCTCCCCACGCCCGGTTTGTCCCGCGTCAGGGGCAGATCAATGCCTGGGACGTGCCCGAGTTCGTCAGGGCCGTTGAGGAGACGAAGCGCCGGACGCTGGTCATGACCGGCACGCTGACGAGCGTCTGCCTGGCGTTCCCGGCCGTCTCGGCGGCCGCCGCCGGCTACAGGGTCTATGCGGTCGTTGACGCCTCGGGGAATTGGAGCTCGATGGCCACGGACCTGACGATCGCCCGTCTGGTGCAGGCCGGCGTCATCCCGGTGGACACCTTCGCCGTCATCGGGGAGCTCCAGCAGACCTGGAACCGGCCCGACGCGCTGGAGTATGCCCGCATCTTCGGCGAGCATATCCTGCCGAACTACCGGTTGCTGATGGAGAGCCACGAAACGGCCCGCGAGGCCGCGTGCGTGAAGTGAGGCGGACAGAGCAAGAGGAGGCGGACAGGGCGTGCGCCGAAAAGAGGGATTCGAGGCGTGAATATGCTACACTTACTTTAGAAGACAGGCTTACCTAATGATAAAGGCAAACTCAGGGTGACCTGAGGGCGCAAAGCGACAGCTCCGGCCGCGTGCCGGAGGGCTGCGTTGCCAAAAGGGTGGAGATGGCCCTAAGCGCTTTGCTTAGGGCCGTTTTTTCTCCGGGACCCCGTGCGTTTGCCGGGGTCTTTTGTTTCGCGGGGCGCATGATTTATGGGGCGAAGCGGCATAGATCATGGGCGCGAAGCGGTCCTCCGAAGGAGGATGGGGGGCACCATCATGGCTTTCAGGACGCTGATCATGACAGTCGTGGCTGCGGGGCTGGTGTTGGCGGCCCCGGCGGCCCATGCCGGTATCGCCATAGACCTTAACGCCATCGAGGCCATTGAGTCCGGCGGGGATCCGAACGCGGTGAATGTTGCCACAGGGTGCTACGGCATCTGCCAGATATCGCAGATATGCCTTCAGGACTACAACCAATTCCACGGGACCCGTTACGCCGTAAAAGACCTTTTCCGGCCCGAGATCAACGAGAGGATCGCCCGCTGGTATTTCCAAAGGATAGAGCAGATGTTGATCCACAGCCGTATCCCCGTCACCCTCACGACCGTCATCGCCTCCTATAATTGGGGCATCGGCAACGTGGCCGAATGGGCCCGGCAGGGGATGCGATTTGAGGACCTGCCCGCCGAAACCCGCCGCTATATCGGGAAATACAGGGCCTTGACCCGTCCCGCCTGATGTCCTGTGCGCTACCCTTTCCCCCAGGGAAAAGTCCCCCGGAGCCCGCGCGCGTTGCGGCCGCAGCGGGTGGAAATAAGGCAGAAAAAAGAGGAGGCGCCCTCTGCCCGGCGACCGGCATTCGGATAAGATATCCCTCGATGAGGGCGTCGACGGGGATCTCTGTCAAGGCCCTCAAAAAAGGAGGGGGCGATGAGAAGAGGGATTATCTTGGGGGCGCTTTGGGTGTTCGGTTGCCTTTTGGTCCTGAGGTCCGGCTATGCCGCGGATACGGACAAGGATTTTGACGCGCTGAAGATGGATGTGCAGGCAAAGGGCGTGTCGAGCGCGGACATGAACGAGATCAAGGCGCCCGTAAAGGAGATGCTCCAAAGGGGGGCGTCGAAGGAGGAATTGGGCGATGCGATAGCGGAACTGGCCGCCGGCGGCGTAAAAGGCAAGGACCTTAAGAAGACGCTCGAATCCATGAACGAGATGGAGAAGGGCGGCATGTCTCCGGGTGAGACCGGCAACCTCGTTTCGGAGGTGGCCCATCAGGCGCGCATGGAGGGCGTGAAAGGGACCGGCCTGGCGGACAGGGTCCATCAGGCGATCCAGGAGAGACGAGAGCAGCGCAAGGCCTCAGAGAGCGATATGATGGAGCAGAAAAAAAGCGCGCAGGCCGCCGAAATGCCGGAATCGATGGGCGAAGAAAAGTCCGGCATGGGCAGTTCGATGATGGAGGAGCACGGCTCCTCCATGAGCGGCGGCGCGGATAGGGGGCATGCGGGAGGGCCCGGGAAGTAGGTCCCGCCATCTTTTGAAGCAAGACGGGGAAAAGGGGGACAAGGAGAGGCATCCCTTCACGGGGGTGTCTTTCTTTGTCTTGGGCATAAAGAAGGGGGAGTGCGGTTGTCCTTGCGCCGGGGCCGGCCTGTCTGGACGAAAATAGTCGATTTTGATTGCCCGGCCGGCCCTCTTGGGACTATAATATCCTCATCGCCAAAAGATGCTATGCATAAGACCTTTCCATTCATATCTGACACATGGAACCGGGGAGTTTTCCCGGTTTTTTCTTGTCGCTAAGCCCGTAAAAGACGCGTGCGGTAAAGGGGAGGGTATCGGATGCCGTTGATAGTGTTTCAGACGCTTTTTACCTTGTTTCTTTACGTGATCGGCGTGGTCGTCCTGGGGTTGGCGGGGATCCCCGCCCTTTTTCTTTTGTACGGGATCTGGCAGGGCACGTACGGCGTGCCGGTCCCCTTGCGTCTGGCGTTGTTTTCCTTCGGCGCGGGCGCGGCGTATTTCCTTTTTGGCATGGCCTTGATAGCCGTGGTCTCCCTGTTGCGGTGGATTTTCCGGCTGGACCTGCGGGAAGGGGAGTACCGCATGATGTCCTGGGGTTGCGTGCGCTGGCTCTTTGCCAATGCCCTCCAGCTGGTCGTCTCCGTCGTGTTCATGGATTTTATCCTGCTGACGCCTTTCGCGGCGCTGTTTTTCCGTCTGATGGGGGCCAAGGTGGGCAAGAATGCCCAGATCAACTCGAAGTCCTGCGCCGACCTCTCGCTTCTGGAAATCGGGGAGGACGCCGTCATCGGCGGCCACGCGACGGTGATATGCCATTCGTTCGAGAGGCATCGCCTTATCTTGAAGAAGGTGAAGATCGGCAAAAGGGCCATCATAGGCCTGAACGCGGTCCTTCTGCCCGGCTGCGAGATCGGCGAGGGGGCGCTCGTGGCCGCGGGCGCCGTCCTGGGCAAGGGGACGGTGGTTCCGCCGCACGGCGTCTTCAGCGGCGTTCCCGCGCAGTCCGCAAAGGAAAGACATCTCAGGGAGGACTGATGTCTACGAAAAAGATACGGCAGATGGCCCACGGCATCCTTGAAACGCTGACCATCCAGGACGTCCTGGAGGCGATCAATAAACATTACGGCGAGGCCACCGCCCTCCAGATAGAAGAGAAGGACGGTTCCTTCAGAAAGCTTTCTTATGTAGGCTTGGGCCGCAAGGCGGTCGATATCTCCTCCGCCCTCATCAAATTCGGCCTTCAGAAGGGCGACCGGGTTGCCGTGTTCTCCGAGAGCCGTCCGGAGTGGGCCGCCGTGTTTTTCGCGGTCGTCTCTTGCGGCGGGATCGTGGTGCCCTTGGACGTCAAGTTGAGCCCCGCGGAGATAGCTTTTATCCTGAATGACAGCGGGGCCCGTTTCGTCTTTGTCAGCGCGAAGCTGGCGGATATCATGGCGGGCTGCCGGGGTTCGTGCCCTAGCGTCGAGAAGGTCATCGGTCTGGACGGCAGGGAGCCGCCGTGCGACGCCGCGCTCGGCGATTTCGCGCACGCGCAAGGCGAGCAGAAATACAACCCCATCTATCCGGACGACGAGGCGATGATCGTTTATACCTCCGGGACGACGGGCACGGCGAAAGGCGTCGTCCTGACGTATCGCAGCCTCCTGTTTGAAGTGGTCCGGTTGAACGGTTACATTCATTTCAGCTCCCGTGACCGCTTCGTCTCGATCCTGCCGCTTAATCATATGCTTGAGATCACCGGCGGTCTGATTGCGCCGTTATACGCGGGGGCGACCATCACGTATTGCGACAGCATCAAGCCGGCGAACATCCTCGGCCTCATGCAGGAGACCCGGGCGACGTCCATGGTCTGCGTTCCCCTGGTCCTTAAGATGTTCCATGAGGCGATCCTGAAGAAGGCGCAGAAGGCCCCGCCTTTCCGGCGGCGGCTCTTTTTCTTTTTCCTGGGCCTCTCCCGTTGGCTGGCGCGTTTCGGCGTGCGGCCGGGGCGCCTTTTGTTCCGCGGCGTCCACCGGGCCTTCGGCGGCCGGCTGCGCTGCTTTATCTCCGGCGGCGCGCCTCTCGACCCTTATGTCGAAGAGGATTTCTGGGCCATGGGTTTTAATGTCCTTCAGGGGTATGGGTTGACCGAGACCTCCCCGGTCATCACGGTCAATACTTTCAGGGAAACGAAGTTCGCTTCCGTGGGGATCCCCCTGGAGGGCGTTGAGGTGCGTATCCTGCCCCGGGAGGGAGTGCCGCAGGGCGAAGGCGAGATCGTTGTGCGCGGCCCCAATGTGATGCGCGGTTATTATAAGCAGCCGGAGAAGACGCAGGAGGTTTTAAGGGATGGCTGGTTTTATACCGGAGACATCGGCCGGCTCGACAAGGACGGCTTTTTATACGTCACGGGCCGCATCAAGAGCATGATCGTCCTGGGCGCCGGCAAGAAGGTCTTTCCCGAAGAGATCGAAGAGGTGATGGGCAAGAGTCCCCTGATCAAGGAGATCTGTGTCGTCGGCCGACAGGCGACCTCCGGGCTCAAGGCCGGGACAGAGGAGGTCTGCGCGGCCATCGTCCCGAACGAAGAGCGATTCATGGATCACGAAAGGAAGGACGCTTCCCTGATGAAGGCGCGTCTCAAGGCAGAGATCGGCCGGTTGAGCGCGAACCTTGCCGAGTACAAGCGTATTTCGGATTTCATCGTCGTCTCCGGGGAGCTGCCCAAGACCACCACCCGCAAGATCAAAAGGGCGCTCGTCAAAGACTTGATCGTTTCCGGCCCGTCAGAAACATAATCGATGAGTTATCACTTATGTACGACCGGGTCGAGGAAACCCCATGCAGGCGAAAGAGATAGAACCGAAGTGGGATATCCTGGCCGAAATTTAGAAATTTTTTTGTTGTTGTCGGGTCTCTCACTTCGGATGTAGCTATTTGATAGGCAAGGAGATATTTAGACCCGGTCGGAAAGTCGCGGAGATGATATGAATTTTAAAAGAGTATCGCCCCTGTTCATTCTGTTAGGCGTTGTCGTCGTGGCGGCCGCGGCCCTGTGGCTGGGGCCGGGCAAGGCGGGATCTCTTCGGCATCTGCGTGTGGTGAGGGCGAATTTGGAGGGTGTAGTGCCTGTGCCGATCTGGGAGGCGTGCAGTGTCGATTCCGATTGCGACGTCTTCAAGGGTCCCTGCGGGCAATCGAAGCCCGTGAACAAGCGATATATCAGAGAGGCCAAAGACGCATCGAAAAAGACGGCGGTAAGCTGTCCGCGATACTGGTCTTACGGCGATTACTGGCTAGACCCCGAAATGTGGCTGCGTAAAGAGGTGGGCGACACCCCGTTTTGCAGAAATAACAGATGTTCTTTCCCTCCGATAGACAACAAAGCGCTTCTGGACCTGTGGGCCAGGGGGGCGGCAAAGGGCCGCGAGATTATTGTCATCCAGAGCTTGACGTGGGACCCGGACCTGGAGCCTTTTCTCAAAGAAGCCATGGCTAATTCATCCCTCAGCGATAACGCCAGGGCCGCCGCCGCTGAAAAACTGCTTACGAATTTGCCGGAGCAGCGGCAAGAATTGCGCGCGCAGGTCCTTGAATTCATGGGCCGGGCCCTTTCACCGGCAGGCAAGTATGAATGGTGGCGCGCTTTCGCCCGGCC
>JBLMXZ010000019.1:0-3836 GCA_050258015.1 Deltaproteobacteria bacterium
GATCGACGCGTCAGGCTATGACGGCTTTGACGACTGGATCCGCTACCAGGCAATGACGGCTTCTATTTCGCGAACATCGACAGGAACTTATCCCAATAACCGTAGCGGATCAGATCGTTGAAGAAAATAAAGACGGCCAGGACGATCAAAAGGCTCAAGCCTACGTTGGTGATGATCTCCTCCGCGCGTTGCGGCAGCGGCCGGCCGCGCAGTTTCTCGAGCCCCGCAAGAAAGATATGGCCCCCGTCCAGGACCGGCAGCGGCAGGACGTTGAAGATCGCCAGGCTCATGCTCAGGATCCCGATCACATGGACGACCGCCGAAAAACCGATCTTGGCGGCGTTGCTCGTTATGAAAAAGATGCCCAGGGGGCCGGTCACCGACTCCCGGAAAGACAACGTTCCGGCCACTATGTAAAAGATCGCCGCCAGGGTCTTGACCGTCAGGCTCACGAGCGTCGTGCCGGCGCGCCGGAAAGCATCGAAGAACCCGTAACGCACCAGGACGATGTCGTCGGAGGGCTTGATGCCGATGAGCCCCACCTCCACCTTCTTGCCCCACAAGGTCTCCACCTCTTTGGCCTCGGGCGTCAGGACGAGATCGAACCGCTTTTCTCCGCGCGCAACGGCGAGATCGAGCTGTTGCCCCTTCGCCGCATGGATGCGGCGCGTCACGTCCTCCCAGTACGAGACCTCCTCGCCGTTGACCGCGACGATCCGGTCCCCGACCGCCAGCCCGGCCTTCGCGGCGGGCATGCCGTCCACCAGTTCGCCGATCGCGCTCGTCATCTTGGGATAGCCGAAGACAAAAACGCACCAGAGACTGAAGAACGCGAGGATGTAATTAAAGGCGGGGCCGGCAAAGACCACGGCCGCGCGCTGACCGGGAGGGCGGGAAAGGAACTCATCGCGCGCCCCGGTCGCCTCCAGCGAATTGTCGCCCGCCATCTTGATAAAGCCGCCGAAGGGGATGGCGCACAGCATATACTCCGTGTCGCCGATCTTGCGCGACAGGAGCTTCGGACCGAAACCGAGCGAGAACTTCTCTACCCGGATACCGAAACGCTTGGCCGTCAGAAAATGGCCCAGCTCATGGACAAGGATAAGGATACTCAGGATAAGGAGAAAAATGATCACGTCTTCCTTCCTCTCTGCATCAAGGCGCGGGCGCAGGCGCGGGCCTCGGCGTCCGCCTCCAGGATCGCGTCGAAATCGCCGGCCTTCTTCGGCCAGGGGCGGGCCGTCACCCGCTCGATCACGCGCGGGATATCCCCGAACGCGATCGCGCCCTTCAGGTACGTGGCAACCGCCTCCTCGTTGGCCGCGTTCATCACCGCCGGCAGGCACCCTCCCCGCCGCGCCGCCTCGTAGGCGAGCCCAAGGCACGGAAAACGCCGCGTGTCCGGTTCCTCGAACGTCAGCGCGCCGCAGCCCGCGACATCCAGGCGCAGCCGGCTCTCGGGCCAACGCTCGGGATACGACAGGGCATACTGGATCGGCAGGCGCATGTCCGTCACGCCCATCTGCGCGAGAACGCAGCCGTCGCGGAACGCCACCATCGAATGAACGATCGCCTGGCGGTGGATGACGACGGCGATCTTGTCGATCGGCAGACCAAAGAGATGCCGGGCCTCGATGACCTCGAGCCCCTTATTCATCATGGTCGCCGAATCGACGGTGATCTTGGGACCCATCTTCCAGCGCGGATGCGCCAGGACCAAGCGCCTGGGCGCGTTACGCAGCCGCGCCCGCGGCAGGCCGTACAAAGGGCCCCCGGAGGCGGTCAGATAAATGCGCTCGACGTCTCCGGCCTTCCTTCCTTCGAGGCACTGGAAGATCGCGCTCTGTTCGCTGTCGATCGGCAGGATCCTTGCCCCGCAGCGGCGCGCCTCCCCCATCAGAAGCTCGGCGCCCATGACGATCGATTCTTTGTTCGCGAGCGCCACGGTCTTGCGGGCTTTCAGCGCCGCGCGCAGGGGAAAAAAGGCCTCGCTGCCGACGATGGCGATCAGGACCGTTTCCGCGCCCCCGTCCTGCGCGAGCCGGCACAACCCCTCCCTGCCCCTCAGGACGCGTCCGCCCCAGCGCCGGACCTTGCGGGCGACATCTTGCGCATCGGCATCGCACCCCACGACCACCGTTCGGGGACGGAACTCCTCGGCCTGGCGCAGGAGCGCCTGCGTGTTGCACCGCACCGACAGGCCCACCACGCGCAACCGGTCTTTATGCCGCCGAACGACGTCGAGGGCTGCCGCGCCGATGGAACCGCTGGAACCCAATATAGCGATATTCTTTTTAGCCACAGAAAAACTCGGGGCCGATAGACGATGGACTATGGATGAAAGACAAACCCAAAACCTAGAAACAAATACTTAAGCCAAAACTCCCTCGACCGATAACCGATAGACAACCCCAAGATTAGAAACAAATCCTGAAAACCATGAACGCGCGGTTGGGATGACAAAAAATTATGCAACGGACTCTTAGTTTCTGTTTTGTTCCTTGCCCTTTGTTTGAACGTGCTATTGCCTCAGACTATCGTCTATAGTCTATTGTCTATAGTCCCATTAAAATCCCGTCCCGCAGACGAACGTACGGCTCATGTAATAGTTCATATAAAAGTAAAACGCCGGAGCGGTGAACAGGAGGCTGTCGATGACGTCCATCACCCCGCCCATGCCGGGCAGGATCGTCCCGGAATCCTTTGCCTCGCAGTCGCGCTTGATGAGCGACTCCGACAGGTCGCCGAGCATCCCCAACGCCCCCAGGGCGCAGCCCAAAATGATCAGGTTGTGCCACGAAAAAGCCGATATCTTCGGCAGGAAGACGGAGCTGGCGAGGGCGGCCGCGACAGCCGCCGCCATGCCGCCCAAAGCCCCCTCCACCGTCTTCTTGGGGCTGATATGCGGGATAAGGGCGCGCCGGCCGAAGCGCCGGCCCACAAAGAACGCGCCGATGTCCGCCCCCTTGGTCACCAGAAGCAGGAAACCGACGAGCTGGGTGCCGTTGGGCATGATCTTGAGCTTGATCATGAAACTAAAGAACCACGAAATATAGAAGAGCGCGAACAGGGTCGAGGAGATGGCCAGGACGGCGTTGGTGTTCTCCCGGCGGGAGAACTGGAGCACGAAAAGCGTGCCCAGCGCCAGGCTTATGAAAAGGAACTCCCATCCGCGCGTAAGCTCAAAACGGAAGAAGATGGAAGAAGGGATGATGATCCCGATGGTGGTCCCGAAATACTTGTAGATCGGGATCCCCTTCCTCTCGAGCATCGTGAAGAACTCGAACAGCCCCAGCGTGATCAACGCCACCACCACCGTCACAAAGAGAGGATCGAGGAAAAGGCTCACCAGCGCCAGGACCCCCATCGCCGTCGCCGTGATCATGCGCGTCTTTTTAACCATGGAGCCCCCCGAAACGGCGTTGCCGCGCCTGGAAGGTGCGGATCGCCCGCCCGAACTCCGCCTTCGAAAAATCGGGCCAGCACGTTTTGGTCACGTAGATCTCCGTGTAACACAACTGCCAAAGCAGAAAATTGCTCAGGCGCATCTCTCCGCTCGTGCGGACCAACAGGTCCGGATCCGGAAGGCCCGCCGTGTAGAGCGATCCCGCGACCGTCGCCTCGTCGATGGCGTCCTCGCTGAGCGCCCCCGCCCGGACCTGCGCGACGATATGCCGGACGGCGTCGACGATCTCCCGGCGCGCCCCGTAGTTGAAGGCCAATTGGATGAGGAAGGCGTGGTTACGGTGCAGCCGGGCGACAAGGTAAAGGTTCTTTTTCAGAAGGGTGAAAATGCCCGCGGCCACCTGCTCCTTTCCAAGCGCAAGGCGGAGCAG
>JBLMXZ010000020.1:0-4471 GCA_050258015.1 Deltaproteobacteria bacterium
CTGGGGTAGAGATGAAAAGGACGCGAAACGCGGACAGAACGCGCGGACAGGATTTAAGGGGGCTCGCCTGCAAGGCGAAGGCCGCCGCGCGCATCCTGGCGGGCACGGCCCCCGAAAAAAAGAGCGCTGTTCTTCGGGACATGGCCGCAGCGCTTGAGGCGGGAGCGCAGGCTATCCTGGCGGCCAACAGAAGGGATCTGGCTGCGGCGCGCTCGAAACGTCTGCCGGAGGCCTTTATTGAGCGCCTGACGCTGACTCCGCGCCGCATAGAGGAAATGGCGCTATCGCTTAAGAGCGTCGCCGACCTTGACGATCCGGTGGGGCGCATCCTGAAGTCGTGGCAGCGTCCGAACGGCCTGGAGATCCAAAAGGTCGCCGTGCCCATCGGCGTTATCCTTATCATTTACGAGTCCCGGCCGAACGTCACATCCGACTGCGCGGGCCTGTGCCTTAAGTCGGGCAATGCCGTTATCCTGCGCGGCGGAAGCGACGCGCTTCATTCGAACAGGGCGATCTTCCGTCTTCTGTCGGGAGCGGTGCGGCGCCACGGGTTGCCGGCCGCGACGATCAGTTTCGTTGACGGGGCGGACCGCAGGGCGGTCCGGACGTTGTTGACGCTGGATGATTCTATCGATCTCGTCATGCCGCGCGGCGGAGAGGCGCTCATCCGTGAAGTGCGCGAGCGGTCCAAGATACCGGTGATCAAGCATTACAAGGGCGTCTGCCATATTTATGTCGACGAGACGGCCGATTTCGCCCAGGCCGAGCGTATCGTCCTGAACGCCAAAGTCCAGCGGCCTTCGGTCTGCAACGCCGTGGAGACCCTGCTGGTCCATGAGGCGGCGGCCCGGGATTTTCTTCCCGGGATGGTGGCGGCGCTCCGGAAGGCCGGTGTGGCCGTGCGCGGCTGTCCCGTTACGCGCCGGCTCGTTAAGGGGGTTGTGCCGGCTACCGCGGAGGATTGGACGACGGAGTATCTGGACCTCATCCTTTCGGTCAGGGTCGTCAAGGACGACGCGGCGGCCATAGCGCATATCAACGGCTACGGATCGCACCATTCGGACGCCGTTGTGACGCGCGATCCGGCGCGCGCCGAACGCTTCCTGAGGGACGTCGACTCGGCCTGTGTCTACGCCAATGCCTCGACGCGCTTCACCGACGGCTATCAGTTCGGCATGGGGGCGGAGATCGGCATCTCGACCGACCGCCTGCACGCCCGCGGTCCGATGGGCTTGGAGGAACTGACCACCTACAAGTACGTCATTCGAGGAAACGGGCAAGTAAGGGAGTAGTTGTTTGGCTGATTGGCTGTTTTGCTGTTTAGCAAAACCGTTTTTACAAAACAGCTAATGAGCGAATCAGCGAATGAGCTGACCCATGAAGATTGGGATTTTAGGCGGCACGTTCGATCCGATACACTACGGTCACCTGATCCTGGGCGAGCAGGTGGCGGGTCAGCTGGAACTCGATAAGGTTTTGTTCATTCCGGCACACCAGCCGCCGCACAAAGAGGGTCATTCCATCCTTTCGGCCCGGCATCGACTCAGGATGGTGGAACTTGCCGTTCGGGGGAACCGTCGCTTTTCGGTATCTTCCATCGAGATCATGCGTCGGGGCAAGTCCTACACGGTTGATACCCTGCGTGCGATCAAAAAGACGCATCCGCGCGCGCGACTTTTCTTCATCTGCGGTTCGGATCTCGTCAGCGAGATCCCGACATGGAAGAACGTCGCCGAGATACATCGGTTGGCTACTTTCGTTCTGGCCAAGAGGCCGGGTTACGGTCGGCGCCTTTCCGGCAGGAACTATCGTAAGATCAACGTCGCGCAGGTCGATATTTCTTCTTCGTTCCTGAGGCGCCTTGTCCGCCAAGGATACTCCATCCGGTATCTGACGCCCGGCAGCGTGGTGGCGTATATCAAACGCCACCGGCTGTATAAGATATCGCGATGACGACGCCATGTGCCTGCGCTGTTTTGTTGATTGGCTGCTTCGCTCATTAGTAAAGCCGTTTTTGCTAAACAGCGGAACAGCGAGTCAGCTAAACAGCTTGGCTATCGGAGTCCGGTTATGAACATCAAAGTAGGCCCCTCACTCCTGGCGTGTGATTTCACGAATATCGAGGCGGAGGTCCGCCGCGCGGAGGCCGCGGGAGCCGATTTTCTGCATGTCGACGTTATGGACGGCCATTTCGTGCCGAACATCTCGATCGGCCCGGCCGTGACGGCGGCGGTGCGCGCCAAGACGCGCCTTCCGCTGCACGCGCACCTGATGATCTCGGACCCGGAGGCGTATATTCCCGCCTTTGCCTCGGCGGGCGCCGACATCATCAGCTTCCATATGGAGGCCCTGGGTAAGACCCGCAATGCCCGCGCCAAGAAGGCCGCGGCGCTCATCAGGAAGATCAAACAATTTTCCCGGCGGCCCGCCGTGGCCGTGAATCCGGCGACCCCCATCGATGAGGTCAAGCGGGTGATGGAGAAGGTCGACTGGATCCTGATCATGAGCGTGAACCCGGGCTTCGGCGGTCAGAGCTTTATGCCGGGGGTTTTGGATAAGATCGCCGTTTTGCGCCGCGATTATGACGGCGATATCGAGGTGGACGGCGGGATCAACGATAAAACGGCCGCCCAGGTCGTTCGACAAGGCGCCAACGTGCTGGCAGCCGGCACGTATCTCTTTGGCGCGGCCGATATGAAGGCGGCGATAAGGAGGCTCAAGGATGTCTGTTAGGGGCAAAGAACGTCAGGAGAAGATAAAATTCGGTACCGACGGCTGGCGGGCGGTTATCGCCGAAGACTTCACGTTTGAGAATGTCGCGCGGGTGGCCCAGGCCACGGCGGATTATGCGCTGCGGGCGCATCGGCACGCTTCCGCGCCCGTGCGTATCTGCGTGGGTTACGATACGCGCTTCATGTCCGACAAGTTCGCCCGTACCGCCGCCCGCGTTTTTGCCGCAAACGGTATCGACGTCATCGTCTCGGACCGCCCCGTCCCGACGCCCGCCTTGAGTTTCGTGACGACAAAGCGCCGCTGCGATCTGGGGATCATGATCACCGCCAGCCACAACCCGCCCGAATTCAACGGTTACAAGATCAAGAACGCCCAGGGTGGCGCGGCCGACGTTTCGGTGACGCGCGCCGTCGAGACGCTCATCGGCGCTTCCCCGGTCAAGAGCCTTTCGTTGACCGAGGCCGTGGCGTCGGGCCACGCGCGGGTCGAGAATATCGCTTTGGAGTATGTCGCTTTTCTTCGCCGTTATATCGACGCCCATGCCTTCCGGAAGTCCCGCTTCCGCGTCCTGCTGGATGCGATGCACGGCAGCGGCAACAGCTACGTGGCCGACGTGCTGCGGGGATCGGGTATCCGGCTGGAGCTGATGCGCGCCGACGCCAATCCGAATTTCGACGGCCGCGGGCCGGAGCCGGTCGAGCAGAACGTCCAGGACATCGTCAAGCGCATGAAGACCGGGCGTTACGACATCGGTCTCGTTCTGGACGGGGACGCCGACCGCATCGCCGCCGTTTCCTCCGACGGCGAATACATCGCTCCCCAGAAGATCCTGGGGCTCCTGGCGTTGCATCTGCGGCAGGATCGCGGCTGGGACGGCGGGATCGTGACGACGATCGCCGGCACGACCATGCTCGAGCATATCGCCGCCGACCTGGGCCTCAAGCTTTATGAGACCCCCGTCGGCTTCAAATACATATCGAACCTCATGGAGACCGAGAACATACTCGTGGGCGGTGAGGAGGCGGGCGGCATGGGGCTCAAGAACTACATCCCCGAGCGCGACGGGACGCTGGCAGGGTTGATGCTCGTCGAGATGATGATCCAGCGCAGGAAGAAGATCGGCCGCATCCTCGCGGACATGGAAAAGCGCTACGGCCGATACTATTATCTGCGCAGCGACCTCAAGCTTAAGTCGAAGCGCTATGTCCTTGATCAGGCCAAACTCAGGGTGAAGACGCTTCTGGGCCGTCCGGTCGTCAAGGCGAAAGATTACGATGGCCTGAAATTGATCTGCGACGATGAGAGCTGGCTCATGTTCCGCGCTTCGGGGACGGAGCCCAAGATGCGCATCTATGCCGAGGCCAAGTCTCTGAAGAAGGCCAAGGACCTGATCGGATTGGGAAACGCCCTCGTCAAGCGCGAAATCCGGTACCGGTAGCTTCTCTCTCTGCTTTCAGGACGCGGCCACATGATCTACGCCATCAGCAAGTTCCTGTGCTATGTCGCGTTGCGCCTTTTTTTCCGGCTTCGTGTCCGGGGGCGCGAGAACTTCCCTTCCGCCGGGGGCTTCATCCTGGCGGGCAATCACGTCAGCTTTCTGGATCCCGTCGTTTTCGGCGCGCCCTGTCCGCGCGGGCTGTATTACATGGCGCGCGATACGCTTTTCGGGCGTCCGTTCTTCGGCTGGTTCCTGAGGCGGATACATGCTTTCCCGCTCAAGCGCCGAGCCGCAGACTTT
>JBLMXZ010000021.1:0-27596 GCA_050258015.1 Deltaproteobacteria bacterium
AGCAGACCCTGTCGCACCCACGATGATCTCATCCGCAGCCTGATCGTCTTTTTTATCGCGGCGGTCACCCTCGCCTTCTTCTTCTCCATTTCCCCGGGCCACACCCGCGGCGACTTCGACGTCTATTATGACGCCGGCCGGCATTACCTGGCCGGGGCCCCCCTGTATGTCCCGCACGGGGGCCTGGAGGAATTCAAATACCTGCCGCTGTTCGCGTTGGTCTTTTCCCCGCTCAGCCTGCTTGAAAAGGTCCCGGCCCTCTATTGCTGGGGCCTCTTCAACATTCTTTTGCTTTACGGGATGTTCTTCCTGCTTTGCGGGATGAAGCCGGTATCATTGCGCGACGGAAAGAGCCTCTTATTCCTGGCCTGCCTGTTCGCCCTGACCGGACGCTATATCATCGCGGACCTGAGGATCGGCCAGGCCAACATCCTTCTCTGCTTCCTGATGTTCTTGACGATGGACCTGGAGATAAGGGGCAGGTCGTTCGCGGCGGCCGTTGTCCTGGCGTTCAGCCTCACGATAAAATTATTCCCGCTGCTCTTTCTGTTCTATTTCATCATCACAAGGCGGTTTAAGGCGGCGGGCGCCACCCTCGCGATGGCGGCCGTTTTTTTGCTGCTGCCCGCCGTCCATTCGGGCTTCGGCCGCAACCTCGACTACCTGCGGGAGTGGTTCTTGCTCTTGCGCTCAAGCCCGCCCGCCATTTTTTCTTCGGTCAAGAACTTTTCCCTTTTTTCCTTTTTCTCCCGCCTGTTCCTCTTCGGGCATGATCCGGCGACGCACCCGGTGTCCCCGGCCGTTTACGCGGCATGGGCCTTGAGCTGTCTGGCTTTTCTGGGCGTTTTCTTTGGCGGCACTGTTCTCAGGAGGCATGACGGCCCGGAGGTAAAATACGCGGATTACGCCTGTCTTTTCGTGTGCGCCCTTTTATTTAATCCGCTGGCCTATCTGAACGCTTTTGTGCTCTTGATCGTTCCCTATTTTTTCCTTCTCCATTTCATATTCTTCTCAAAGCCGGAAAAGGGGGTTGCCTCCATCGTGGCGACCGTTCTTTTCCTCGGTTTTCTCGTCATGGCGGCCTATAACCACCCGTTATGGAGGGACCGGTTGCTGGAATACAAGCCGCTGATGTGGGTCAACATCTCTGTTTGTCTCTGCCTGGGGCTGGTCAAGCGCGCCGGCCGCAGGGAGGAGGGGGTGCTTGACCGTCCGGGAAGCGGGCAGGTCCGGCGCGCCGCATAAATTTGCTTGATTTTGCCCCGGGAAGGGATAATATAATTACCTTATCGGAACGGGTGCTTTGACCCTTCAGGGGTAGGGCGCATCACAGACTAGGCAAAAAACGGCGAAAAACCTTTGGCTGCCGCTTTCCCGGCGGCCGATGGTTTTTCTTTTTTTATAGGGTTTTGTTCCATGGGAAGATTCCTGTCCGGCTCGTCCTTTTTCGTCGATCCCCTTTCTTTGTTCTTCCTTTTCGTCATTGCCGTCGTCTCCCTCCCGGCGGCCGTTTATTCCTTGGGTTATTTCAAGGGGGAGAGCGCGCCCGGCAGGACGGCTCTCGCCTGGTCCCTGCTGGCTCTCTTTGTGGCTTCCATGGCCGCGGTCGTTACGGCGGGCAACGCCCTGGTGTTCCTTGTGGCCTGGGAACTCATGTCCCTGGTTTCGTATTTCCTGGTCATTTTTGACACGGCGGACAGGGAGGCGGTCCGGGCCGGCATGATCTACGTCGTCATGACGCATATCGGGACGGCCTTCCTGGTCGCCGCCTTCCTGATGATGTATAAAGCGGCCGCTTCCTTCGATCTGGCGGTGATGAAAGAGGCCTGCCGGACGATGCCGGCTCCGGCGAGGAATGCCGTTTTTGTATTGCTCCTGGCGGGATTCGGGACCAAGGCGGGCATCGTGCCCCTGCACATCTGGCTGCCTTACGCGCATCCGCAGGCGCCCAGCCCTATCTCGGCCATCATGTCGGGCGTCATGATCAAGACGGCTGTTTACGGGATCGTCCGGTTCGTCGTTTTCGTCCTGGGCGTGTCGTCCGCCTGGTGGGGGATCCTGGTCCTGTGCCTCGCGGTGGTATCGTGCCTGGTGGGCGTTATTTACGCGCTCATGGAGCATGACCTGAAAAGGCTCCTGGCGTACCACAGCGTCGAGAATATCGGCATCATCCTGCTGGGCGTAGGCCTGGCGATGCTCTTCATGAGCCTGCGCATGCCGTACCTGGCTGTATTCTCCATGGCCGCCGGCCTGTATCATCTGATAAATCACGCCGTTTTCAAAGGGCTTCTCTTTTTGTGCTCCGGAAGCGTCTATAAGGCCGCGGGCACGCGCAACATCGAGGAGCTGGGCGGCCTGATCAAGAAGATGCCGCAGACGGCCCTCTATTTCCTGGTGGGCGCCATGGCCATATCCGCGCTGCCGCCCCTCAATGGTTTTGTCAGCGAATGGTTGACCCTTCAGGCTTTTTTTCTGGGGGCCCTGGGCTCGGCGGGCGCCACCCGTTTCTTTCTGGCGCTCTGCGCGGCGATGCTGGGCCTGACGAGCGGGTTGGCCGCCGCCTGTTTCGTTAAGGCCTTCGGCGTAACGTTCCTGGCGCTTCCCCGCAGCCAAAGCGCGGCAAGCGCGCGCGAGGTCTGTTTTTCCATGAGGGCCGGGATGTTCTTTCTGGCCCTGTTGTCCGTCCTTCTCGGCTTGGCGGCGGTGGCGGTCACGGCGGCTTTGGCGAAGATCGCCGGCGCGGTCCTGGGCATCGATACCGCCGGCATGGTTTTTTCGTTGAACGCCGTCACCCTGGCGCCCCTGCGGGGCGCGGGCATCCATCTCTCGACGCCGGGGATCGCGGCGGCGCTGGCAGTCCTGGGGGCCGGGGCTTTCGCCGTCACCGCGCTCCTCGGCCGCGGCAAAGCGCCCGTTTATGGCACGTGGGACTGCGGCTATTACCGCATAGGGCCGCGTAACGAATATACCGCGACCGCCTTTTCAAAGCCGTTCAGGATCGCGTTCAGCTTCTTTTTGCTGCCCTACCGCAAGACGCGCAAGATCCGGGAATCCTTTTATCACGTCAGTTCTTTCATCTATGAGACCCATACGACGCAGGTCTTTAAGGAGTATGTCTACGATCCGCTCCTGCGGCTTCTTTTCAGGGCGGCCCGCTTCATGCGGCGCCTTCAGCCGGGCAGCATCCACCTTTATCTGGCGTATATCTTTGTTACCTTGTTGGCCTTGATCGTGTTCCGGAGCGCATTCTAGAGACCATGAAAGCGGCTGCCTTCCTTCTCTCCTTCGTTTTCTTCGCGGGTTTCGCTCCTCTCCTGAGCGGCCTGATCGCCAAGATAAAGAACGCCCTCCGGATGCGCGTGGGGCCGGGCGTCTTGCAGCCTTATTACGATCTGGCGAAGCTTTTTTCCAAAGAGGAGGCGGTTTCGCCGGCCGCCTCGTGGATATTCACGGCGGCTCCCTTCGTCGTCCTCGCGTCGGCGCTGGCCGCGGCCTTGCTCGTCCCCGCCTTCATCGGCCCGGCGCCTCTGCGGCAGGCGGGCGATCTTTTGGCCCTGCTTTTTATCCTTGGGTTGGGCCGTTTCTTCCTGGCCCTTGCGGCGCTGGACACGGGCAGCTCCTTTGGGGGGATGGGGTCTTCGCGGGAGATGTTCATCGCGGGCCTCGCCGAGCCGGCGTTCGTGCTCGTGGTCTTCTCTTTATCCCTGCATTTCGGCTCGACGGCCGTCTCTGCGTCGAGCGGCATGCACGCCGTGTCCGTTTCCTGCCTGGCGGCCGCGGGCGCGCTTTTTCTGCTGACCCTGGCGGAGACGGCCCGCATCCCCGTCGACAATCAGGAGACCCACCTGGAGCTGACCATGGTGCACGAGGCGATGCTCCTGGAGTACTCGGGAAGGTCCCTGGCCCTGCTCGAGCTGGCGGCGCACGTCAAGCAGGCGGTCTTTTTTTTCCTCATCGCGCAGGTCGTCTTTCCGATCGAGGCGCCCGCGTGGGGGAGTCCGGCCCAGGCGGTCTCCTGGCTCTTGTGGTACGGCGTCCGGCTGGCCCTCCTGGTCGTCCTGGTCGCCCTGGTCGAGATCTCCGTCGCCAAGATGCGGCTGTTCCGCGTCGCCGATCTTCTCGGCTTCGCCTTTGCCCTGGGGGTCCTTTCCCTGGTGTGCGTCCAGTTGGGGGTTTGACATGCGGGAAACGTTCCTTTTCGGCGTCCTGGTCGCGGCCTACCTCATGGTCATCGCCAAAAGGGTGCCGGCCCTGGTCCGCGACTTCCGGATCCAGTCCTTCTTTTTGTTCCTGATGACGGCGTCCGCCGCCCGGGCGCAGGGCCCCGTCGACCTGTACCTCGTCGCCTTTCTCATCCTGCTCCTGAAGGTCTTCGCGATCCCTTATTTTCTCGTGCTGATAGCCAAAAAGATCAGCGTGGACGAGAATCTCGGCCTCTTCGTCAACGCGCAGCTTTCGCTGGCCGCGGCGCTCGCGCTCTCCTACGGCTCCTGGGTCTTCGCGAGGAGCCTCGGTTTCGGCCCGGACCTGCGGGGAGCGGCCGTCGCGGTCGCGCTCGCCGTGGTCTTCATCGGCGCCTTCCTCATGATCTCCCGGATGAAGGCATTCACGCAGGTCGTGGGCCTTCTGGTCATGGAGAACGGCATCTTCCTTTTTGGTTCGGTCCTTTCGGGAGGGATGCCCTTTTTCGTCGAGATCGCCATCTTCTTCGACGTCCTGGTGAGCGCCCTCATCATGGGTCTTTTCGTGTACAGGATCAACAGGCTCTTTACGCATATCGACGTGAGCAAGCTCTCGCGTCTGAAGGGGTAGGGTATGCAGATAGCCGTCGTCCTCGGAGTGCCGGTCCTTCTCGCGGCCACCGTCTTGTTCACAAAAAGCCAAAAGATCGCCGGCTTTATCCATAGCCTGGGTTATCTCGCCGTGGCGGCCGCCGGGGCCCTTCTCTTGAAAGAGACGGCGCTGTCGGGCGCCGTGGTATCCTTTCCCGGCTTTCTGTGCGTGGACGCCCTGGGCGCTTTTTTCATTTTTGTGGTGTCCGTCGTGGCGTTCGCCGCCGCGCTCTATTCCATCGGCTACATCGACAAGGACGCGCGCGCCGGCGTCATCTCGCAGGGCAAGGCGCGCGCCTACTATGTCTTTTTCGATCTTTTCTGTTTTTCGATGCTCCTCGTGCCGTCCGTGGACAACCTGGGGGTGCTGTGGGTCGCGGTCGAGATGACCACGCTGATCTCGGCTTTTCTGGTCGGGTTTTACAATTCCCGCGAGTCCGTCGAGGCGGCGTGGAAGTACATCATCATCTGCTCCGTCGGCATCATCTTCGCGCTGTTGGGCACGATACTTTTTTCTTATGCCCTTTCGCTTGTCGGCGGGGCGAAGAGCCTGAACTGGTCGGACCTGACGGCCGCGGCGGGGAACATGGACAAGGGCATCCTGAAGGTCGCGTTCCTCTTCATCCTGGTCGGGTACGGGACGAAGGCGGGCCTGGCGCCGATGCACACGTGGCTGCCGGACGCCCACAGCCAGGCCGTCAGCCCCATCAGCGCGCTCCTTTCCGGCGTGCTGCTTAAGACGGCGCTCTACGCCATTTTGAGGTTCGGGATCATCGTCATCAAAGGCGTCGGTTTCGCGTATTTCGGGAACCTGATGGTCCTGTTCGGCCTGGTCTCCCTGGTCGTCTCGTGCGGTTTTATCCTCGTGCAGAAGGACCTCAAGCGCCTTCTCGCGTACAGCAGCATCGAGCACGTCGCCGTTATCTGTATCGGTTTCGGCCTGGGGGCCCCCTTGGCCGCCGCCGGCGCGCTGTTCCATGTGTTCAACCACGCCGTGACCAAATCATTTATGTTCTTCGGGGCGGGGGACATCGTCGGCGCCTACAGGAGGCACGACGTGAACATGATCCGCGGCGTGATCAGGGCCTTGCCGTTCGCGGGGGTCATGGCGTTCCTGGGCGTGTTCGCCCTGGCGGGCTTCCCGCCTTTTTCCCTGTTCGTGAGCGAGATGATGATCCTCGCCGCGGCCTTCGTCCGGGGCGCCTATGGGACGGCCGCCGCGCTGCTTCTCCTGCTGGCCGTGATCTTCGGCGCTTTTATCCACCGCTTCGGGAAGATGCTTTTTGGGGACCCGCCCCCGGGGATGGCGGCGGCGGGAGAGCCCCTGAGCGGGAAGATCGCCTATTTGTTCCTGTTCGCGCTGATCTCCTTTTCCGGGGCGGCGGCGCTGTTCCTCAAGGAGAATTTTCTATGGACGGCTCTTCAATTATTTCGCAGATAAAGCGGGCGTTGCCGGATTTTGCCGCGCTCGGTGTCACGCGGGACCATCCGGATGAGGTCTGCCTCGAGGTGACGCGGGAGGCCTTCAGGAGCGTCTGCCTGGTCCTGCACCGCGCGCTCCTTTCGCCCGTCATGACGCTCTTTGCGCTCGATGAGCGTCCGGAAAAGGGGGTCTTCACGCTCAAGGCCGTTTTCCTCGACGCCAAGGGGAGCCGCTGGGTCATCGTGAGCACGGGCATTGCGCAGGAGGCGCCTTCTTTCGATTCCCTGGCGAAGGGCATTCATTCGGCCAGCCTCTTTGAACGGGAGATCCGGGAGATGTTCGGCATCGAACCGACCGGCCATCCCGACCCGAGGCGCCTGCATCTGCATGACGAGGTATGGCCGCAGGACAATCCTCCTCTGCGCAGGGATTTCCAGGGGACGCGCCCGGGAAGCCTCCTCGAATACCGGTTCAACAGGGTGGAGGGGGAAGGCATATGCGAGGTCCCGGTCGGACCGGTGCACGCCGGTATCATCGGGCCGGGCCATTTCCGTTTCAGCGTGGCCGGAGAGCCCATTATAAACCTCGAGATCCGGCTCGGATTCACGCATCGGGGGGTGGAGAAGCTCTTCGAAGGCAGGACCTGTTCCGAGGCCGTCCGGCTGGCCGAGCGCGTCTGCGGCGATTCCAGCTTCGCGCACAGCCTTGCCTTTGCGCGGGCGGCGGAAAAGATCTCCGGGGCCGAGGTCCCGGACCAGGCGTCCTACCGGAGGGCCATCTTTCTGGAACTCGAGCGGATGTACAATCATGTCCACGACATCGGCGGGATCGCCGTCGACGTGGGCTTCAGCTTTCCGGCCGCCTACGCGTCCGTCATGAAAGAGACCCTCTTGCGGCTCAACGAACGCCTCACCGGCAGCCGCTATCTGAAACACGTCAATGCGCCGGGCGGTGTCGCGGCGGCCCTGGACGCCGCCGGCCGGGGAGCGCTGCTCGGGACGCTCAAGGGGTTGCGGCGCGATCTCAAAGAGCTGGCCGGGATGCTGAACGGGAGCATCTCTTTTATGGACAGGGTGGATACGACGGGCATCTTAAGAAGGAAGACCGCCGAGGACCTGGGGGTGGTCGGCCTCGCCGGCCGCGCCAGCGGCATCAGGATGGACCTTCGCGAGCACTTCCCGGGCGTGTATGCGCAGGCCGGATTCCGGATGGCGGCGCAGGAGTCCGGCGATGTCCTCGCGCGGCTGCGCGTCCGGATCGAGGAATTCGAAGAGTCGTGCCGTTTGATACAGGAGTTCGCGCGCCGGCTCTCCTGGGGAGAGCCGCTTCGGGCCGAGGCGCCGCCCCGGCAAGGCAGCGCCCTGGGATACGCGGAGGGATGCAGGGGACCCGTCCTGTATTGGCTGAAGACGGACCCGCAGGGCCGCATCGCAAGGTGCAAGATCACGGATCCCTCTTTTCGCAACTGGCAGGGGTTGTCCTACGCCGTCCTGGGCGATATTATCCCGGATTTCCCGTTGTGCAATAAAAGCTTCGATCTGTCTTACGCGGGCAACGACCTATGACCCTGATCCCCATACTCAAGAACGCCGTTATCAAGGGCATCGTCACCGAGCGCATGGCAAAGGAGGAGACCGGCGAGGCGGCCGCGGTCGGCGCCGAGCTGAGCTCGCTGATACGCAAGAGGTTCGGCAGGTCCCTTCATCTGCGCGAGGTGGATACGGGTTCCTGCGGCGCGTGCGAATCGGAGATCATCGCGGCGAACAACCCCATCTATGACCTGCAGAGGTTCGGCGTTCATTTCGTGGCGTCCCCCCGGCACGCGGACGCCCTTCTGGTGACCGGCCCCGTCTCCCGGAATATGCGTCTCGCCCTGAAAAAGACGTACGAGGCCATGCCCGGGCCCAAGTTCGTGATCACCTGCGGGGACTGCGCCCTGGACGGCGGCTGCTTCAAGGGCTCGTATTACGTCGAGGGCGCGGTCAAGGACATCCTGCCCGTCGCGCTGCATATTCCGGGATGCCCGCCCAGCCCGCTGGCGATCATGCGGGGCCTGCTCGCCTTTTTGCGGCAAGGAGCGCTGCCATGAACAAGGTGGTCCTTACGGCCCTGATGCTGGCATGCAGCAACGTCTTCATGACGTTCGCCTGGTACGGCCACCTGAAGCACCTGAACCATAAGCCCTGGATCGCGGCGGCCCTGATAAGCTGGGGGATCGCTTTATTCGAATATCTCATCCAGGTCCCCGCCAACAGGGTCGGTCATCAGGTCATGAACCTCGGCCAGCTCAAGATCCTCCAGGAGGCCGTGACCTTGTCCGTTTTTGTCCCGTTCTCGGTCTTCTATATGAAGGAAGGTCTGAAACAGGACTATCTGTGGGCGGCGCTGCTTCTCATCGCCGCGGTTTTCTTTATGTTCCGGGGATTGACGGTGAACGGATAGGGAGCCGTTCTGCCGACCCGGGTTTAAGAAGTTGCAATAATTCTACGGGAGCGTAAAATAGATTTACGTGCCCGGAGGATTATGTTAGCCTTAATTGGGTTCATAACTTTCGTCAGCGAGTATCTCGATTCAAGTTTGGGCATGGGTTACGGGACCGCTCTTTCGGCGGTCTTTCTTATTTTGGGCTATGATCCCCTGCGGGTCGTTCCCGCCATCCTGATATCGCAATTCTTCACGGATATCGCCGCCTGCTTTTTCCATCACCGCATGCGCAACGTGAACCTGAAGATGCATTCGCGGGATTTTAAGGTTGCTGCCGTTCTGGGCGTCGTCAGCGCGCTGGGCGTCCTTGTCTCGGTGCTGATAGCGGTGAAGATCCCCAGGAGGATCCTGGCCCTTTACATCGGGCTCTTGGTCCTGGCCATGGGCATTCTTATCCTCGTTTCCAGGAAAAGACCGGTGCGCTTCTCCATGCGCAAGATCATAGGCATAAGCTTTTTGGCCGCCTTCAACAAGGGGATCTCGGGGGGAGGGTATGGTCCCATCGTCATGGGCGGCCAGCTGCTTGCCGGCGTATGCCCGAAAGGTGCCGTCGGCATCACGGCGTTTGCCGAGGCGGTGACCTGTCTCGTGGGATTTATTATTTATCTGATATTGGGAAAGAGCATAGACTGGAAGCTTACGGGAATGCTGATTATCTGCGCATTGGGCGCCGTCCCCGTTGCCGCCGTGACCGTCCGGGACAGCCGCGCTCAAAGCCTCCATAAATATATCGGTATCCTCATAACTCTTTTGGGTCTTCTTACGATTTTAAAGATCAGTTGCGGCGGCTGACCTTAGGACGGTATTTTAGTTCCTTGGGCGGCACGAAAGGAATCGCGCAGGGCAACACGTGCAGGAGGGATATGGTATTTTTGATTTCTTTGTTTCTGCTGGCTCTATCTTATGCGGTCGCCCTGGTGGGGGGACCGAAAAACAGCTCTTTCACTCTTTTCTTTTTCTTCGCCGTTCAAGCCTTCCTTTTTTCTGTCTATTCATCTCTTCTCGCCGCCCTGTTGCGATATTCCGGCACGGACATTCAGGCCGCGGCAGGTTGGCACAAGATGTTCTTCTGGCCGGTCCTCCTGGTTTGCTTCTGTCTTTTTCTCTCTCGCGCTCGGTTCCTGCTTAAAAGAGTCCGTACGCCGATGGTCCGGTTCGTCGGTCTTGTTTTCCTTTTTGTCTTGAGCTGCTGTCTCGCAGGTTTGTTGTTGGCCCCTTCCTGGCGTCTGACGCTGTGGGCCGGGCTGTCTTTGGCGGTCTATCTCTTATGCCTGGTCAGCGTCCGTTTGGGATCGCGGCTTCATATCTCAAACGAAGAACAGCTTCATTCTCTCCCGTACGCGAGCTGGGTTCCTCTGGAAAAGAAGACGGCCGGCTGTTCCGGCGTCATCCGGCACGATAAGGCAAAGGCCTGTCCTGGCGTCAATATTTATAACTCCCGCCGTGTCAAGTCGGTCTCTCTCCTGGATATGCAGGGGCGCGTCCTGCATACGTGGACGGCGGAGATCGACCGGATAGGCTTCCATCATATTTTGGTAACGCCGGACGGCGACCTGTGGGGTTTTTTGCGGAACGGTCCCGTTTTTCACCTGGGTTGGGATTCGCGGGTGAAAGGCTTTATCCAAGAGAAGGCACATCACGATATCCTGCCGACGCAGGGGGGAGGGATTTGTTTTCTTGCCCAGCAGTATGAGACCGTATGGTGCTGCGGCCTGCCGATACACATCGCCAATGATCATGTCCTGTTTTATTCCGCGGCAGGGGAGAAGATCGGCGATCTGGACCTGTTCACATGTTTAAGGCGCTGCATATCGCCCGGGCACGCCATTCGTATGTATCGCCATATGCTTGGTCCGCAGCGGCTCCTTTGGGCCGTGCGCAGAAAGATGATGGTCGACGGGCGCCCCTGGGTCTTCCCGGGCGACATCCTGCATACCAATTCCCTGCAGATCATCGACCGGGACGTCCCGGGGCTGTGCCCTCGGGGGGCCTATCTGGTCTCTGTCTGCGAACTCGATCTTATCGCCCTTATCGACCCCGAAAAGAAGCAGCTTCTATGGCAGTGGGGCCCTGGCCAGATTTTGAAGCAGCACCACGCGCAGCTCCTCGAGAACAACCATATCCTCCTCTTTGATAACGGGAGCAGGGAGACACGGCCTTATTCCCGGGTCATCGAGCTCGACCCTCTGAGCAAGACGATCGTCTGGGAGTATAAAGCCGACCCGCCCGAGGCTTTTTTCTCAGTGACCCGGGGAGGATGCCAGAGGCTGCCCAACGGCAATACCTTGATCACCGACAGCAATAAAGGGCGGGTCTTTGAGGTGACCCGGGAAGGGGAGGTCGTCTGGGAGTTCTTTAACCCGGAGGTCAACGCGGCCAAGGATGTCCGCGCGGCGATCTATCGCATGACGAGGATCACGGACCCCGAGAATTACCCGGCGTTCTCGAAGCTAAAATAGGGGGGCGCCGTCGAAGTCCGTCCGTTTCAGCTCTTCGTCGCTGAAACCCGCCGCCTTCAGGAGGGTGGGGGTGATATCGTAGATCGAAGGGGTTTCTTTGGCGATCTTCAGGTTTGAGAACAATACCCCCGGGATGAGCTTTGGATCAAAGAGGTGGTCGCCCGACCACTTCTTCGCGTTGTCTTCGATGGGGTCCGCGGGCGCGGCGCCCAGGGCCGTCTGCCAGGAAGCGCGGTATCCCTTGTTGAACCCCACATAAAGGTCCGGCGTTTCGCCGGCGTATTCCCCGCGGAATATGTCTTCCCTTCGGTAGACTTCGCTGACGACGGAAAAACCGCATTTTTCGTCCCGCCATTTCTTGAGCCTGCCGGCGATCTCTTCCTTAAGAAGCTGTGCCTCGCGGCCCGGCGCGACGATGCCGTTTCTCTCCCTGTCCGTTTCGTTGAGGTAGATCGCCCCGAAGCCGACGGCATACGCCCTTGTCCTGCGCCAATCGACGTCCGCCAAAAGCTCGCGGCCGTTCGGGGCATCGTCATTTTTGAGCTTCAGGTAACCGTTTTCCCTCAGCCATGTGTTGAGATGCACGGCCCTGCGGAAGGCACCGAACCCGTGGTCCGAAAGGACGATCAGGACGTCTTGGGGGTTGAGGCGCCGCAGGATGCGGCCGAGGGATTCGTCCGTTTTTCCGTACCAGTCTTCGATGGTCCGCGCGTACGGCGATACGGCGTCGGCGCGCTGGGACCAGAACATGTGCTGGATGATGTCCGGCGACTCAAAATAGCAGAAGAGCACGCCTTCCGTGAAGCGGTCGAGCTCGAAATCGAGCAGGGCCCGTTTTTCTTCCAGGATGCGGCAGGCCTCCGTCAGGAAGGGCGCTTCCGAAAGCCGGCCTTCGTTGACGGCCCAGGTCGGAAAAGGCATTCCCTGCGTGTAATAGAGGCCGACGGCATCGGCCAGCTCTTTGCTGTAGCTCTCGGGATGGGAGATGGGGAACAGGGGGCGGCGCGGGTCGAAGTTGACGGGGGAGACATAGAGCTTGATGTCCGGATCGGTCTCTTCGAGGTAGAACCTGCATATCCCTTTTGTCTTTCGCAGGCGGCCCAGATCGAAGGTCAGCTCTTTCCAGCCGCTCCACGCACCCGTCCCTATCCTGAATTTTTGCTCCTGGCATTCGATCTCGATGCTCTTCCCGTCGTCCGCGAGGGTCGCCTGGAAGGGGAGGAGCGCGTTCTTCGCTTCCTGCCCGCTCAGGATCCGCGGTCCGGGCAGATGCATGCGCATGATGGGGGACCTTTCGACCCGGAATACGTTCCCGCCCGCATTTCTGTCTTTTTCCGCAGATTGTGAGGTGTAGAACGCAAAGGTGCCTTCGGTGCCGAGGATATCCGGCACGCCCATGCCGGAGAGCATCCTGCCGTTTATCCTGTCCGGCGGGAATGTCACGGGACAGCCGAGGACGACGACGGGGACCTTCTTTTCGGAGAGATACTGCCAGAAACATTTGCCCCGGATGACCCTTTTGGGCTCTCCTTTCTCGATCCGGGTCAGGGAAAGGCGCAGGGAATATGTCTTAGGGTCCCGCACGATAAAGTCGAAGACCCCGTGTTTGCCGGGGTTGCGCCCGGTGGCGAAACCGGACCAGGCGACGGGAGATTGGGAAGGGTTCGTGGTGGCGAGGGGGGCGTAAGAGCCCGTGTCTTTGAGCCGCGCAAAGTTCGGGAGCTTGTTTTCCTCGATCATCGGCTCGATGATCTCAGGAGACAGCCCGTCGAACCCTATGACGACGATTCTTTTTGAGGAAGCCATATCGTGGTTTTTCATAAGAGCTGCCGCGCCGCAGGAGACCGGGGTCCCCGCCGCTCCCCTGCGGCGCAAAGGCCAAAACATTATAACATGGATGCTCTTCGTGTTCATCCTTCCGCCGCCGGGCCCGGGCGCCGGCAGGATGGCAAAAGGTCAAGAGAAGGGGGAGTCCGGTCCTTAAGAAAATGCCGCGTTTACTCTATTATAAAAGAGGCAGAGGTGTTTCTCGCGAGGGGGTGAGGGCATGAAGCGGATCGCGATCGTGGATGACGACGTGGCGTTTGCCGAAGAAACGCGGACTTTTCTTTCCATGAGCGGTTATGAGGTCCTGGTCGTCAATGACAGCAGGATAGCCCCGCTGATCTTGCGTCTGGCGAGACCGGACCTGATCGCGCTGGACCTGAGAATGGACGGCGTGGACGGCTTTCGTCTGCGCGAGATACTTCAGGGCTATCCGGAGACCGCCGACATCCCGGTGGTCGCCATAAGCGGGTACCCGGATTTCGCCGTGAGGGATATGTGGGGGATGGATGATTTTCTGAAGAAGCCCTTTAAACCGTCCGCGTTGATCCGTTGTGTCGAGCGATTGTTGGAGGACCCGAAAAAGGAGGCGTGCCGTGGCGAGAAAAGCCGGAACTAAGAGAGTGAAGAGGTCGAAGCCGCAGAACAAGACGACGTATACCTGTTCGGCGTGCGGGTTGGTCCTTTCCGTCGAGGATCCGTGTAACTGTGACCCGTGTGACGTTATCTGCTGCGGCCAGGACATGGAGGTCGGCGTCTGCTGATCTTTCCGGGCTCCGGGTCCGGGCAGCCAGGGACGCGGCCGTAACGAACCCGCTGAAAAAGAAGCCCCCGAAAGGGGGCTTTTTGCGCGAAGGACCTGCCGGCCGCGGGGATCAGTTCTGCGCGGCGGCCCGTTGTCTCACGAGGATGTCCTCGTGGACCTTGTCGAGCGCCCGGTGTATCTCCGAAGGTTTCGACAGGACCACGTGAACGGCCGCGTCGCACAGGGACTCGATCTCCTCGATCAGCCCCTTCTTAAAGGGGTTGGCCATGAGAACGGTCAGGACGTCGCCGTATTTCTCAACGGGGACGAAAGAATGCGCCCGCGCCATTTCGATGGGCACGAGGGAGGCCGCGCGCAGATCGATCTCATATTGATCCGCCGGGAAATAGGGGATCTTGTACTGGCTGACGATCCCTTCCAGGATATGTTCCTCTTCCACGAGTTTAAGATGCATCAGCGCCGCGCCGAAAGAATAGCGGCCCTCATTCTCTTCCTGCAGGCGCAGGGCCCGCTCTATGTCCGCCTGGTCGATCAGGCCCTTGTCCTTGAAGATCTGGCCTAAGCGTTTCTCCGTCAGCCTTCGGCATTTCATGATGGAACCCCTTCCCTTTCCCTCTTCTTAAATATATTTATAATCCGGCGAAAAATAAATCCCCGATTTTTTAAAAGACCGGGGCTGCTTCTATTTGCCGGCGGGGCGGCCGGCTTCCCGCTGCCGCAGGCGGATATATCTGTCGACCTCTTCCTGCGTTATCCGGAACCCTCCGCGCCGGCCCTCCTTGTAGGCCCGTATCTTTCCCCGGCGGATGAGGTGGCGGACATACTCCTCGCCCACCCTGAGGATCCCGGCGACCTCTTTTGTCAGCAGAATGCTATGCATGATACCTGAACGGGGCACGGAACATAATATTTAAGGTAATTATACACTATTTATTACATATTTCAAGGGGGGCCGGGGTCGAAAGGGGGGACGTTTCCTTTGGGGGGGAGCATTTCGGCCTTGACAGGAGCCCGGGAGGGGGTAGAATAGTTATGAACATTTGTTCATAATTGAGGTCTCCATGCGACCGAAGAAGACGCGATGGGTCACGTGCCTGCCCGGCGAGCGCTGTTTCAAGCCGCTGTGCAAGCCCTTGAGCAGATGCGCGGGGGTCTATGTGTCCCTGGATGAGTTCGAGGCGCTCCGCCTCGCGTGCCTGGAGGGCCTGAAGCAGGCGGCCGCGGCGCGGCGCATGCGGATCTCCCGGCCCACCTTTTCCCGGATACTGACCTCGGCCCAGAGGAAGATCGCCGACGGCCTGGTCAACATCAAGGCCATCCGGATCGAGGGGGGATGCTGCAAGTTTCTAAAAAGGAAGAGGAGCTAGCGCATGAGCAAAGACAACAGGGACGTAAAGAAGATGGTGCGGGAAGGTTATTCGAAGATTGCGGCGAAAGGGGGCGGCTGCTGTTCCTCGTCTTCCTGCTGCGGCGGTTCCGATGTCAAGGCGATAGGCCGGGCCATCGGCTACGGCGAGGCAGACGTGAACGCCGCGCCCGAGGGCGCCAACCTGGGGCTTGGATGCGGCAACCCCGTGGCGCTGGCGTCGCTGAAGGAGGGCGAGGTGGTGCTTGATCTGGGCAGCGGCGCGGGCTTTGACGCCTTCCTGGCTTCGCGCCGGGTCGGGGCGACGGGCCGGGTCATCGGCGTGGACATGACCCCCGAAATGATCGCCCGGGCCGCGGAGAACGCAAAAAAGGGCGGCTTTGCCAACGTGGAGTTCCGCCTGGGCGATATCGAGAATCTCCCTCTTGAGGACGGCTGTGTCGACGTCGTCATCTCGAACTGCGTCATCAATCTTGCGCCGGACAAGGAGGCCGTCTTTAAGGAGGCGCACCGGGTATTGAAGACCGGCGGAAGGCTGATGGTCTCCGACCTGGTCTTGGTCAAGGAGCTGCCGCCCGACGTCAAGGCCAGGGTCGAGGCGTATGTGGGCTGTCTTGCCGGGGCCCTGCCGAAAGAGGACTACCTGCGTCTGCTGGCGCAGGCCGGTTTCAGGGACGTGCGGGTCGTCGGGGAATCCGGTTACGCGGCGAATACGGTGCTGGGCGATCTCGAAAGCGCGGCGCAGGCGGTCGTCAGCTTAAAAGTGGCGGCGGTAAAAGGATAGGGGGAAGAGGGGATGGAGCCCGTCATCCGCGAAGAGGGGCGTTTGGGTCTTTTTGAAAAATATCTGACCGCCTGGGTCCTGGCATGCATCGGGGCGGGGATCGTTCTCGGGAAGCTCCTGCCCGGGGTGGCCGTTGCGCTCGACCGGTACTCGGTCTATCACGTGTCGCTGCCCATCGCCGTCTGTCTTTTTTTCATGATGTATCCCATCATGGTCAAGATAGACTTCGCCGAGGTCGTCAAGGCGGGCAGGACGCCGAAGCCGGTCCTGCTTACCCTGTTCGTGAACTGGTGCGTCAAGCCGTTCACGATGCTCGCCATAGCGACGTTCTTTCTCGGCGTCGTCTTCAAGGGGTGGCTGCCGGGGACGGAGATCGTGAAGGGCGGGGCGCAGGTGGAGCTTTTCCGGTCCTACATCGCGGGCTGTATTTTATTGGGCATAGCGCCCTGCACCGCGATGGTCCTTGTCTGGGGGCATTTGGCCCGCGGCAACGACGGGCATACCCTGGTGATGGTCGCTATCAATTCCCTGACCATGCTTTTCCTTTACGCCCCCCTGGGCGGATGGCTTTTGGGGGTGAACCAAATGCCCATCC
The DNA here is from genome assembly GCA_050258015.1 of Deltaproteobacteria bacterium. Lineage (GTDB taxonomy): Bacteria > Omnitrophota > Gorgyraeia > Velamenicoccales > Velamenicoccaceae > JBLMXZ01. Next base: position 16,534 of record JBLMXZ010000021.1, read on the forward strand.
CGTGGCAGACGATCGTGTTGTCCGTCGTCGTTTATGTCGGCCTGCCGTTGTTGCTGGGGTACCACTCGAGAAAACAGCTGATCGCCAGGAAAGGGCGCGCCTGGTTCGAGGAGAAATTCCTCCATTGCCTGACGCCCGTCTCGATAGGCGCCCTGCTCGTGACCCTGGTCCTGTTGTTCTCTTTCAAGGGGGAGCTCATCATCGATCAGCCCCAGGTCATCCTGCTGATCGCGGTGCCTCTCTTTATCCAGACGTGCCTCATTTTCGCGCTCACCTTCGGGCTGGCGAAAGGGCTCAAGCTCGCCTATCGCGATGCGGCGCCATCGGCTCTCATAGGCGCCAGCAATCACTTCGAGGTCGCCATCGCGACGTCGACCATCCTTTTCGGTCTCTCCTCGGGCGCGTCCCTGGCCACGGTCGTGGGCGTGTTGATAGAGGTTCCGGTCATGCTGATGCTGGTGAGGATCTGCCTGGCCGCCCGCCATCGCTTCGCGCAGCCGTAACCTTTCTCCTTAAGCCGCGTCTGCAGACGGCCTCCTGTCCGGGACCTAGGCACCCCTCGCGGGCGCGGCGTAACGGTTGACCGCGGCGCCGGCATAGGGTAATATAGCTCAACGGGTTCCTGGGGGCGCGTCCCTTCACAATCTCTTTCGATCTTCTTGCGTATCCGGAGCGTTCATGATCAAAGAAGCCATTTTCAGCATCATCGGCGGGTTGGGTCTTTTTATTTACGGCATCAAGACGATGAGCGATGGATTGCGCAAGGCCTCCGGCGACCGGATGCGCCGCATCCTCTCCAATCTCACCAACAATCCTTTCAAGGGGGTTCTGGCGGGGGCGGGTATCACGAGCCTCATCCAGTCTTCCTCCGTGACCACGGTCATGGTGGTCGGCTTCGTGAACGCGAGCCTCATGACGCTGCGTCAGGCCCTCGGCGTCATCTTCGGCGCCAACATCGGCACCACGGTCACCGCTCAGCTGGTCGCCTTTAAGCTGACCTCGTATGCCTTGCCCATCATCGGGTTGGGGATGCTGATCATGTTCGCCGCCAAGAAGAGGGACCACAAGCACGTCGGCGAGTTCCTCTTCGGCTTCGGCGTCCTCTTCCTCGGGCTCAACTTCATGACGGCGGCCATCAAGCCTTTTGCCCAGGATCCCGGGATCAAGGATCTCTTCGTGAGGTTCAGCGCCAGCCCCCTGATGGGGATCCTTTTGGGCGCCGCCGTCACGGCCGTCATCCAGAGCAGTTCGGTGACGACCGGCATGGTCCTGGCCCTGGCGGCGGCGGGCCTGGTGGACCTGCGGGGCGCCATCCCGCTGATGCTGGGGTGCAACATAGGCACCTGCGTCACGGCCATGCTGGCGTCCATAGGGACCCATTTGTGGGCGAAGCGGGCGGCGCTGGCGCACCTCATCTTCAACGTCGGGGGCGTCCTCCTGTTCCTGCCTTTTCTGCGTTTGCTGGAAGGCCTCGGACGCGCGTCGTCGGACGACCTGATGCGGCAGATCGCCAACGCCAACACGCTTTTCAACGTTATTCTGACGTTCCTTTATATTCCTTTTATCGGCCTCTTCGTTCGGCTCCTCACGTATCTGCTTAAAGGCGAAGAGGGCGAGGAGGTCGAGAGCCTGCCGCGCTACCTGGAGCCGCACCTGCTCGCCACGCCGGCCCTGGCCATCGAGGCGGCGACCCGGGAGATCATCCGGACGCTCGGCCTCACCGAAGGCATGGTCCGGCGCTGTATGGACGGCTTTTTCTCGGCCGACCCGCGCCGTCTGGAGAAGATCAGCCAGACCGAAGACGCGGTCGATTCCCTCCGGGAGGCCATCACGGATTACCTCGTGAGGCTGATGCAGCAGGAATTGAGCCCCGAGGAATCGAAGAAGATACCCGCCCTCATTCACGTGATCAACGACGTCGAGAGGATCGGGGACCACGCCGAGAACCTTATGGCCCTGGCGGAGAAGAGCATCTCCTCCGGCATGTCCCTTTCCCCGGCGGCGCTGCAGGAGCTGCGGGAGATGTGCGAGGAGGTGCTTTTGATGATCGGGTCGGCCCGGCGGATCCTCGAGACGGGCGACATACGGGAGGCGTACCGCGTTCTCGACCGCGAGGAGGTCGTCAACAAATTGAGGAACAGGCTCAAGGACAACCATGTGATGCGTCTGGAGCGCAAGCAGTGCCACGTCCTGTCCGGCATCATCTTTCTTGATACCGTCAGCAATCTCGAGAAGATCGGCGATCATCTGACGAACGTGGCGCAGAAGGTCATCGAGGAGCTGCATTGGGATTCCGGTGAACACGCCTCGCATCCGGCGGCCTGAGGCCCCGGGGTAGAGCAGGGGGCGGGTGCGCGTCGATGGGGGAGCGGTCATGGATTGGGACGCGAATACCAAAGAAAAGTTCGGGCACATGATCGGCAGGATGCCCGTCTTCGTGCGGGGCATGGCCGAACAGCGGGTTCGGGGTAAGGCCGAAAGTCTGGCCGCGCAGGCGGGGCGTTCCGAGGTCACGGAAAAAGACCTCGTGGACGCCTTTTTTGCCGAGACGCCCTTCGGTTTCCAGGGTATGATGAAGGATGACATGGAGGCCGTCGGCATCGACTACGCGCGTTACGGCCACCCCCAGGTGCCGCGACCGGGACAGTAAGGGGTCTTCGCAAGGAAAGGAACGCCGCCATGCATGGGATATTTCAGGGATTGGAGCGTCGCAGGTTCCGGCGGGCCAAGGTGGATTTCTCCGTCAGCTACCTGATCCGGGAGCCCATGGACGTCTCGATGGCCGTCGATGGGAAGAACGTCAAGACGATCATGTTCGACATAAGCGAAGAAGGAATAGCGATCAAGTCATATACCGAGATCCCGTCCGGCGCCCTTCTCATGATCGATTTCAAGCTCCTTTACGCCAGCAAAGAGGCCGGCGACGTCAAGCGGGACATGCATATCGAGGGGCGCATCGTTAATCGTAAGGCATTGGCGGACAAGGCGTTCCGTTATGGCATCCATTTTGAGAAGATAGCCCCCGAGGACCGGGCCGCCATAGCCGATTTTATCAGGTGTTTTTTGGGAAAATAGCCTCACCCCCCTTGCCGTTGCCTGGGGCGGATGTTATACTTTTTCCGGGCCTTAGTTGTCCGGCGTGTGCCCTGGGCGATATCAGGGGTTGAGCGTTACCCTAACCCAAGGGGGCGAGAAGACCCAGGGACCGGGAGGCCTACCCAAAACTCCGCCCCCTTCGATAAAAAAAGAAGCTCCGCTTTTTGCGGAGCTTCTTTTTTTATCGGATCCCCTTCGGGTTAGCCTTCCTTGCGGGCTACGGCGATCAGCGAGATCCCCCACGAGCGGGGCAGGAGTTTTTCCGCCTTGAGGAAGAAGGGCAGGCACCGGTCGAAGAGCTGCCCCTGCAGGCCGGGCAGGACCTTGCGCCGCAGGATGCGGCTGTTCAGGAACCAGCCGAACGCGGCAAAGGTATTATAGAAACGCATGTGCTCTACCGAGAAGCCGGCCTGGGCCAGCAGGCCGGCCAATTCTTTTTTTTCGTACCGGCGGACATGCCCGAGGCGGCGGTCCAGGGAGCCGTAGAGGCCTTTATGCGCCGGTACGAGCAGAAGGAGGCGTCCTCCGGGCGCCAGGAGCTCCCGGAAGGCCGCCAGCGTCTTTTCGTGGCCCTCGACATGTTCCAGGGCGTTCACGCAGACGATCGTGTCCGGCGCCTCCTTGCGCAGCGCCGCCGGCGGGTCCTGGGCGATATCATAGCGCAGGACGGTGATGAACGGGGTGTGCCCGAAGCGGTCCTCGAGCTGCCTGAGGAAGCCCTCCCGCCCGTCGGCGAGGATAAGGCGCGCGCAGCGCCTGGCCAGCGGCATGGAGAGGGTGCCGATGCCCGCGTTGATCTCGAGCACCTTGCTTCCCAGGTAGGGCGCGAGGGCCGCCATCTGATACCGCGTGTTGTTGCGCAGCGTCCGCACGCGCCGCAGCGTCTCTTCCGCCGCGTCGAGGCCGCGCGTATCCCACTTGCACCGCAGGAGCGTTCCCACGCAGCGGAAGAAGTCCGTCCAGCGTATCTTCTTGCCTTCCTCGTAATCGCGTCCGTTGTAGGAGATAGGCACCTCATAGACCCGCAGCTTTTTCTGGAAGACGCGGGCCGTGATCTCGGTCTCGATGCCGAAGCCGTCGGCCCTGAGGGGCAGGCCCTTCAACACGTCTGCCCGGAAGGCCTTGTAGCAGGTCATCAGGTCGCTCAGGGTCGTGTCGTAGAGGACGTTGGTGATCAGGTTCAAGACGCCGTTGCCGAAATAATGCCAGAAATAGAAGACGCGGTGCGCGCCCAGGAAACGCGTCCCGTAGACGACGTCGGCCTTGTTCTCGACGATCTTCTCGATCAGCGTCGCGTATTCCTCGGGGTAGTATTCCAGGTCCGCGTCCTGGATGATGATGATGTCGTCCTTCGCCGCTTCGCGGCAGGCTTCCCGGATGCCGCGGCGCAGCGCCGCCCCCTTGCCCCGGTTGCGTTCCTGCAGGAAGACCTTGACCTGCGGTCCTTTGAGTTCCTCGAGGATCGCGCGCGTTCCGTCGGTGGAGCCGTCGTCCACGATGATGATCTCCTTGTCGAAGGGGACGGCGCGGACGCGCCGGACGATCTCGGCGACGGTCAGTTTTTCGTTATAGACGGGGATGATCACGGAAAGCTTCATGTCAGACCTCGGAAAGGGACGGGATCGTCCGTTTGTAGGTGAAGCCGACGTTTTTATCCGTTTCGTCGAAAGGCTCGACGCGGAAGCCGCGGCCCAGGTCGCCCGGCCGGCGCAGGCGCAGGTCGCGGCGGGGATAAGGCGTGCAGATCTCGTTCGTGTCCCAGCACCGGTCGTCCTTGACGGGCACGAAGAGCATGAGCCCCGAGCGCGTGACGTAAGGCAGGTAGTCCTGCTGGGTCAGCCAGCTTGCCTTGTCCAGCCGCCAGACGTTCTTGAGCTTTTCCGTCATGATGCGGTTCGTCTTCGCCGTTCGGTCGAATTTTTTGTCGACCGCGACGTCGATGAGGATGACCGCGGCGAAGAGGAAGAGATAGCCGGCGACGATCTTCGAGGGGTTTGCCCATGTGCGCAGCCACAACATCAAAAAGACGCCCGGCAGGATCGAGAAGAAGGCGTAGCCGAACCGGAGGTTCGGGACCTGGAGATACCAGTGGACGATCGTGACGATGCACGGCAGGGGCACGAGCCACAGGATCCCGTTTTCACCGCGCCGGCGCGTGCGCACGAACGCTATCGCATTGGCGATCAGGCCGATTGCGGCGAGGACCAGGGGGGTCGTGACATAGATATGTTTGTCGGGCCGGCGCGCCCAGTCCTCGCGGGCGTAGTCCATGACCGAAAAACGCATATACTCGAGACTGGACAGCGGCAGGCGCCAGTCGACGTTGAGCCTTCCATAGGGCAGGGGATACGCGATGTAGCCCGTCAGCATGATCCCGTGCGCGAACCAGGGGATAAAGGCGAAGAGCGCGAGGAACAGGATGCTGCGCAGCAGGCGGCCGGGGCGGGGGCCCAGCGTTTTCCACCGCGCCCGCGCCGTCCCGATGAGCAGGATGAGGAGGGCGGTGAGCCCGAAGATGCTGAAGGTGAGCTTGGTGGTGACGCCCAACAACAGCAGGCCGGCGAGGCTGTATAAAAGCCAGGGGAGTTCCTCGGCGCCGTCGGGGTTGTTTTCCAGGATCCGGATGAGCAGCGATGTCGAGAGGACCGCGAGGATCATGACGCACATGTCCGGCGTCGGGCTCGCCAGAAAGACGAGAAAGACCTGGTGCAGGAGGAAGGGCAGCATGAGCGCCTGGAAGATATCGACGGGGCGGCGCCGGCCGGCCGGGCGGCCCGCATATCCTTGCGGATCGCGGGCCGGCCCCGCAGCGAGCGAAGGGAGCGATACGGGGCGCAGGACCCTGAGGAAGCTCAGCCAGAACTGCGCGAGGCCGACGAGGATGAGCGTGCTGTTGGCCAGGTGCGTGCCGCGGCCGGTCCACGCCTCGAGGAGCCCCAGGTAAAGGAAGTAGCTTTGGTTGTAGGCCAGGCGCGCATGGAGGTTGCCCAGCCCCGGCACCACCGGGAAGGACGTTACCCAGCGCATCGTCGGCAGGTAGTAGAGCCCGGCGTCGTAGAACATCGGCAGGGAAACGGCGTAGAAGGCGACGAGCCAGGCGAAGACGAGCACGGGCACGTAAAAGGACCAGCCGAGGGGCGCGGGCAGACCGTCGCCGAGGACCTTGCGTTGTTTCTTCGTCAGGCGCGGCTGTTGCCGCAGCCAAAGCAGATGCCGCGCCAGGCCCGTGCCGCCCCACAGCGCGACCACCGCGAAGGCCGGCATGTTGACGGGGAAGAACAGATGCCAGATCTGCAGGAAAAAGATCGCGCCGGCCAGCCCCGTCCAAAAACAGACGAAGACGTCATCGATCCGGGCGGGGGAGCCGAGCCCCGTCCATCGCCGGATGGCGAGCCCGATCCCCGCGAAGAGGGCGAACAGGGCGCCGAAGCAGACGATGAGGAAAGGAATGGAGGGGATCATGTGTTCGTTACCATATTAGGCGCTTCCCGGACCGGCGTCAAGACGGCCGCCGCCGCGGCGCCTTAGTCGGGGATCTCCGAGAGAGTGGGTTTGACCTCGTTGTGCGCGAAACCGACGCTGCGGTCGTCTTCGTTAAAGGGCTCGATCCGGAAGCCGTAGCGCAGCGCGTGCGGGACGCGCAGCCGCAGGTCCCGGCGGGGATAGGGCGTGCAGATCTGGTCCGTGTCCCAGCACCGGTCGTCTTTGATGGGGACGAACAGCATGAGTTTTGAATGCGTGACATACGGCAGATAGGTCTGCTCCACCAGCCAGCTCGCCTTGTCGGCGCGCCAGACGTTCTCCAGGCGCGCCGATATGATGCGGTTGCGCCGCATCGCCTGGGTGGCGTCTTTGTGGGTGATGTTGTCGTAGAGAAGCACCGTCGCGAAGACCGCGAGGTAGACGATGACGATCTTTGCCGGCTTCCTCAGGTCCCGTACCCACAGGGTCATGAGCAGGGCGGGCAGGATCGAGAAGAACGCGAAGCCGAAACGTATATTGGGCACCTGCACGCGCCACTGGATGAGCGCCAGCAGGCAGGGCAGCGGCAACAGCGCCATCACGGGTTTCGCCTCGAGCGTCCTTTTGCGGAAGAAGGAGACGATATTGGCCGCCAGCGCAAAGGCCGCGAGGATCAGCGGGATGCCGGCGTAGACGAATTTGCCGCGGAAGACCCGCCAGGTCTTGTGGCCGTATTCCATCACCGCCGTGCTGTAGTCTTTGAGCGTGGCCGTAGGCAGGCGCCAGTCCACGTTGAATTTGCCGAAGGGAAAAGGGAAGACGAGCCAGCCCGTCAGCAGGACGCCGTGGATCAGCCAGGGCACGACGCACAGGAAGGTCGTGAGTCCCAATCCCGCCGCGAGGCGCCGGACATGGAGCATGGGGAAGGCGCCATGCGCCCGGATTATCGCCACCAGCAGAACAAGGAAGACCCCGCCGCCGTAGACGAGAAAGGTGAGCTTGGCGGTGACGCCGAAGACGATGAGGACGAAAAGGGCGTAGATGAGCCAGGAGGTCCGGGGGGCCGTCTCTTCATGGTTCTCCAGCAGCTGCAGCAGCAGGGAGGTGGCCTGGACCGCGATGATCATGACGGCAAGGTCCGGGCTGGGGCTCGTCAGCAGCAGCCAGGAGATCTGGTAGGCCACAAAAGGCAGCATGAGCGCCTGGAAGATATCGACGGGGCGGTGCCGGCCGACCGGTTTGATGACCCTCAGGAAGCTGATCCAGAATTGCAGCAGGGAGATGAGGATGAACGTGCTGTTGGCCAGGTGCGTGCCGCGGCCGGTCCACGCCTCGAGGAGCCCCAGATAAAGGAAGTAGGTCTGGTTATACGCCAGGCGCACATGCAGGTTGCCCAGCCCCGGCACCACCGGGAAGGACGTTACCCAGCGCATCGTCGGCAGATAGTAGAGACCGGCGTCGTAATAGGTAGGCAGCCCCGCCGCGTACAGGGAGACGAGCCAGGCGGCGCCGAGGGCCGGCAGATAAAAGGACCAGCCGAGCCGCGGCGGCCGCGTCTGGGCGACGGCCTTTTTTTGTTTCTTCGTCAAGGGGGGCGTGCGGCGCGCCCGGCGCGCGTGGGAATGCATCCCCCAGCCGCCCCACGCCAGCACGAACAGGAAGGACGCGGTGTTGACAGGCCACAGCAGATGCCAGATCTGGGCAAAGAAAGCCGCCAGGGACAGGCCTACCCAGAAACAGGAGAAGAGATCTTCGATGTGTTCGGGCGGGGCGCAGCGCAGCCAGCGGCGGGCGGTCAGGCCGATGCCCGTGAAGGTGAAGAAGAGGGCGGTCCAAGCGATGAAAAAGAAAAAGAGAGAGGGGATCATGGTTCCTGTCCGTAAGGCGCTTGCCGTTTTGTTTTATATTAGTCTTTCCCCGCCTTCCCGTCAAAAGGTTTTGCTGTCCCCGCGGACGGGCAAAAAAAGAGGCCATCGCGTTCGCGATGGCCTGTAACGAAGAGGATGCCGCGCCGCAACCGGCGCCGTTATTTGCTGTTGTAGAGGAAGTGGAGGACGGCTTGCCTGAATTCACCCGCGAAACGCTTGTCCTGGCGCATGGAGCCCTGCGTCCGGAAGGCGCCGTCGATGAGCAGCCACGTGCCGATGATCAGAAGGGGCGCGAGTTTCAGAAGCAGGCCCAGCTCGCGTTTTCTCTCCCGCGCCGCGGCGAACTTATGCGGGCCGCCGCCGAGCTTGTCATCGATCATGCCGCGGACCTTGTCGCGGTTGATATCGACAAATTCGACGCCCAGCGCGTAGACGCTGCGGCCTGCCCGCCGGACGGCCTTGACATGGCGCACGCGGCCGGTCCCCTGGACCAGGCGGCCCGACCAGGGGATGCGCACGCGCAGGCCGAGCGATTCGTCCACATCGACCTCGTCTTCGGCGTAAAGGCGCGCCCCGCCCAGACTGATGTCGTCCAGGTAGGCGCGCATAAGCCGCAAGCGGGAACCCGGCACAGGCACCTTGAGGGTGACCGGACCATCCAGAGGAATGCGTGTGGTGCGTCTTAGGTCAAGCATAGGATTACCTGATTAATATGCATATAGTATGCCATGTTGACGTCCATGAGAATTTTTTCAAGCCTCTGATTTATGGAAAGTTGCGGACGGTCCACCCGAGAATAAGAGCCGGCGGTGTCCGCAGAAAAGGACATTTTTCGCCTTTGTGTCTGCTTTTATCTACACAGATGAGCACGCCGCGACGGGACGTCCTGGTTTTCCCTTGCGCGCTCTCCCGCTTGAGCATAGAATGAGAGTGAAACTCAGAGGCCCGGACAGGCAGTTCTAACAGAGGAGGGCATATGGCCAACGACGGGAAGAAACAGTATGTAACGGCTCTGCTGCTTTCGATCTTTCTCGGCGGCCTGGGGGTGGACAGGTTTTATCTCGGCTATACGGTCCTGGGCATCGTGAAGCTTTTGACCGGAGGCGGCTGCGGCATCTGGTGGTTGATCGACGTCATCCTGATCGCGACGAAGAAGCTGAAGGATGCCGCGGGCAACGAGTTGCAGGGTTAGCCTTTCCGAACCGTGAACACGCGGGCGCTGCGTATCCTGTGGGACCACAATTTCCCTTTTCTCCTCTGGAGCGCGGCGGCCGCGGCAAAGGTCCTTTTGCAGAAGGCGTCCGTGGGAACGGACGGGTATCTATGTCCCGTCCGTTTCTTTTTTGGCTGGTGCCCCGGCTGCGGTCTGACGCATGCCTACGGCCGCTTCCTCCAGACCGGCCGCGCCCCCGCGTGGTTCTGGGTCATTGCCGGCCTTTTTCTTCTTAACTTTTTCGTCTCTCTCGTCCGGGCGCGCCGTTCGCTTGACCCGCGCGCGCCGAAAGGGTAATATACTCTTGTTTTCCGGGAGTCCCTATGTCCGTCCAAAAGATACTGATCGTCGAAGACGACAAGCATATCCTGCGCCTGGTTACCTATAACCTGGAGAAGGCGGGCTTCAAATGCCTGTCTTCGGCCACGGGCGAGGACGGTCTCAAGCTCGCCCAGAGCTATCCTCCGGACCTCGTGGTCCTCGATATCATGCTGCCCGGCATGGACGGTTTCGAGTTCTGCCGCCGGCTGCGTGCGGACGCGGCGCTTAAGAACGTGCCCGTTTTGATCCTGACGGCGCGCGGGGAGGAGGTGGACCGGATCGTGGGCCTCGAACTCGGCGCCGACGATTATATGGTCAAGCCCTTCAGCCCCCGGGAGCTCATCCTGCGCATCAAAGCCATCCTGCGGCGCGGCAGGCCGGGCCCGGTCACCGTGCCGGCGCCGGAGGCCGTCCTCAAGATAAAGGGGCTCTGCGTCGACATCGCCCGCCATAAGGTAAACTTGGGGAAGAGAGAGGCGGTCCTGACCCCCATGGAGTTCAAACTCCTTGTGACGTTGATAGAGCGCCGGGGACGTGTCCAGACGCGGGAGCGCCTGTTGTCCGACGTCTGGGGCATCGATGCCTCGGTGACGACGCGCACGGTCGACACGCACGTCAAGCGGCTGCGCGCCAAGATCGGTCCTGCCGGCCGTCTGATCGAGACGATCCGCGGCGTCGGCTACCGGATCAGGGAGGACGCGTAGCCGTGGCCTGGGCGCTTTTTCTCATCGCCGCCGTCGGTTTTCTGGCGGCACGCCTCTGGAGGGCACAGCGCCGGCTCGAAAAGCTTTACGTCAAACAGGCGGACCTTAAGCGGCGCCTCGAGGAACGCATCGATGTCGGCGGGGCCGGGGAAGCCAAGCTGGGCGCCATCCTTTCCAGCATGGTCGAAGGCGTTCTGGTCGTGGACAAAAAGGGCGCCATCGTGCTGTTGAACCCGTCTCTCCGGCGTGATTTTTTCATAGAAGGGGAGGTGGAGGGCAGACATCCTCTCGAGGTGATCCGGCAGACCTCCATCCAGGAGATCGTGGACGAGGCGCTTGCCGCCTCAGGCCCGACCTTGTTCGTGCGCGAAGTCGATCTGATGGGGCCGCCCGAAAAGG
>JBLMXZ010000022.1:0-5933 GCA_050258015.1 Deltaproteobacteria bacterium
CCGCCACGGCGGCCGTTGGGGGATCGCCCTATGCCGTCACCCCGAGCGATGCGGTGGGGACAGGATTGGACAACTACACGCTCTCCTATGTCGATGGCGCCTTGACCATCGCCCCCAAAGCCCTCGATATCACCGCCAACGATCTGACGAAGACCTACGGCGATACCCTGGCGTTCACGGGGCAGGAGTTCACGGCCAGCGGCCTGGTGAACGCCGACACCGTTGACAGCGTGTCGCTGGCCAGCGACGGCGCGGCGGCGGATGCCTCGGTCGGCGATTACGACATCGCGGCCGGCAACGCGTCGGGCAGCGGCCTGTCGAACTACGCGATCACGTACCACGACGGCACCTTGACGGTGAGTGCGTTGCCGCTGGTCCTCGTGACGGCGAACGACGCAACGAAGACCTACGGCGACACCCTGACCTTTGCCGGGACCGAGTTCGTCGTCAACGGCCTGGTCAACAACGATACGGTCGACAGCGTGACCCTGACGAGCGGCGGCGCGGCGGCCGACGCCGACGCGGGCAGCTATGCCATCGTGCCCAGCGATGCCGCCGGCTCGGGGCTGGAGAACTACACCATCAGCTATCAGAACGGTATCCTGACGGTCGCCAAGGCCGACGCGACGATCGACGTCACCGGCTTCTCGGGCGTCTACGACGGCCTGGCGCACGGCGCGACGGGCACGGCCGCGGGCGTCGGCGGTGTCGACCTTTCGGGCTGGCTTGACCTGGGGTCTTCGTTCACCGGCGTGCCGGGCGGCACCGCCGACTGGACGTTCAGCGGTGGCACCAACTATAACGACGCCTCCGGCAGCGTGGCCGTCACCATCACCCCGAAGGCCTTAAGTATTACGGCGGACGACGCTACGAAGGCCTACGGCGATACCCTGATCTTTGCCGGGACCGAGTTCACGGCCAGCGGCCTGGTCAACAACGATACGGTCGACAGCGTGACCCTGACGAGCGGCGGCGCGGCGCAGGGGGCGTCCGCCGGCACCTACGAGATCCTGGTGAGCAACGCCTCGGGCACGGGTCTGTCGAATTACGCCATCAGCTACCATAACGGCACCCTCGCGGTGAGCCGGCCCCCGGCCGCCCTCGATGGAGCCGCCTACGATCAGCTTCGGTATAAATTGCCCTATCTGGAGCAGTTGGTCCCGCATCAGATCAATCCGTTCGATCTCATCTCTTCAACGGACCTGACGGGACCGGTTTACTTCTACCACCCGCTTGTCGAGGCCAATATGTCCGCGTACGACGCGTTCACGCTGGAGGAGGGCGCCTACCGGTTCATCGACCAGAACATCAATATCGTCGGCCATGAAGGGCTCCTGCCGATCTTAGAAGAGACGAGAAAGAAGAACGTGCCGGTCCTGTAAACAACATAGGCGGCGTCGTCTCTCGATACCCCGCATCCCCCCATGCGGGGTATTTTTTTATTTTTAGCCAAGGCGAAAAAGGACGACACAGATTTAATTACGACGGCACAGATCCGGCGGTGCTTCTATCCGTGCCGTTCGTTTTTTGCCTGCGGGATCAGAAGCTTTCCTTTAGGAAAGCTTCTTTCTTTTTGTGCGGCCCCTGGAACGTAGTATAATGCTTTCATACCAGGAGGTGACCCCCCATGAAAAGACAAACCGTTGTTTTCTTGCTGGGTATTTTGGCCCTGGGCGCCGGGTGCGATCGGCGGCCGGCGCCGGACGTGCTCGCGCGGGTCAACAACTACACGATCACGCGCGCGGAATTCGAAAGGGAGTTCCAGGATTCCCGCTATGCCCGGCCGAAGGCGGCCAACGGGAAGGCGGACATTCCGCAGGCGCGCCGTGAGTTCCTCGATAATCTCGTCAACCGCAAGCTGATGCTCCAGGACGCCCAGGCGCGCGGGATGGACAAGGACCCCGCCTTCTTAAGGTCGGTCGAGAAGTTCTGGGAACAGTCGCTTCTCAAGGTCTACCTTGAGACGGAGGCCGACGCGGTCGCCGGCATCAAGGTCGATGAGGCGGCTGTCCGCAAGGCCTATGATGAGATGCCCGCGGAGGCCCGCGCGGACCGCTCGTTCGAGCAGCTCGCCCCGCAGATAAGGTGGCAGCTTACCCGGGTCCGGCAGGCGGATGCCCTGAACGCGTGGATCGCCGGGCTGCGCCGCGGCGCGCGCATCCAGATCGACGAAGCATCTCTTAACGCTCCCCGCTGACACGTAGTTCATCCCCTTGCCTGAATTCCCCGCCATAAATCGCGGCGGGGAGGAAGGGCGCAGGGGAGGGGGGACGTCACCCCATGGTCGCTCCTGGCGGGGCTGCAGGGTAGACCGTGAAAATAATAGGGCCTGCGGGCCTGCCCCGGCATGGGCTGAAACCGGCCCCGGCCGACGCGACCCGCGGAGTTCCAGGAGGATTGTCATGGCCAAGGCCGTTTTCGGGCATCGCCGAAAGATCTATTTCATCGAAAAGCAGTTCCAGACGCGCTTCATCCTGAGATTTTGCCTGTTGGCCGTCGCCGCCGGTCTCGTGACGGTCGCGCTGGTCTATCTGTTCGCCTCCCGCGCCGCCACCGTCTCCATCGTCGACGCGCGCGTCGTCGTGCGCAGCACCGCGGACTTCATCCTGCCGGTCCTGACGCAGACGGTGGCCGTCGTCGTCGTGGCCGTGGGGCTGGCCACGATCGCCCTGACCTTATTCCATTCCCATAAGCTTGCCGGACCCCTGTACCGTTTTCGCAAGGTCCTCGAGACGCTTGAGGCGGGGGATTTCTCCGCCGGTTTCAGTATCCGCGACCTTGACCAGCTGCAGACCCTGGCCGATGCCCTGAACGGCGTCGTGGCCCGCAACAAGGAACGCCTGGCCGGCGCGAAAGAGGCCCTGGCGGCCCTGGAGAAGCACGTGGATGAGGGCCGTCTCGACGCCGCCAAGGCGGCGCTGCGGGATGTCCGGCAGAAGCTGGATCAATTCAAGACTTCATGATCTTCCGACCCAGGCTCCGCCTTCGGCGCGGGGCTCACGCCCAGGACTTCGTGCGATACCTCCTCGTCCCGTGGGGACTTCTCTTTTTGTGGACAGGGTGCGCCTCGGCCGCTCCGGACGACGGCTTCGGCCGCAGCCGCAAGCTGGCAGGCGCGCACTTCGATATCTATGTGCCGCCGGAGGCGGTCTCGGCGGACCTCGTGCGCGGCCTCGATATCGGCGCCTCCGATAAGCTGCTGGCGGGCGCGCCCGTCAAGTCTGCCGGGACGACCGACGAGGAGCTCGCCGCCTCCGTGGACGCCCTGTTCTTTCTTGTCTGCGACATCCTGGATATGCCCCTGTTCAGCTATAAGGGGAGTATTAAGGTATGCCGGGACGAGGAGGATCTGGGCAGGGTCTACGCGGCCCTCTTCGGGAAAAAGCCCGGCGCGCCGATGGGCTCTTTCTACGTTCACGAGCTCAACACGATATATATCGCCGCCGCGGATTTCCGGCGGCCCGTCCTGGGGCATGAGATCGGGCATGCCGTCATCAGCAACTTCTTCGTGGTGCCTTCCCCGATGAAGGTCCAGGAGGTCCTGGCCGGTTACGTGGAATACCAGCTGCGCAAGGCGGCCCCATGAGGAGGGGCGCGTACCGGTTGTTTGTCTTTTTTCTCGCCCTTGCGCTGGCCGCGGCCGCGGCCGCGGCGTATGCGGTCCGGCACAGCAGCTCACTTCTCCTGACGCAGATCGAGAAACAGCTCGGCGTAAAGGCCTCGGCGGCAGAAGTGAAGCTCGTTTTTCCGGCGACGGTCGTCATCCGGGACCTGCGTGCCGGCGACCGACTGAGCGTCGAGCGCCTGGTCATCACGCCGAGCATCCTCGGTTTTTTCCTCAAGAGAAGCGTCGTTTTCGATGAGATCCTGGCAACGCGGCCCGTCGTGCGCGTGCTGCGTCGGGCCGATGCCTCGTTCGACCTCGGCCTGCCGCCGAAGACGGAACCTGAGGCTAAGCCAAAGGCTAAGCCTGAGGCTAAGCCGGAGGACAGGCCGAAGGCCACGACGCCGCGAAAGAAGACCCCGCCTGTTTTTATCGGACACCTGAAGGTCGCGGACGGCCGCATCACGTTCATCGACGAGACGACGAACCCGCCGGCCCGCATCGATCTCGTGGACATTCAGCTCGAGTCGCGGCGTGTCCGCGCCCTTGAGCCGCAGAGGATGAAGATCGACGCGGCGGCGCAGGTGGGCGACGGCCCCGGCCGCCTTCTCGGCTCGGCGGAGTATGGCATCGCGACGCGCCGCGGATCGGGACGGCTGGACATTACCGGAGTGCCGCTGGCGCTCCTGGAGCCGTATTATATCCATTATTCCAAAAGGCCCGTCCGGTCGGGGAGCGCGGGGTGGGAGTCCGTCTTTCGCGTCGACGGCAACGACGTGACCGTGGACGCCAGCGTTTCTCTTTCCGGCGTGGCCTTTGAGGAACCGGTCCCGGCGGACGCCGGGGAAGGAACGACCTCCTGGCGGCAGGTGGGAGAGGCGATGCTGGCGTATTTCTTCTTGCCGGAGGGCGACAGCGTCATTTCCCTGTCGGTGGCGACCCATCTGGATAAGCCCCGGTTCGAGAACGTCAGGGTCAAGGGCGGCTCGTTGGGAGCGGCTGCGACGCAGGGGGTCTTTATTCCGCCGGCCGCGGCCGATGACCTCAAAAAGATCGGCAAGAGTTTCACGGCCGTCGGCAAAGAGCTCAAAAAGATGTTCGGCCCTTAGGAGGGTCGGGGGGGAGGCCGTGCTGCCCGAGATATCGGAGACGCAAGTCATCGTCATCGGCGCCGGCCTTTCGGGCCTGGCCGCTGCCGAAGGCGCTGTCCGTGCCGGACGCCGGGTTATCGTCCTCGAGAGAGAGCCGCAGGTCGGCGGGATGAGCGCGAGCCTGCGCCGCGACGGTTTCGTCTTCGACCTCGGCGGCCACCGTTTTGTGCCGCGCCGCCGCAATACGCGCGATTACGTGCAGGGGTTCTTCCCAGATAAGGAGCTCATGCACAAGGCGCGCCGCAGCCGCATCCATCTCAAGGGGCGGTCTTTTCTTTATCCGCCGCGTTTCTTCGATTTCCTGAGGCATTTCGGCGCGCGGACGGCGGCCGATTTTGTCTGGGAGGGGGTGCGGGCATCCTGGCGGCGGCGCCTGTCGTCGCGCCGCGAGGAGTCGCTGTCGGAATGGTTCGCCTGCCGGTTCGGCCAGCGCCTGACGCAGGCGTACTTCGCGCCCTACTGCCGTAAGCTCTGGGGCGTCGGCCTGTCGCAGCTCGCGGCGGACGCCGCACCTCCGCATCTGGCCGATAAGGACATGATCCATGTCCTGCGGGATCTCCTGCACGGGAACGTCCGCCGGCAGGAAAAGCTGCCCGCCGGACACTTTTACTATCCGAGCGGCGGCATCGGTTCTATCGCCGAGAGGATGGCGCGCGCCGTCGAAGACAAGGGAGGGCGCATCCTCCTGGGCCGGCGCGCCGAGAGGGTCCTGCGCCAGCCGGACGGCGGTTGTTGCGTGGAGACGTGCGACCCGGCCGGCAAGAGGGAGGTCTTTGTGGCTCCGAAGCTCGTGGCGACGGCGCCCCTGCCCGAACTCGTCCATATGCTGCATCCGCAGCCGCGGCGCGACGTCCTGGCCGCTGCGGCGAGCCTGCGTTTCCGCGGTATGCGTTTTTTCAACTGCATGATGGACGGGCCGGCCGTCCTGCCCGACCCGGGGCTGACCGTTCCCGAGGACCGATACATTTTCTTTCGCGTGCAGGAAGTGAGCCGCTGGAGCCCGTCGTGCGTCCCGGCCCCCAAGACCGCGTGTGTCTTCGAGATCCCGTGCCAGAAGGACGATGCTTCCTGGAAGATGGGGGATGACGAGATGCTCGAGCGCGTTGTCGCGGACATGAAAGAGATGGGCGTGGATATCCGGGAGAGGGTCTTCAGGACGTTCTCGGTCCGGCGGCAGG
>JBLMXZ010000023.1:0-13272 GCA_050258015.1 Deltaproteobacteria bacterium
GGGCAACATGTCGAGCCGCCTCTTTAACGAGGTCCGGGAAAAGCGCGGCCTTGCCTATGCGATCGCGTCGCATGTCAAGATGCTCAAGGACGGCGGCGTCTTCTACGTCCATGCGGGGATCGACAGGAAGAATTTTTCCGAGGCCGCGCGCGTCATTCTGGCGGAAGCCCGCCGGCTGAAGGCGAAGGGGGTCACCGGGGACGAGCTCCGCAGGGCCAAGGAGTATCTGACGGCCCAGGCGCAGATGGCGATGGATGACGCCATGGAGCATATGCTTGCCGTGGGCGAGGCCCTTATGAATACGGGCACGGTCCTGACGAAAGAGGAGGTGCGGCGGCGCATCGAGCGGGTGACGGCGTCCGACGTCCTGCGCGTGGCCCGCCGGTTCCTGGTGGGCCCGTCCATGCGTCTGGCCGCGGTGGGGCCCCGGCTGGGCAAAGAGGAGGCGGCGATCCAAAAGGCGGTGAACGCCTTCGAATGATCCCGGTCCTTCCCGGCGTCCCCGTGCGGCGGCGGACGGGGAAAGCGTTTGACACCCATTGGAACTTGTGGTACAAATAGTCCTCGGACGTCATCAATATGTCAACAAAGGCAGCAGAGGAGGCAGCGATGGATGGTTATTGCGTCAAGTGCAAATCCAAGAGAGAGATGAAGGATGCCAAAGAGCAGACCATGAAGAACGGCCGTAAGGCGGCGAAGGGGAAGTGCACGACCTGCGGCACGTCCATGTTTAAGATTTTGGGAAACAAGTAGGCTATCCGTTTGACGGCAAAGGCGGGGTTGTCTTCTTGCGGCAGAAGAGGGCAACCCCCTTTTCCAAATAGAACGTAACGAGGAGGGTCCGTACCATAGAAGCGCGCAAAAAGGCCCTATGGGCCGCCGAACTGGCATTGGAACGCAAGGCCGAAGACCTCGTCATCCTGGATATGCGCAAGGTGGCGAACTTCTGCGATTACTTCATCATCTGCAGCGCTTCGTCCCCGCGACGGGGGGCGGCAATCGCCGATCTGATCGAGGAGCGTTTCCGGGAGAAAGGCCTGCGGCCGACGTCCAGCGAGGGCCGGCGCGAAGGCATGTGGATCCTGCTCGACTACGGCGATATCGTCATCCACGTCTTCTTCGAGAGCGTCCGGGCCGTCTATGGCCTGGAGCGTCTCTGGTCGGACGCCAAACAGGTCCATGTACGCCGAAATCGAAAAGAAGCTAACGACACTCCTGCGCCGGAGTCTTGAGGTCGCCCTCGGGGCCGACGTCGCGACGTCCGCGCAACTTCCCGCCGAACTCCTCATCCTCGATATCCCGAAAGAGAAGGCCTTCGGAGACCTCTCGCTGAGCGCGGCGATGAAGCTGGCCCGTGTCTGCCGAAAAAGCCCGCGCCAGGTGGCGCAGGATATCCTGGAGGCCTTTGGGCGTCTTCACGACGGCCTCCCCGCGGGAGAACAGTTCGTCGAGAAGACCGAGATCAAGGGCGCCGGATTCATCAATTTCTTCCTTAAGAAGAGCGTCTTCGAGGACATGCTGCGCGCGGTCTGCCGCCTGGGGCCGGCCTACGGCCGGTCGGACGCGCACGGCGGGCGCAAGGTCCTTCTTGAGTTCGTCAGCGCCAATCCCACCGGCGCCCTTTCGGTGGCGCACGCCCGCCAGGCCGCCGTCGGGGACGCCTTGGCCAACATCCTCGCGGCGGCGGGCTGCCGCGTCACCCGCGAATTCTACCTCAACGACGAAGGCAATCAGATCGCCGTTCTCGGCCGCTCCATCGACCTGCGGCTGCGCGAACAGATGGGCGAGGCCGTCGCCTTTCCGCAGGAATGCTATCAAGGCGATTATATCGGCGACCTGGCCGCCCGGATCATCGACGATAAGGCCCTGTTGAAGAAGGTCACGGCCATGGGGGAGGCGGACCGCGCCGATTTCATGAAGGAATACGGCGTGCGCGAGATCCTGGCGGTCATCCGGGGCGAACTTGACGGGTTCGGCGTCCGTTTCGACGTCTGGTACAGCCAGAAGGAGAAGGTCTCGGATGCCGTGGTCGCGGCCACCCTGAGCGCGCTCGAGGCCCAGGGACACATCTATGCCGCCGAGGGCGCCCTGTGGTTCCGTTCCACCGCGTACGGCGACGACAAGGACCGCGTGGTCAAAAAGACGGACGGCGCCTATACCTATCTGGCGCCGGACATCGCGTATCATAAGGATAAGTTCGCCCGGGGCTTCGAGGAGCTTGTCAATATCTGGGGCCCGGACCACCACGGGTATATCCCCCGGCTCCGGGCCGCTGTCCAGGCGCTGGGGCATCCGGCCGCGGCGCTGCACGTCATCATCGTGCAGCTGGCGACCCTCTACCGGGACGGCGCGCCGGTGCCGATGTCCACGCGCAAGGGGCAGTACGTCACCCTGACCGAGCTTTTGACGGAGGTCGGCCGCGACGCGGCGCGCTTCTTCTTCCTGATGCGCAAGACCGACAGCCATCTTGATTTTGATCTCGCCCTCGCCAAGAAGCAGACGCCCGAGAATCCCGTTTATTACGTCCAGTACGCGCACGCGCGCGTCTGCGGCATCCTGACCGGCGCCGGAGACAGGGGGTCGGCGGACGCCGCGCCCCTGGAACGCCTCGTCGAAGAGGAGGAGCGCGATCTGATGACGGCGCTCTTTTCTTACGGGTTTTGCGTCGAGGTGTGCGCCGCCCAGTACGACCCCTACAGCATGACGGCCTACCTTCAGTCCCTTGCCGCGACCTTCCACAAGTTCTATGACAAGCACAAAGTTTTGACCGATGATCCGGCCCTGGCCGAGGCGCGCCTCGTGCTGGTGCGCGCGGTCAAGACCGTCCTCGCCAACGGCCTGACGCTGCTGGGCGTCAGCGCCCCGGAACGCATGTGAAGTTTATCCGACGGTCTCTCCCTGCGTCCCCGGGGAGCGGCCGGAGCCGGGCATAGCCTCAAATGTCCGGGATCCGAAGCCGGAAGTCCGGGATCCGAAAGATACCGAACGGGTTTGCCGGACGTCGGCATCCGGACTTCGCCCCTGATTTGGAATCAAGGATTATGAACAAGATCTGGAAGATCAAGGATCCCGATATCGCCGCCAAGGATGCCCTGGCCGCCGAACTGGGGGTGTCGAGCCTCTTTGCGCAGATCCTCCTTAACCGCGGCCTGACGGATACGGACGCGGCGCGCCGTTTTCTGCGTCCGGCCCTCGAGGATCTTCACGATCCTTTCCGCATGAAGGGGATGGAACGCGCGGTCGCGCGCCTGCGGGAGGCGTGCGCGCGGAAGGAGCGCGTCTTCATCGCGACGGATTTCGACGCCGACGGGGTGACATCCTGCGCCCTCCTCGAAACGGAACTTAAGCGCCGGGGGGCGGACGTGCGGCATTATGTGCCGCACCGTCTCAAGGACGGCTACGGCCTGAACGAGGAGGCGGTGCGGCAGGCCGCGTCGTGGCCTGCCGGTGTCTTTGTGTCGCTCGACTGCGGCGTGACGAGCGTCGCGGAGATCGCGGCCCTGAAGCAGGCGGGGCTCTTTACGATCGTCATCGACCATCATGAGCCGCCGGACACGCTTCCGCCGGCGGACGCGATCCTGAACCCGAAACAACGGGATTGTCCGTATCCGTTCCGGGACCTGGCGAGCGTGGGGCTCGCGTTCAAGGTCGCCCAGGCCATGGGCGCGGACGATCTGTATGATTACCTGGATATCGTGGCTGTCGGCACGATCGCGGACGTGGCCCCGTTGATCGATGAGAACCGCATTTTTGCGCGGCACGGGCTGGACCGGTTGACCGGCACCGTGCGGCCGGGCCTGCGTTCTTTGATGGAAGCGGCGGGCGTCGCGGACAAGAAGATGTCCGCCCGCTCGGTAAGTTTCGCCCTGGCCCCGCGGCTTAACGCCAGCGGCCGCATGGACACCGCCCACGCGTCCCTGGACCTTTTATTGTGCGGCGACCCCGAAGAGGCGCGCGCGCTGGCGTCCAGCCTTAACGACAATAACCGCCTGCGCCAGCAGACCGAGGAGCGGGTGATGGCCGAGGCCGTGGAGATGATCGAGAAGGACGTCGACCTGGACGCGGAGCCTGTCATCGTCCTGTGCAAGGAGGCGTGGCATCCCGGCGTCCTGGGGATCGTCGCTTCCAAGATCGCCGACAGATATTATCGTCCGGCGGTCGTGATCTCCCTGCAGGAGGACGTGGGCCGGGGTTCGGCGCGCTCCGTGCCGCATTTTCACATATACGAAGCCCTGTCGCAATGCGCTGCGCTCCTGAAGGAGTTCGGCGGTCACCAGTTCGCCGCGGGCCTGACCGTCGACCGCAGCCGCGTGGCGGAGCTGCGCCGCCGCCTTAACGACGTCGGCCGGGCGTGCCTTGAGACGGCGGACGCTGCCGCGGTACTGGAGGCGGATGCCGAGATCCCCCTGTCGCTGGCGGGCGAGGACCTGATGCGCGCCCTGGAACAGATGAGTCCCTTCGGAGAGGGGAATCCGCGGCCGCTTTTCGTGACGCCGCACCTGCGCGTCCGGTCGCGGCCTTCGGTCGTGGGGCGCAACACGCTCAAGTTCTGGGTGACGGACGGCAGCGCGACGCTGGAGGCGGTCGGTTTCGGGATGGGCGGCCTTCTGGACACGGTGACGAACGGCGGCGTCGTGGACCTGGCGTACCGGCTCGGGTGGGATACGTGGAAAGCGCACAATCCCCTGCAGCTTGAGCTCCGCGACCTGCGTGTTTCTGCCTAAAGACCGATCAAACGCGAAGTTCGAAGGCGGAGGTTCGAAGCCGGAGGGACGAAAAATAAAAGCAACCCGTTGCCTGTGAGCGGCGAGCGTCTAAGCTCGAACATCTGATTTCCAGCATCATGCTCCGCGTCGCCGGGCATAAAAAACCCTTTCCTGTGCGGAAAGGGTTTTTTGCGGACTGCGTTCTTTACAGGGCTTTTCTGACCTTGCCGGCCTTCAGGCATTTGGCGCAGACGAAAACGCGCACCGCGCGGCCGTCGGGACCGATGATGCGGACTCTCTGCACATTCGGCTTGAACGTGCGCTTGGAGCGGCCGGTGATCTTGCGTCCGGCGCCGCCCTTGATCTTGGCCATACCGCGCCGCGAGATGTGGCCGCCGCGCTTGGGCTTCTTGTCGCATATGAAACAGTTTTTTGCCATGGAAGACCTCTTTTGTGGAGCGTTGCGTAAAAAAATCAGTGAGGAAATTATACCCGCTCATCCTGTTTTGTCAATGTTTTCTTGACGATGGGCGGCCGGCGGTATAATGTGGGGGCATGGACCAGAGGGATGTGCGGCTTGAGGTCTTCAAGAGTTCCGGCCCCGGCGGCCAGCACAAGAACAAGCGCCTGACCGCGGTGCGCGCCGTCCATGTGCCCACGGGCATCGCCGCCGTCGGCCAGGAGCGGCGCTCCCAGGAGGCCAATCGCCGGCTGGCCCTGGAGCGCCTGGCGGCGCGGTTGCGGGCTTTGTCCCGGCGTCCCAAGCCGCGCCGGCCCGTGCGTCCTTCGCGGGCCGTGCACGCGCGGCGGCTCGCCTGGAAGAAGAAGCACAAGCAGAAGAAGCAGATGCGGCGCGAACGGTTCGACGCGGAGTAGGAGCTTCGCGGTCGCGCCCGGGGCAGGTGGGACGTCCCGGGTCCGGCCTTGCTTGGGAGCTTGCGAGCTCAGGAGATAACTAAGGAGGGAGACATGAGGCGGACGCTTTATTTAGCGACGGGTTTTATCCTGGGTTTCCTGGCTGCGGGCATTTTTTCCGCGCGCATGAGGGAGGCGCAGGCGGCCATAGGCATCGACGCCGAAAGCACGGGCTTTTCGTTCGACAGGATGGAGCCGGCCGTTCCGGCCTCTTTCGGGCGCCTGGTCGCGGTCAACGGCATCGATCTTTATTACGAAAACCAGGACGGCACGGTCTATATCGTCAAGCCGCGGTCGGGCAACAGCCTGGATACACGCGTCACCATGATCCCCAGGAGTTAGCGACCGGCGGTCCTCACCGATGTTCGATATCCCCAAGGTTCTTGCGGAAGAATTCCAGCTTTCCGCCGAACACACCCATAATATCCTGCGGATGGTCCACGAGAAGGCGACCGTCCCGTTCATGGCCCGGTACCGCAAGGACATGACGGGGGGCGCCGATGAGGTGAAGCTGCGGGCTTTTTGCGACCGTTTCTCTTATCTCGTGCACTTGGAGGAGCGCAAAGGAACGGTCTTAAAGACGATCGAGGCGCAGGGGCGGTTGACGCCCCTGCTGCGCGAGAAGATCGCGGCCTGCCTTTCGCATGTCGAGCTCGAGGACCTCTATCTTCCCTTCAGGCCCCGGCGGCGCACGCGCGCCCAGGCCGCGCGCGAAAAAGGCCTGCAGGGATTGGCGGACGAGATACGGGCCGTGACGGACGCGCAGGCGGACCTCGCGGCGCTCGCGCGCGCCTATGTCTCGTGGGAAAAGGAGGTGCGCGACGAGGCCGAGGCCCTGGCCGGCGCCGCGGATATCCTCGCCGAGGAGATCGCCGAAGACGCCGGGAACCGCGAGCTGCTGCGCCGGCACTTTTTTGAAACGGGGGTCCTGCGGTCGCGCCCGCGCGCCGGATACGACGACAAGAAGACGAAGTTCGAGATGTATTATGCCTTTGAGGCGCCCGCCCGTTCCATCGCGGCGCATAACCTGCTGGCCATTCTGCGGGGGGAGGCCGAAGGAGTCCTGGCGATGCAGCTCGCCGTGGACCGCGACGCGCCCCTGCGCATGCTGCGGGAGCGGACAGGGCGCGTCGGGCCGGGGCCGGTCGCGGCGTGGTGGGGCGGCGTCATCGAGGACGCCTACGAGCGGCTGATGCGCGTTTCGTTGACGGCGGACGTGCGCGTGGCGTGCAAGGAGAAGGCCGACGTCGAGGCGATCCGGACGTTCGAAGCGAATTTGCGGCAGCTGCTTTTGTCCGCGCCCGCCGGCATGCGGCCGACGCTCGGCGTCGACCCGGGGTTCGTGACGGGGTGCAAGGTGGCCGCCGTCGACGGCACCGGACGGTTCCTGGAGTACGCCGCCGTCTATCCGAACGCGCCGCAGAACGACCGCGCGGCGGCCGGAAAGAAGATCGTCGAGCTGTGCCTCCGGCACAAGATCGAGCTCATCGCCATCGGCAACGGCACCGCCTCGCGCGAGACCGACGTTTTTATCGGGGAGGTCCTTGCGGGGCTTGAGGGGCGCTGCGATCCGCTCCCCCTCAAGGTGATCGTCAGCGAGGCCGGCGCTTCCGTCTATTCGGCGAGCCCCGTGGCGGCCGAGGAGTTCCCGGACCAGGACGCGACGGTGCGCGGCGCCGTCAGCATCGCGCGCCGCCTGCAGGATCCCCTCGCCGAACTCGTCAAGATCGATCCCAAATCCATCGGCGTGGGGCAGTATCAGCACGACGTGGACCAGAAGGAGCTCAAGAAGAAACTCGAGGAGGTCGTGGAGAGCTGCGTCAATTACGTCGGCGTGGACCTGAATCTGGCCTCGAAGGAGCTTTTGTCGTTCGTCTCGGGGATCAACGGCCGGCTCGCGCGCGAGATCGTGGCCGCCCGTGACGCCCGGGGCGTTTTTCCAAGCCGCGCCGCGCTGCGCGCGGTCGCCGGATTCGGGGAAAAGTCTTTCGAGCAGGCCGCCGGCTTCCTGCGTATCCGCGGCGCCGCGATGCCGCTCGACGATACGGCCATCCATCCCGAGAATTATCCGGCCGTCGACCGGATGTGCCGGGACCTCGGGATGACGCTGGAGCAGGTCATCGTCTCGCCCGACGCTCTCACGCGCCTGAGGGCCGAGGATTACACCGGCGGGGAGACCGGGGTGTTGGGCATCCGCGACGTCATCGCGGAGCTCAAGAAGCCGTCGCGCGATCCGCGCGAGAAGTTCCGTTACGCCCGCTTTAAAGAGGATATCCGCGAGATCGCCCACGTGCGGCCGGGCATGAAACTCGAAGGCACGGTGACGAACGTCACCGCTTTCGGCGCATTCGTCGATATCGGGGTGCACCAGGACGGTCTCGTGCATATCTCCGAGATAGCGGACGCCTTCGTTCGGGACCCTCACGACCGCGTGAAGGTGGGGGATGTCGTCAAGGTGACGGTCCTGTCCGTGGACGTCGAGTTGAAGCGCATCGGCCTTTCGATGCGAAAAAAGCCCGAGCAAAGAAGATGAGGGTCGATAGGCGATAGGCGATAGGCGATAGGCGATAGGCGATAGAGAAAAGAAACCTTACAGACAAAGAATTTATTGAATTCAGGGCTTCAAAAGATCGTTTTGTGATTTTTGGTCGATCATTGACCATAGTCTATAGTCCATCGTCCCGAAGTTTAAACCGGAGGTAGCATGTCTGATCCCCGCGTACAGCGCCTGGCGCAGATCCTCGTCGATTATTCCATGAAGGTCACGCGCAACGACGTCGTTCAGATCGACTTCAGCGGGACGCGCGCCCTGCCCCTGGTCGAGGCGATCTACCGGAGGTGTCTGCAAAAAGGCGCGGTCGCCGAATACGTCTCGGGCCACGAGAGCCTGACGCGCGCCTTCTTCGAGGAGGCCGGGACCCGCCAGCTCGACGATCTTCCGCGGCACCGCCTTGCGGCCATGAGGCGCGCCACGTGTTATGTCGGCATCGGGGCCGACGAGGACCCGCGGTTCCTGGCGCGCGTGCCCACCGGGAAGGTCGTGCGCCGCCAGCGGACCCTGAAGCCCGTCGTCGACCGGCGCGTCAACCACACGCGCTGGGTCGTCACGCGTTACCCGACGCAGGGCTTCGCCCGCGCGGCGCACATGAGCCTGCGGTCGCTCGAGGAGCTGTTCTTCAAGTCCTGCCTGCTCGACTGGCCGCTTTTCTCGAAACGGCTGACGCGGCTGCAGCAGATCGTCGGCCGGGCGCGGGACGTGCGCATCACGGCGCCGGATACGGACCTGCGGTTCTCGCTGAAGGGGATGCCCGCCGTCAAATGCGAAGGATTGCGCAACATGCCCGACGGGGAGGTCTTTACCGCGCCGGTCCGCGGCTCCGTCGAAGGCCGCATAACCTATAACGTGCCGAGCCTGTATCATGGCAGGGAGTTCAACGGCGTCCGTTTCGTCTTCAGGAAGGGCCGTATCGTCGAGGCCTCCTGCCGCACGGGGGCGGCCGCGGATCTGAAGCGTATCCTCGACAGCGATCCGGGCGCGCGCTACATCGGGGAGTTCTCCTTCGGTCTCAATCCGCATATCCGCCGGCCCGTCCGCAACATCCTTTTCGACGAGAAGATCACGGGTTCCTTCCACTTCACGCCCGGACAGGCCTATGGCGAGACGGACAACGGCAACCGTTCCTCGGTCCATTGGGACCTGGTCAAGGACCTGCGCCCCGGCGGCGCCGTGTACTTCGACGGCCGCCTGATCCAGGAAGACGGTCTCTTCGTGCCGAAAGAGTTGCAACCGCTCAATCCCCGATAAACAGGGGACGGGGGGCAGATAAACAAACCCCTGTCCAGAATGGCCGTCCCACGGTCCGGTGTTTCTGTTTTTTGCTGCTGATGCCTGTTTCCTCAAAGAATGGAGTCAAGAATGCATTCCGATAAGCGAAAGAGCCGCGCAATGGAAAAGATCGAGCGTAAGATGGCGGAATTGGAGCCGGGATCGCTGCGCTACCAGGTGCTGGCGGGCGCGCGAGATTTTAAGGCGTCCTGGATCGGCCTGGGTCAGATCCTCTACACGGTGTATAAGGACAAGTATTTTAAGGAGTGGGGATACACGACCTTCGAAGCGTATTGCAAGGGGGAGGTGGGCATCCAGCAGCAGACCGCCTCCAAGCTCCTGCACTCGTATTATTTTCTGGAGCGTCAAGAGCCGGACTTCCTGCGCGCCGTGCATCAGGATAAGGACGGCGTGGAGCCCAGGAATATCCCGAGCGTCGAGGCGGTCAATGTCCTGCGGCTCGCCGCGCAGAACAAGGAGCTGACGGAGGACGATTACCGGGAGCTCAAGAAGAGCGTCTTCGAGGAGGGCCGGGAAGGAAAAGAAGTCAAGAAGCAGGTCGGGTTGCGCCTGCGCTCGCTGCGCGAGGAGGAGGATCCCCAGAAGGCCCGCGCCCAGCGGCGCCAGCAGACCCTTCGCCGCCTGCTGGGGACCCTGAGGAACCTCCAGAAGGAGGCCGTTTACGGCCATCTGGTGTCGGAGGGGACGGCCCAGGAGCTTGAAAAGCTGTGTGTTTCGCTGGATCGGGAGCTGACGGAGGCGCTTGACGCCCGCGCTTGAGGGATATTGGTTCAAAAGTTCTTGTCGGCCAGAGGGTTTTGATAATCGGCCGGTCCGACTATGCCCGGAAGAAATACTCCTTGACGAGAAGGGGCGGAAAAGTTATACTATCTCTCATTCTGAAAAGGGGAAAAGGACAAAACGAAAGCGGCCCGTAGGCCGCGCAACAAGAAACCGGAGGAAAGGAAGGCATGTTAGAGGCAACACAGAAAAAGGGCGTCATCGAGGCGCACCGGCAGCACGCCAAGGACACGGGCTCGGCCTTTGTTCAGATCGCCTTGTTGACGGAGAGGATCAATCAGCTCTCAAAGCACTTTGATGTCCACAAGAAGGACCATCATTCCCGCCAAGGGCTGCTGAAAATGGTCAGCACGCGTCGCCGTCTGCTCGCATACTTAAGGCAGAACGATGCCAAGAAGTATGAAGAGCTGCTCGAAAAACTCAAATTACGCAAATAGTTGAATGAAAACAATGAGTCGCCCCTTGGCCAAACGCTCGCAAATGCATTCAAAATGCTGGGCATTTTGAATGCATCTAGCGCGCAGGCTTCGGGGTCGATTTTGTAAGGAATAACAACCCTTTACAGGCAAAATCAAGGAGTGTCATGGCAAGTCATAAGGCAGAAGTTCCCTTCGGGAACGGTTTCATGGTTTTTGAGACAGGCAAGATCGCCAAGCAGGCCGACGGCGCCGTCGTCGTGCGCTGCGGCGACACGATGGTCCTGGTCACGGCGTGCGTCGCCAAGACCGTGCGGGAAGGCATCGACTGGTTCCCGCT
Organism: Deltaproteobacteria bacterium; assembly: GCA_050258015.1. GTDB lineage: Bacteria > Omnitrophota > Gorgyraeia > Velamenicoccales > Velamenicoccaceae > JBLMXZ01. The sequence goes on from JBLMXZ010000023.1 coordinate 11,005, forward strand.
GACCGTCGAATATCAGGAGAAGACGTATTCCGCCGGCCGCATCCCCGGCGGTTTCTTCAAGCGCGAAGGCCGGCCCACCGAAAGCGAGATCCTCGGCTGCCGGCTCATCGACAGGCCTATCCGGCCGCTTTTCCCGGACGGGTTCCGTAACGATGTGCAGGTCGTGGCGATGGTCCTTTCAAGCGACGGCGCCGTCGACCCGGACATCCTGGCGCTGAACGGCGCCTCGCTGGCCCTGGGCATCTCGCCCATCCCGTTCGCGGGGCCGATCGGCGGTATCCGCGTGGCCCGCGTGGAGGGGAAGTTCATCGTGAATCCCTCCTACGCGGAGCGTGAGGCCGCGGACATCGAGGTGGTCGTCGTCAGCAACAAGGAAAAGGTGATCATGATCGAGAGCGAGGCCACGGGCGTTTCCGAAAAGGACGTGCTCGCGACCCTGCATTTCGCGCACGAGGCCCTTCAGCCGCTCATCCAGGCGCAGGAGGCCTTTATTGCCAAGGTGGGCGCGCCCAAGATGAGTTTTGAGTCGAAGAGCGTGGACCCGAAGGTCATCGACGCCGTCCGGGCTCTCTTCGGCCCGCGCATCAAGGCCGCGTGCCGCATCACGGACAGGGAGAAGCGGCATGAGGAGTCCCGCGCCGTGGCGCAGGAGGCCTCCCAGAAATTCTGCGTCGAGAACGACGAGCCCTTTTGCGGGGGCGACGTCGCGGCGGCCATCGATCTGATCGAGCAGGAAGAGGTCCGCCGTATGGCGCTGGACGAAAAGATCCGCGTCGACGGCCGCAAGATAGACGAGATCCGCGCGATCACCTGCGAGATCGGCGCTCTGCCGCGCACGCACGGTTCGGCCCTGTTCACGCGCGGCCAGACGCAAAGCCTCGCCGTCACGACCCTGGGGACGCGCACGGACGAACAGCTCATCGAGGCGCTGGAAGGCAAGAGCTACCGCAAGTTCATGCTCCATTACGCGTTTCCGCCGTTCAGCGTGGGGGAGACGAAGCCCGTGCGGGGTCCCGGACGTCGGGAGATCGGCCACGGGGCGCTGGCCGCGAAGTCGGTCAAGGCGGTCATGCCCAAGCCGGAGGAGTTCCCCTACACGGTGCGCGTTGTCTCTGAAATACTCGAATCCAACGGTTCTTCCAGCATGGCCACGGTCTGCGCCTCGACCCTGGCGCTGATGGACGCGGGCGTGCCGATCAAGGCTCCCGTGGCCGGCGTGGCGCTGGGCCTGGTGACCGACAAGGACCGTCATGTGGTCCTCTCGGATATCGCGGGCATCGAAGACCACCACGGCGACATGGATTTCAAGGTCGCCGGCACGCGCACGGGCGTCGTCGCCATCCAGCTGGACCTTAAGATCCCGGGGATCGGCTTCAACATCATCGAGGAGACCCTGGAGCGCGCCCGGCACGGCCGCATGCACGTTCTGGATAAGATGGCCGCCGTCATCGATAAGCCGCGTCCGGAGATCTCCGCCTACGCGCCGCGCATCATCACGCTCAAGATCAATCCGGAGACGATCGGCGCCCTGATCGGTCCGGGCGGCAAGAACATCCGCAAGATCATCGAGCTGACGCAGGTCTCCATCGACGTCGAGGACGACGGCACGGTCCTGGTCGCCTCCAGCGACGCCGCCGCGACGGAGCGGGCGCTGGACATGGTACGCGGACTGACGGAGGAGCCCGAGGTGGGCAAGATCTACCACGGCAAGGTCAAGAAGCTCATGAACTTCGGGTGCTTTGTCGAGATCCTGCCGGGCAAGGAAGGCCTGGTCCACGTCTCCGAGCTCGAGGACAAGTACGTCAAGAACGTCGAGGACGTCGTCAAGGTAGGCGACGAGTTCGATGTCAAGGTCGTCAACATCGATGATCTGGGCCGCGTCAATCTCAGCCGCAAGCAGGCCAGGCCCAAGCAGGACAAGAAGGCGTGATCCGGTCTTCGGCCGGGGCATGCCCCGGCCGGGGCGGAATAACGCCCGTGGGAAGGTCCGTGGGGTTCCACGCGATGAAGAAGGAACATCTCTATGAGATCGTGGGCCTGTTCATCTTTGCGCTCACGATCCTCGTCTTCCTGAGCCTTCTGTCGCACCACCCCGAGGACCTTTCTTTTTACACGTCGCATCCCAACGTCCCGCCCAAGAACTGGGTCAACATCTTCGGCGCCTATCTCTCCGAAGGGTTGACCTTTCTTTTTGGCTACGCGGCTTATGCCGTGCCCGTTTTTCTTTTCTTTTTCGGGCTCAAGTTCGTCCGCCGGGAGCCCGTGCGG
>JBLMXZ010000024.1:0-13047 GCA_050258015.1 Deltaproteobacteria bacterium
CCTGGAAGAGCAGCAGGAGACGAACGCCGCCGTCTGCGCCCAGTTGACACAGTATATCCGCAGCCTCCAGCCGGAGGGGGTCGTCGTTTCCGTAGGCGGGGAGATCGGCGAGGTCGGCAGCAAGAATTCCACCCCCGAGGACCTGCGCGCCTTCATGAGGCAGTATCTCGACAAGCTTCCCGAAGGCATGGAGGGTATCAGCAAGATCAGCGTGCAGACGGGGACCAGCCACGGCGGCACGGTGCTGGCCGACGGCTCCATCGCCAAGGTCAACCTGGACTTCGGGGTCTTAAAGAGCATCTCCGGTGTCTGCAAGGAGAGGTACAAGATGGCCGGTTCCGTCCAGCACGGCGCCTCGACCCTGCCGGAGGACGAGTTCCATAAGTTCCCGACGTACGACACGGCCGAGGTCCATCTGGCGACTCAGTTCCAGAACATGGTCTTTGACAGCACGCACTTTCCCGCGAAGCTTCGGGATACGATATACCAGTGGTTGAACCTCAACGCTTCCGGCGAGCGCAAGCCCGGCATGACCGACGAGCAGTTCTATTACAAGGCGCGCAAGAAGGCGCTGGGGCCGTTTAAGGCGGAGATCATGGGTATCGCCGCGCGCGAACAGATCGCTGCCGAGGTGGAAGAGAAGTTCGCCTTCCTTTTCGACCAGCTCAAGATCAAGGACACGGCCGATCTCGTGAAGAAATACGTGACGCCTCCGGCTCAGAGGCCGATCTTTGAGCTCGAGCACGACAAGCGGGCGGAGCATTTTGAGGGGGACGATTAAGCGTTGCGGTATCGGGTATCAAGGAGCGGGCAACAGGTAAAATCTTTTACATGATACGCGGTGCCTGATACTTGATACGACAAGGGGCACGTGGCTCGTCTTGTCCTTTTTTCCTTGGTTTAATCAGGGGATCTTAGGGAGGTCATCATGCGATCCGATGCGATCAAAAAAGGCGTGGAGCGGGTGCCGCACCGCGCGCTCTTGCACGCCACCGGCATCACCAAAAAAGATCTGGGCCGGCCCTTTATCGCGGTCGCGACCAGCTTCACCGACATCATTCCGGGGCACATCGGCATGCGTGAACTCGAGCGTTTTATCGAGCGCGGGGTCTGTGCCGGCGGCGGGGTGCCCTTTTTCTTCGGGATCCCCGGCATCTGCGACGGGATCGCCATGGGGCATCCGGGCATGCGTTATCCGCTGGCCCTGCGGGAATTGATCGCCGATTCGGTCGAGGCCTTCGTGAACGCCCATTCCCTGGACGGACTCGTGTGCCTGACCAACTGCGACAAGATCACCCCGGGAATGCTCATGGCGGCGGCGCGGCTCGATATCCCGGCGATCGTCGTGACCGCGGGTCCGATGCTTTCCGGCCGCTACAAGGGCAGGAGGCTGTCTCTTGTCGGCGATGCCTTTGAGACGGTCGGGCGTTTCCGGCGCGGCGAGATCGGCGAGCGGGAGCTGGCGTGTTTCGAGCTGGAATCCTGCCCGGGCGCCGGCGCCTGTCAGGGCCTGTATACCGCCAATACCATGGCCTGCATTACCGAGGCGATGGGGTTGTCGCTGCCCGGGTGCGCGACCGCGCTGGCGGTCTCGGCGCGCAAGCGCCGCATCGCGGAAGAGTCCGGAGAGCGCATCGTCGAGCTCGTCAAGAAGAACGTGACCGCGCGGCGGCTCATGTCCCGCGCCGCCTTTGAGAACGGCATCCGCATCGACCTGGCCCTCGGCGGTTCGACGAACACCGTTCTGCATCTGTTGGCCATCGCGCGCGAGGCCGGTGTCGGCCTGAAGCTGAAGGATTTCGACCTGTTGAGCAAGGACACGCCGCACGTGGCGAGTCTCCTGCCCGGAGGGCCGCATTTCATGGAGGATCTGGACGCCGCCGGCGGCATCCCCGCGGTCATGAAAGCGATCCGGCCGAAGCTTAAGGACGTGCCGACGGCAGACGGGCGCACCAGTCTGCGCATCGCCTCCGAGGCCGTCATCAGCGACGCGCAGGTCATCCGTTCGATGGACAACGCGTATCATCCCGAGGGCGGCATCGCCATCCTCTCGGGCAACCTTGCCCCGAAAGGGGCGGTGGTCAAGCAGTCCGCCGTGGCCGCGCGGATGATGCGTTTTAACGGCCGTGCCCGGGTCTTCGGCTGCGAGGAAGATGCCCAGAAGGCGATCCTGGGCGGCCGGATCAAGAAGGGCGATTGCGTCGTCATTCGTTACGAAGGGCCGCAGGGGGGGCCCGGCATGCGCGAGATGCTGGCGCCGACCGCCGCCATCGTGGGCATGGGCCTGGCCGAGGATGTGGCCCTGATAACGGACGGGCGGTTCTCGGGCGGCACCCAGGGGTGCTGCATCGGCCATGTCGCTCCGGAGGCGAGCGTGGGCGGCCCGATCGCGGCCGTCCGGGAAGGCGACAGGATCGAGATCGATATTCCCCGGCGGAAACTGACCCTTAAGGTCGGCGAAAAGCAGCTGCGGTCCCGGTTGAAAAAAATAAAGACTCCCCCGCCGCGTGTGACGGGCGGTTATCTGGCGCGTTACGCGCGCATGGTGACTTCCGCGGACCAGGGCGCCGTATTAAGGATGGAGCCTTGATGGCCGAGGCCCGAAGAACGGAAACCGAGAGGGGGCCTTCGAGACCGAAGGATTTTATATGGCTGTAATGACCGGTGCACAGATATTGATCGAGAGCCTGATCCGCGAAGGCGTGGAGGTGATGTTCGGCTATCCGGGCGGCGTGGTCCTGCCGACCTTCGATGTCCTCTACGACGCCAAGATCAGGTTCATTTTGACCCGGCACGAGCAGGGGGCGGCCCATGCCGCCGACGGCTACGCGCGCGCCACGGGCAAGGTCGGGGTATGCCTGTCGACGTCGGGCCCCGGTGCGACGAACCTCGTGACGGGGATCGCCACCGCCTACATGGATTCGGTCCCCATCGTGGCGATCTCGGGACAGGTCAAGACCCAGCTTATCGGCAACGACGCTTTTCAGGAGTCGGACGTGACGGGCATCACGCGTCCGATCACAAAGCACAACTATCTCGTCAAGGACGTCAGGGATCTCGCCCGGACCGTCCGCGAGGCTTTTTATATCGCGTCCACCGGCCGGCCCGGACCGGTCGTGATCGACCTGCCCGTGGACGTGCAGAACGCCAAAACGGAGTTCGAGTGGCCCACGGAAGTGTCGTTGCGTTCCTATCAGCCCAGCTATGACGCTCATCCCGGCCAGATCAAAAAGGCGGCGAAGCTCATCGAGCGTTCGTCGCGTCCCCTTATCTATGTGGGCGGCGGCGTCATCACCTCGGGGGCGGCGCCGGAGCTCAAGGCGTTCGCCGAGAAGATCGGCGCGCCCGTGACGACGACATTCATGGGGCTCGGGGCTTTCCCGTCCCAGCATCCGCAGTCGCTGGGGATGCTGGGTATGCACGGGACGGCTTACGCGAACCATGCTACCATGGAGTCGGACCTGATCCTGGCCATCGGCGCGCGTTTTGACGACCGGGTGACCGGCCGCATCGACATGTTCGCGCCGCACGCCAAGATCGTGCATCTGGATATCGATCCGACGTCGATCAGCAAGAACGTGCACGTGCACGTGCCTATCGTGGGCGACGCGAAGAGGGCGCTGCCGGAGCTGACGCGCGCCGTGAAAAAAGCGCCGGACACGAAGGCCTGGTGGGTCACGATCGAGAAATGGAAGGATGAGTTCCCGCTGCACTACAAGAAGGACGAGCGCCTGCGGCCGCAGTACGTCATTGAGCAGATCTACGAGGCCACCAAGGATCGGCCGACCATCATCACGACCGAGGTGGGGCAGAACCAGATGTGGTCGTGCCAGTGGTACAAGTTCGCCCATCCGCGCACGTGGCTGTCGTCCGGCGGGCTGGGGACGATGGGCTACGGTTTTCCGGCCGCGATAGGCGCCCAGGCGGGTTGTCCGGACAGGGTCGTCTTTGACATCGCGGGCGACGGTTCCATACAGATGAACATCCAGGAATTGGCGACGGCGGTGAACAATAAGCTGCCCGTCAAGATCGCCATATTGAACAACGGCTTCCTGGGGATGGTGCGGCAGTGGCAGGAGCTTTTTTATAAAAGGCGCTATTCCTCGACGGTCATGAAGAACCCCGATTTCGTCAAGCTTGCCGAGGCCTATGGCGCCGCAGGAATGCGCATCACCCGGAAAGAGGACGTCCCTGCCGCCATCGCCAAGGCGCTGGCGACCGACAACGTCGTGGTGATGGATTTCGTGGTCGAGCCCGAGGAGAACGTCTTCCCGATGGTCCCGGCCGGCGAGGCGCTCAACCGCATGATGAACGGCATGGCATAGCAGTCCCTAGGAGGGGCTTTTAGCTCTTAGCCCATGGCTCTTGAAAACAAAAAGAGCCAAGAGCTAACAGCCGAGAGCCCACTATGAGGGAGTTTTTAGACCATGAAGCATACCTTGTCTATATTGGTTGAAAACAAGTTCGGCGTTTTGGCCCGCGTGGCGGGGTTGTTCTCCGCGCGGGGCTACAACATCGATTCGTTGACGGTCAGCGAGACCGAGGATCCGTCGGTCTCGCGCATGACGGTCGTGGTCCATGCCCAGGACGAGCGGATCCTCGAGCAGATCAAGAAGCAGCTCCACAAGTTGATCGACGTTATCACGGTGCAGGATTTCCTCCGGAAGGAAGTTATCGATCGGGAGCTCGTGTTCGTCCGGATCGAGGCGGACAAGAAAAAACAGGCGGGCCTGAGCAGGCTCGTCCGCCGCTACGCCGGGGTGATCGTCGAGAAGAAGCCTTCTTATGTGATCGTCGAGATCGCCGCGGGCCAGAAGGACGTCCAGCGCTTCCTCGAGGACGTGAAAGGTTTTAAGATCCTGGAGCTGGTGAGGTCGGGCTGCATCGCTATGGCGAAATAAGGCAGCAGCCTGTGTCGCAGGTATCACGTATCGTGTATCAGGTAAAAGATTTTACCTGATACCGGGTACCTGCGACCTGGGACGGATAAGCGAGAGTCGGCATAACACTTCAACGCAGAAGGAGAGCATATGAAGATCTACTACGACAACGACGCGGATTTAGGGATCCTGAAGGGCAAAAAGATCGCCATCATCGGTTATGGGATCCAGGGGCGGGGGCAGGCCCTGTGCCTGCGCGACAGCGGGCTTGATGTCGTCGTTTCCGAGATGCAGGGGACGAAGAACTATGAGGCTGCGAAGGCGGACGGTTTCGCGCCGGTGAGCGCCGCCGAGGCCGCGGCCCAGGCCGACGTCATCCAGATCCTGACGCAGGACCACGTCCAGGCCAAGGTCTATAACGAGGCGATAAAGCCGAGCCTTAAGAAGGGAAAGGTGCTCGTCTTCTCGCATGGCTTCAACATCCGCTTTAAGCAGATCAAGCCGCCCAAGAAGGTCGACGTCATCATGATCGCGCCCAAGGGGCCCGGAGCGCTCGTGCGCCGCATGTACGAAGAAGGCAAGGGCGTGCCGTGTCTGGTGGCCGTCTACCAGGACACCAGCGGCAAAGCGAAGGATATCGCCCTGGCCTATGCCAAGGGCATCAAGGGAACGACCGCCGGGGTCATCGAGACGACGTTCGCCGAGGAGACCGAGACCGATCTTTTCGGGGAGCAGGCGGTCCTTTGCGGCGGCGTCAGCGAGCTCATCAGGGCGGGCTTTGATACGCTCGTCGAGGCCGGCTACCAGCCCGAGATCGCGTACTTCGAGGTCCTACATGAGCTTAAGCTTATCACGGACCTTATCCAGGAACGCGGGATCTCCGGCATGCGCCGCGGGGTCTCCAACACCGCGTGCTACGGGGACCTGACGCGGGGCCCGCGCATCATCACGCAGAAGACCCGCAAAGAGATGAAGAAGATATTGAAGGAGATCGTTAAAGGCAAATTCGCCAAGGAATGGATCGCCGAGAACGAGGCCGGCCGGCCGAACTTTAACCGGCTGATCGAGGAAGGCGACAAGCACAAGATAGAGGAAGTCGGCAAAAGGCTCAGGGATATGATGCCCTGGATGAAGAAATCCTGACCAAAAAAGGTGAACGGTCGTATCAGGTATCACGTACCAGGTATCAGGTAAAGGATTTTACCTGATACCTGGTACCTGTGACCTGGGACAGACATCGAAGCAGTTTTGAGGCCGATATGGAGAGACTCATTATTTTCGACACGACGCTGCGTGACGGGGAACAGGCGCCCGGCGCGACGATGAACGAGCGGGAGAAGCTCGAGGTCGCGCGCCAGCTGGTGGCGCTGGGGGTCGACGTCATCGAGGCGGGTTTCCCTATTTCCTCGGCAGGAGACTTCAGGGCGGTCCAGCGGATCGCCCGGGACGTCAAAGGGGCCGTCATCTGCGCCCTGGCCCGCGCCGTCAAAAAGGACATCGACGCCGCCTACGAGGCGACGCAGCCCGCGCGCGGGCGCGCGCGCATCCATGTGTTCCTCGCCACCTCCAAGATCCACATGCAATACAAGCTCAAGAAAGCGGAGGACGAGATCCTGCGGCTGGCGACGGAAGCCGTCCGTTACGCCCGCACGAAGGCCCGGGACGTCGAGTTCTCTCCCGAGGACGCGTCGCGAACGGACCCGCTCTTTCTGTATAAGGTCGTGGAGGCCGTCATCGCGGCCGGCGCGACGACGGTGAACATCCCCGATACGGTGGGTTATGCCACTCCCGAGGAGTTCGGGGCCCTCATCGCGGGGATCCGCCGCAACGTGACGAATATAGGGGAGGCCGTCGTCTCGGTCCATTGTCACAACGACCTGGGGCTGGCCGTCGCCAACTCGCTTGCCGCCGTAAAGAACGGCGCCCGTCAGGTGGAGTGCACGATCAACGGTATCGGGGAGCGCGCCGGCAACGCCTCCATGGAGGAGATCGTGATGAGCGTCCACACGCGGCGGGATGTCTTTCCCGGCATCGAGAGCAGCGTCCGGACGCGCGAGATCTGCAAGGCCTCGCGTCTCGTCAGCAAGCTGACCGGGTTCATGGTCCAGCCGAACAAGGCGATCGTGGGCAGCAATGCCTTTCGCCATGAGTCGGGCATCCATCAGGACGGCGTCATCAAGAAGCGCGCGACCTATGAGATCATATCGCCCGCCGACGTAGGTTTCACGGGCACGGGCCTGGTCCTGGGCAAACACTCCGGCCGCCATGCGTTCCAAAAACGCCTGGAAGAGATGGGCGTCGTCCTTAAGGAGTCGGAGCTCGAGCTGGCGTTCGACAGGTTCAAGCGTCTGGCCGACAAGAAAAAGACCATTTACGAGGAGGACCTGGCGACGATCGTCGAGGAGCAGCTCCACGCCTCCGTGGAGACCTGGACGCTGGAAGAGGTGGCCTATGCCAGCGGCACCCGCGTGGCGCCGCAGGCGACCATCCGGCTCAAGCATAAAGGCAAAGTCTTGTCCGTGACGAGCCGGGGGGACGGCCCTGTCGACGCCTGTTATAAGGGTATCGAGAAGCTGACGAAGATGAAGACGCGCCTCCTGGATTACCGTCTGGAGGCGGTCACGGCGGGCAAGGACGCCCAGGGGGAGGTCGTGGTCAAGATAGCCGCCGGCAGGAGGGTCGCCCTGGGCCGGGGGTCGAGCACGGATATCATCGAGGCCTCGGCCAAGGCGTTCCTGAACGCCGTCAACAAGCTTGCCGTAAAAGGGGCGGGGCGTCCCCGTCCCTATCTTTGATCGACGGACGCCGGGCTTGCCCGGAGCGTTAAGGAGAAGCGGATGGCCCGTGACCAGGAAGGAGCGGCGCGCTACGGCTTGCTGGGATTTCCCGTCGGGCACAGCTATTCGGGCAGCATGCATAACGCCGCCTTCGCCCATCTGGGGATAGCGGCGCACTATGAGCTCTTTGAGGTTTCCCCGGAAAAGCTGGAGGAATTTTTCTCCTCGACCGTCAAGGAGCGGGGCCTGCGCGGTTTCAACGTCACCGTCCCGCACAAGGAGGCGGCCGTCCGGTATCTGAACGGGTCGATCTCGCCGGCCGTTCGTCAGATCGGGGCGGTCAACACCATTCGCATCGAGGCCGACGGCACGCGCTCGGGGTGCAATACGGATGCGCCGGGGTTTCGCAGGGACCTGAGAGAGAATGGGGTCGAGGTAGCCGGCAAAAAGGCCGTCCTGATAGGGGCGGGCGGCGCGGCCAAGGCCGTGGCCGCGGCTCTGGGCGGCCTCAAGGTGCGGGAGCTCGAGATATTCGACGTCGCCGCGGATAAGGCCGTCTCCCTCGCCGAAAAGACGCGTCAGCAATATCCCTATGTCGATGCGCGCGCCGTTACCGAGGTGCGGTTTCTGGATACGCGCGCAGCGGCTCTTCTCGTTAACGCCACGCCGGTCGGCATGAAACCATCGGAGCCTCCGGTGATCGGCGCCGAACAGCTTCATCCGGGCCTCTTCGTCTACGATCTTATCTACAATCCGGCCAGGACGCCTTTGCTCGCGGCGGCAGAAAAGGCGGGTTGCCGCCGGGCGAACGGGCTGGGGATGCTTCTCTATCAGGGGTGCCGCGCCTTCGAGTATTGGACGGGTAAGGAAGCGCCCGTCGAGGTGATGCGCGCGGCCCTCCGGAGGCATGTCTATGGCGAGTGACGGTATCGTCGTCTTCGTTCTCCTGTTCGGCCTGTGCATCGGCAGTTTCCTGAACGTATGCATCTACCGATTGGGCCGCGAAGAGTCGATCGTGAAGCCCGCGTCGCATTGCCCGCGCTGCCTCAAGCCCATCCGCTGGTTCGACAACATCCCTCTCTTAAGCTATCTTGTCCTGCGCGGCCGCTGCCGCGATTGCGGGGCGGGGATATCCTTCCGTTATTTCTTCGTCGAGCTGCTGACGGGCGGGATCTTCCTCGTCGTGTTCCAGCGTTTCGGTCTCACGCCGCTGTTCTTCATCTTCGCGGCCTTCGTCTCGGGCCTGATCGTCGCGACCTTCGTCGATTTCGACCACAGGATCATTCCCGACGAGGTGAGCCTCGGCGGGATCATCGTGGGCCTGGCGGCGAGCGCCGCGTATCCGCCGCTGCAGCATACGTCCGTCTTCGCGCAGGCCGTTGCCCGCTCTCTTCTGGGCGTCCTGGTCGGCGGGGGTGTCCTGTGGCTTTTGGGCGTCATCGGGGATTTTATCTTCAAGAAAGAGTCCATGGGCGGCGGGGACATGAAGCTCCTGGCCATGATCGGCGCCTTTTTGGGTTGGAAGCTGGCCCTTTTGACCCTGCCCGTCGCCTCGGTCATCGGCGCGGTCGTGGGTATCATCGCCAAGATACGCACGCGCGAGAGCGAGATCGCCTTCGGGCCGTATCTGGCGATAGGGGCCCTGGTCGCTCTCTTCTGGGGCGGGAAGATCATCGAGTATATTTTTTATTATTAGGGCGGAAGTTCCCCGAAACAGTGATCGGTAAACAGGAAACAGGAATACAAAAGAAATCGGCCTGGAGACCGCCGGGCTTGCACCCATGCCCTTCAGGGCGCGGGCGTTTTAATCTATGTCTTTCCGCTTTTCTGTTTTTGCTTCGTGTTTTCTGTTCACTGTTTACTGAGCACTGTTCATACATACGGAGGTTTTTATGCTACGCTTTCTGACCGCAGGCGAGTCCCACGGGCACTGCATGGTGGCCATCCTGGAAGGGATGCCCTCGGGCCTTAAGATCGATCTGAAAGAGATGACGATCGACCTCAAGCGGCGCCAGATGGGCCTCGGCCGCGGGGACCGGATGAAGATAGAGACGGACAACGTCGAGGTGCTTGCCGGGGTGCGCAACGGCTTGACGCTGGGCAGCCCTTTGGGCCTGTATATCAAGAACAGAGATTACCGGATCGAGGATCTTTTGCCTTTGACCAATCCGCGGCCCGGTCATGCCGACGCCGTCGGATGCCTCAAATACGGCCATAAGGATATCCGCAACGTCCTGGAGCGCGCCTCGGCACGTGAAACGGTCGCCCGCGTGGCCGTGGGGGCCGTGTGCAAGCTTTTTCTGAAGGAGTTCGACGTGGCGGTGGGGAGCAGCGTCCTTGTGATCGGCGGGGAGACGGACAAGGAGCGCATGAAAAAGAAGGTGGAGCAGGCGAAGAGGGACCTGGATACGCTGGGCGGCCGGTTCCGCGTCACGGCCGTCAACGTCCCGCCGGGGCTGGGCAGCTATGTCACCGGCGACAGGCGCCTCAACGCGCGCCTCGCGGCGGCCGTCTTTTCCATACCCGCGATCAAGGCGGTGGAGTTCGGTCTGGGAACGGGTTTTGCTTCGGCGCGCGGATCGCGGGCGCACGACGCGCTCTACTATTCAAAAGAAAAAGGGTTTTACCGCAGGACGAATAACGCCGGCGGGATCGAAGGGGGGATGAGCAACGGAGAGCCGATCGTGATGACGTGCACGATGAAGCCCATCTCGACGGTCGGCAAGCCCCTGGATTCGGTCGACATCGTCAGCCGTAAGCCCGTCAAGGCGGCGGTGGAACGGTATGATACCTGTGCGGTAGAGGCGGCCGGCGTCGTCGCCGAGTCCATGGTCGCTTTTGAGCTTTCCGGCGCCTTGCTGGAGAAATTCGGCGGAGACAGCCTCACCGAGACGAAACGTAACCTTAAGGCCTACCTGCGCAGCCTGTAGGATCAGGGGGCCCGGTCGGCGCAAAAGCCCCGGATGCCCCATTTGAGGCAGGGACTTTCCTTCCGTATCTCCTATCCCTTTGTCCCGTATTAAGTTTTGCATTTGCCTTTACGGGCCGTCCTTGGCCTGCCCGCATGAATTCATTGACCTACCTTACCTTATTATGCTAAAATCCACATCGTTGCATGGGAGTCTGTGATATGGGAAAAAGCGCCAATCTCTACATCATCGGTTTCATGGGAACGGGCAAGACCTCCGCGGGCCAGCTTGTCGCCCAATGGATGGGGCTTGAGTTCGTGGATATGGATACGTTGATCGTCGAGCGGGAGAAGAGGTCCATCCCCGAGATCTTCCGGGATTCCGGCGAGCCTTATTTCCGGGAGGTGGAGAAGGGGATCGTGGCCGAGATGGCGAAGAAGACGGGCCTTGCCGTCTCCTGCGGGGGAGGCACGTTCGTGGACCCCGTCAATATCGACCTGATGAAAAAGACGGGTATCGTGGTGTGCCTCACCTCCCGTCCCGAGACGATCCTCGAGCGGACACGACGCTATACGCAGCGCCCTCTCCTGCGGGTGGCCGATCCCCTGGCGCGCATAAAGGAGCTCCTGGAGGCGCGGCGGCCTTCCTACGCGCAGGCGCATCTAACTATCGACGCAGACCGCCTTACCGTCGAAGGGACGGCGCAGGCGATCGTCGAAGCGGTCAAGAACCATGGATGACCTCAGGGCCTATCTCATCATAAACTCCGTCATCGCGATACCCAAGAACCGGGTGCCGCGGTTGTTGCGGGAGTTCGGCGGTCCCCGGGGCGTCCTCGCCGGCCGCCCGCATGACTGGGCGGCGCGGGGAGGCCTCACGCGGCAGATGGCCTTGCGGCTGGACGAGGCGCGCCGCGCCTTTCCCGCGGATAAAGAGATAGACCGCGCCCGCCGCGCCGGGATCCGGATCATGACGCGCGATGATGCGGATTACCCGGCCCATCTCGGGGAGATCCACGATCCGCCATGCGTCTTGTATGTCAAGGGGGCTTTCACGCCGGACGACGCGAATGCCGTCGCCGTCGTGGGCTCCCGTAATGCCTCTTATTACGGCCTTTCGGTCGCCCGCGACTTCGCCGCCGGGCTCGCGGCCTTCGGCCTGACCGTCGTCTCGGGGATGGCGCGCGGCATAGACACCGCCGCGCACCGGGCGGCCCTTGACGCGCAGGGCAGGACGATCGCGGTCATCGGCAGCGGCCTCATGAACATCTATCCGGCCGAAAACGAGCGGCTGGCCGCGCAGATAGCCGGGGCGGGCGCCCTGGTGTCGGAATTTCCCCTCGATACGGCCCCTTTGGCGCAGAACTTTCCGGTGCGCAACCGCATCGTCAGCGGCCTGTCCCGCGGCGTCCTGGTCGTCGAGGCGTCGTTGAGGAGCGGGGCCCTTATCACGGCGCGCTGCGCCGCCGAACAGGGGCGCGACGTCTTTGCCATCCCCGGCAAGCTTTCTTCGGCGACATCGGACGGGGCCCACGACTTGATCAAGAACGGGGCTCACATGGTGACGGCGCCCGAAGAGATCCTCAGGGAGTTGCGCGGCGTAGTGGCGCCCGCGCGGCTTTCCAGGGAGCCGGGCCGCCGGCCGCCGCGGCGTCCCGAAGGAGCCTTGTCGGAGGAGGAAAGACGGGTGCTCGCCGTTCTGGACGACGAGCCGAAACATATCGATGATATATGCCGGGAAACGGGCACACCCGCGGGTCGGGCAGCGGGCGTGCTGCTGGGTTTGGAGATGAAAGCCGCCGTCCGCCAGGTCCCGGGGAAGATGTTCGTGGCCGCAGGTCGGATCTAGCCCGAGGTCGGATCTGGCTCGACAAACGCCGTCATTTTTGGGCAACCCATTATAGGCAAGAGTTGCCCCTGGCCTAAACACCCCAAAATTTTCTTCGAATTTGCCTGCGCGGATTCTTGAAAATTTCCGGGGTAGGCTTCGGGGTTAATCTTGTAAGGTATAGAAACTCATTATAGGCAAGATCAAGGAGAATCATGTCTGAAAAATCGATGGTGATCGTGGAGTCACCGGCCAAGGCCCGGACGATATCGAAATTCCTCGGGGGCGCCTTTTCCGTCGTCTCCTCCATGGGGCACGTCGTCGATCTCCCGCAGAAGGAGTTCGGCATCGAGATCGGCAACGACTATCGGGCCGAACTCGTCGTCATCCCGGGCAAGAAGAAGCTGCTGGGGGAGCTTAAGAAGAAAGCGAAGGACGTGGATACGGTCTACTTCGCCACCGACCCCGACCGGGAGGGAGAGGCAATCGGCTGGAACCTTAAGGAGTGGATGAAGCTCAAGAAGCAGAACGTCCTGCGCGTGGAATTCCATGAGATCACGAAGAACGCCGTGCAGGCCGCTTTCCGGGCGCCGCGCGCGTTCGACACGCATAAGATCAAGGCGCAACAGGCCCGCCGCATCCTGGACAGGATCG
>JBLMXZ010000025.1:0-8205 GCA_050258015.1 Deltaproteobacteria bacterium
TCGGCGTTGGAGCCCAAGTCCGTGACGCTGAAGAACTCCTGGCTCTTCCGTCCGGCGATCCACTATTACGTCGTGACGAGAAGATTGTGGTGGCTGGACCGCGACCCGGACAGGATCAAACGGGACGGCCAGGCCGACTATTATTTTCTTCCCGAGGAGGATGCGGCCGTTCTGGAGCGGGAGCCCTTTGAGGTGATCCGCAAGTTCAAGGTCTCGGGCGCCGTTCTGGCGCGTCCCCGCAACAGGCGCGTGCGGCCGGCAGCGGGCGGGCAGGCGCCTTTCGGCGCCGACCTGTCCTACGACGCCTATCAGAATAAAATGACCGATGATTTTCTGAAGACGACCGGGATCAACGACGGGGCCGCGGCTTTTGTCGGCCGCGCCCATTATTTCGAGGCCCAGGAGAAGTGGGAGGCGGCGGTCGGCGATTACAACAGGGCCCTGCGGGCGAGGCCGTCCGACCAGGAGGCCTATGTCGCCCTCCTGGGCCGGGCGGAGGCTTACGCCCGGACGGACCAGCTTGAGAAGGCCCTGGCAGACCTGACGCGCGCGATCCGGTTGCTGCCGGATGTCGGCGCCGGCTATTGGCTGCGCTCCGGCGTCTTCGAGAAGATGGGCGATGCCGCCCGCGCGGCCGAGGACAGGCAGAAGGCTTATGCGCTGGGTGTTCGTCCCCGGCCCGCGGAGCCGGGAATGTCCTTGAGCGGGCCGGCGAATGATGGTAAGATTGAGCAGACGGAGAAAGCCGCTGATTGAGCTCCCGCCGTTTTTGATTTTCATCGTCCATAGTCCATTGCCTATCTTCCGCTGATGTCTTACCTCGTTTTTGCCCGCAAATGGCGGCCCAAGGATTTCGAAGAGGTCGTCGGCCAGGAGCACGTCACCCGCACCCTGAAGAACGCCGTGCGCACGGGGAAGCTGGGCCAGGCGTATCTCTTCGCCGGGCCCCAGGGGGTGGGCAAGACTTCCTGCGCGCGCATCCTCGCCAAAGCCCTCAACTGCGAGAAGGGGCCGACGGATGAGCCGTGCGGCGTCTGCGGCGCGTGCCGCGACATCGCCGAGGGGCGCAGCCTCGACGTCATCGAGATCGACGGCGCCTCCAACCGCGGCATCGATGAGATCCGGGCGCTGCGCGAGAACGTCAAGTTCTCCCCGCTCACCGGTAAAAGCAAGATCTATATCATCGATGAAGTCCACATGCTCACGGCCGAGGCCTTCAACGCCCTGTTGAAGACGCTCGAGGAGCCGCCGCCTTTCGTCCGTTTCGTTTTCGCGACGACCCATCCCGACAAGGTCCTGCCGACCATCCTCTCGCGTTGCCAGCGTTTTGATTTCGTCCGCCTGCCGGCCGCCAAGATCGTCGCCAAGCTTGAGGAGATCGCCGCCAGCGAAAAGCTTTCCCTGCCGCAGGACGCGCTCTTTGCCATCGCCCGGGCCGCGGACGGGAGTCTGCGCGACGCCGAGTCGATCCTGGACCAGGTGGCGTCGTTCTCATCGGGCACGATCCGGCTGGACGATATCATCGCCGTCCTGGGGGTCATCGAGCACAAGGTCTTCTTCGATTTCGTGGAAGCGGTCACGGCGGGCGACGCGGCCGCGGCCCTGCGCCAGGTTGCCGCGGTGGTGGACCGCGGCAAGGACCTCGACAGCTTTCTGGACGGCCTGCTGGAATATTACCGGGACCTGATGGTCCTGCGCGCCGCTCCCGAGGACGCGGCGCTCATCGAGTTGGCCGCGGACGAGCAGGAGCGCGTCCGCCGGCAGGCCCAGGCGTTGTCCCTGGGGCATATCCTGACTTCGCTGGGGCACCTCTTCGTGGCCCAGGACATGGCGCGGCGCCTGCACTCGGCGCGCATCGCTCTGGATGTTTTGGCGGTCAAGCTTTCTCAGTTGGCCCAGAAACACCCTGCCGGGCATTCCGCGGCCGCGACCCCGCAGGGGAGCGCGTCCGCCTCCCCGCAGGGGGGTGCGGAAGTATCCCCAAAAGGAGAAGAGGACACGCCGAAGAAGGGGTCGAGATCCCACTTCGCCGTCTTAAAAGAAGAGAAGGGGGCGGCGGACGCTTCGTTAACGTCTTTTGAAGAACCCCGCTGTACCCTGGAGGGGATCCTGGAGGCGTGGGGGCGCGTGAACAGGATCGTATCCGAGAAAAAAATGTCGTTGGCCACCTATCTGAAACACGGCCGTCCCGTGAAGCTGGAGGGCGATCAGCTGACGCTTGGATTCCCGCGCCGCAGCGTCTTTTTTAAGGAGGCGCTCGCCCATAAGGACAATCTGGAGATCCTGTCGAAGGCGCTCGTCGAGGCGTGCGGCGCGCGGCTGCGCATTCGTTGCGACATCGTCGAGGAGGCCGAGATCCCCGAGGAGGAGCCGCCCGCGCCGGAGGCGCCGATCGTCAAGTCCGCGCTCGACCTCTTCAAAGGAAAGGTCATCTCGTAATCATGGGATACAGTCTCGCGACCATCGAGCGCCTGATCGAGGAATTGATGAAGCTGCCCGGCATCGGCCGGCGCAGCGCGCAGAGGATCGTCTATCGTCTCCTCGAGTCTTCGCGCGAAGAGGTCGGCGCGCTCAACGAGGCGATCGCCAACGTCAAGGCGACGGTCCGTTTCTGCAGCCGGTGCAATAATTTCAGCGAGTCGGAGGTTTGCGCCATCTGCTCGGATCCGCGGCGCGACCACGGCACGATCTGCGTGGTGGAGAACCCCAAGGACGTGGAGAATATCGAGCGCAGCGGGACCTTCCACGGGATTTACCACGTCCTGTTGGGCGCGATCTCGCCTTTGGAGGGGCGCGGTCCGCACGACCTGCGTGTCGACGGGCTCATCACGCGCGCCAAGGAGGGCAAGGCGTCGGAGGTCGTCATCGCCACGGATTCGGACACCGAGGGAGAGGCGACCGCCATCTTCCTGACGAAGCTTCTGCGGCCGCTGGGGGTCAAAGTGATGCGTATCGGTATCGGCCTGCCGGTGGGCAGCAACCTGGAGTACGCGGACCCGGCGACGCTGGCCCGCGCGCTGGAGGGACGCCGGGAAATATAAGCCGGCGACGTTGTTGATTCAAATCCGCTCCCTTTTGGGAGCGGATTTTTTGTTTTGCCGTTGCGGGTCCGCCCTGGTCCCTTTGTCCCTTGCTTTTGAAGAGCCAAAAGCCGGGAGTCTCAGCTTTTATGGTTGCCGCGGCTTCGCCACAGGGCCACGGCCTGCGTGACTTCGTCGTCCTGCTGTTCGACGATGCCGGAGTCGAGGAGCGTCTGCACCTGCTGCGGGTACCGGGCCCGTATGTCGTCGAGCAGGAGGACCGCCTCGTCCGAGCATCCCGATCTGTAGAAGACTCCCGCGAGCGCGAGGCCCGTGGCGGCCGGCTGATCGTCGTCTTCCAGCATGGCGCGCGCCTCTTCCCGCGCCTCCTTGAGCCGCTTGCCTTCCAGATACCACGTTATGAGATGAAATCCTATGGGCCGGAAAGAGGGGAACTGCCGGCGCATCTGTTGCGCGGCGGCGATGGCTTCGCGCCGGCGGCCTTGAGCGTCCCACAAGACGATGAGACTCTGCCGCGGCCAGGGAACGGAAGGGGCCGAGGACACCGCTTCGCGGAAAAAGGTCTCGGCCTGGGCGGTGTCGCCGCGTTTCCAGAAAAAGACGCCGAGGTTATACAGGACGTCCCAACGGTCGGGGGCGATCTCCAGCGCTTTCTTGAGACACGCTTCGCTCTCGGCATATTTCTTCATGTCCTGGTAGATGATGCTGGCGCTCAACAAGCGCGTTGCGTCACGAGGGCCTCCCGTCAAGTTGATCAGGCAATAATGCAGGGCGCGTTCCATGTCCCCCTTTTTTTCGTAATACTGGCTGAGGTTGGCGGCCGCGATATCGGAATGGGGGCTTTGGCGCAGCCAGTCCCGCAGGAAGCTCTCGGGGTCCCTGTAGGACGCGTTGAAGGAACGGGCGGAAAGGGCATAAAGGCATAAGAGGCAGGCGACCAGCAGCCAGGACATTTTTGACCTGGAGGCTTCGACCAGGCGGGCGATGCCCCAGGCGGCGAGGAAGAGCGGGCCGATCGAGGCAAGGTATATCTGGTTGTCCTGCATGATGAACCCCAGATGGGGACGCGCCCCCATGAAGAAGTAGAGCGGCAGAAAGCCCGCCAGGGACCACAGCACCGCAAAAAGAACGGCCCGCGACCGCCGGGCCGAGAGCGCCGCCAGGACGGCGATACACAGGATAAGGGCCGGATAGAGGAATGTCTCGGGCCCGATCAGGCGGATCTCCCGGACCCAGAGGATCCGGTCGGGCCAAAGGAGCAGGCCCAGATATCGGACGATGGTATAAGAAAAGGCACCGATCGCGCCGGCCGAGAAGAGGATCGGCGACCTGGGTATCAGCATGGGCAACAGGTGCCGGGTGAGCAGGACGTAGGCGCCCGCCGCGAGGAAGAGCGCGGCGAGAAAGAGGCGCTCCCCGCGGGGGACCGGCCGGCGCTTAATGATCACGCACGCGACGGCGTAGGCGGGCAGGAGCACGGCGCTTTCGCGGGACAGCAGGGCAAGAAGAAAGGCGAACACGGCAAGCGTCCGCAAGGCGAGGGCCCGGCGGCCGGCCTTGTCCGCGGCCTTGTCGATGAAGATCAGGCATGCGAGCGAGAAGAGCGCGGCCAGGAGGTTGCCGCGGTCGGCAACGTAGTTAAGGGCAACGGCATGGATCGGATGCACCGCGAAGAGCATGGCCGCCAGGAGGGCGGGGCCGCTGCGGCCGAAGAGCCGGCCCAACAGGAAGAAGAGCAGCAAGGCGTTCGCGAAATGGAGAAGGATGTTCGTCGAGTGGAAGCCCGGCGCGGCGGGTCCCCACAGGCGGTAATCGCAGAAGAAGGACAGCAGTGTCACCGGACGGAAGTAGTTCTCAAGATAGGGCGTTCGCAGGAGTTCGAGGATCTTGTCCGGCTGGCGCAGGAGGTAGTTGTCCGTGATCAAGGGCCCGTCATCGACAAGAAAAGCGCTCGAGACGGAATTACCGTAGGCGGCGAGGACGCACAGGAGGATGAGGCCGCCGGCCACCAGGGGCGAAGCAGCGGGGGATCGTTTCGGCAGCATGGATCCGGAAGGCGCGCTGTTATTCATGGCCGGCCTGTTCCCGGAACGCCCGCGCAAGAGGCGCGTAGCCCGCTTCCTCAAAAAGGGCGGCGAGGTCGCGGCAGGCCTGCGGCAGGTCCGCGGTTATGCTGAGAACTCCCTGCGCCGCATCGAGCGCCGCCTGGGGGTTGCGGCCGGCCAGATACAGCGCCACCAGCATATAGTGCGTCGTTTCGACGCAAGGGGCGGCCTTGCGAAGGGCGAGCGCCTCCTCGACGGCTTGCGCGTTCCTGCCTTCGTGGGCGTAGAGCTTGATGAGCTCGAGCCGGGGCAGGGGCCACGCCGGGGCCAGGCGGATCGATTCCCGCAGATAGCGTTCGGCCGCCGTCGTTTGGCGGGCGCGCAGGGAGACTTGCGCCAATCCAAGCCAGGCCTCTTTGGTCGTCGGGTCCAGGGTCACGGCTTCCCCGAAGGCGGAGCGGGCCCTTTCGGTATCCGCCGTATCGAGATACAGCGCGCCGATGCCGGCGAGCGCCTTCGCGTCCGTCGGGACGCCCACGATGCTGCGCCGGAAAAAGGCGAGCGCTTCCTGCGGCCGCCCCGCCTGCCTGTAGAAGCTTCCCAGATAGAGGGTCGCCAGTTCGCAGCGGGGACACACGCGCAGCCATTCCTTGAGGAAGGCCTCCTCGTCGCCGTACAGGCGGCCGAAGGCGAGCGCCTTGGCGATAAAAAGACAGCATAAGCCGGCGGTAATGAGAGACCCAAGGATGCGCGGCAAAAAGACCCGCAGGCGATCCAGGAAAAGGGCGATCAAAAAGAGCGGACCGATACAGGCCAGGTACGCCTGGTTGTCCTGGATGAAGAGGCCGGTATGGGGCCGCGCGAACATGAAGCCATAAAGAGGCAGGCTGGAGACGAGGAACCATGCCAGGCCGAAGAAGACGGGGCCGCGCCGCCGGGCCGCGATAACGCAGGCGGCGATGAGCGCGGCGAGAAAGAGCGGGAAAACGACCCTCTCCGCGCCGCCCCAGGCGGGCAGCGCGATCTGCCGGATAAAATGGATGTCGCCGGGCAGGATCATGCCGCGCACGTAAGAGAAGATCACATAGGAGAACGAGGCGATCCCCTTCCAGGAGAGCAGGGAGGCCGCGCCCGGCAAGACGATCCCGGAAAGGGGGACGAAAGACCGCCGCATCGCGTAGAAGCCCAGGCTGACGGCCAGCGCGGCCAGCGCGAAGACGCGGCCGGGAAGGGTCCGGTGTTCTCCCGAGGCATACAGGACGATAACGGCCAGGGCCGGAAAGAGAAGCGCGTTCTCGCGCGCGAACAGGGCCGCGGCAAAGAGGAGGCCGCTCAGGAGGAGCATATCTGTTGTCTTGTCCCGCTGTTCGCGGACCCGCAGGAGGCACAGCAGGGCCGACAGCTGCAAGAGCGCGGCCAGGAGGTTGCCCCTGTCGGCGATGTAATCGACGGCAACGGCCTGGATGGGGTGGACGGCAAAAAGGACCGCCGTGATCATTGCCGCACGGGTATTGTTCCAGAGCGTGCGGATGAGCAGAAAGACGAGGCAGGCGTTGAGGAAGTGCAGGAGTATCTGGGTCAGGTGGAAGCCGAGGGGGTTCGCGCCCCAAAGCCGGTAGTCGATAAGGAAGGAGAGCAGGACAAGCGGGCGGTAATAGGCCCCCAGGAAAGGCGTTGTCAGAAGTTCGGCGAGGTGCCCCGGCTCGCGCAGCAGGTCGTTTTCAAGGATGAGGACTTTGTCGTCGAAATGGAAGCCGGCAAAGAGGCCCGAGCCGTAGGCCGCGAGGACGCCGATAAGGATCAGCAGGACGGCGGCCGCCGTGGGGTGTATGGGGCGCAGGCGTGCGCCTGGGATGCGAAAGGTCAAGAGGGTCCTCGTTGCTAAGGTCTTGGGATATTGTAACATACTTCCAGGAGGCCGCAACAGGCGGTATTTGTCTTGACGCTGCCCGGGTTTTCCTTTATAATTTGACCCACATTCCGACGTTTTACCCGCTTTTTCTCATATTCCCCCGTAGCTCAGTCGGTAGAGCGAGTGGCTGTGGGAGGCCGAAGGCCGACCAAGGGTCGGTGAGGCCAGACATGGGGAGGAGGTGAGATTGGTGAAGCAAGACATACGGCGCTATTCTGACCGTCGCCAGTATTTGATTGCCGCTGTCCGCAAAAGACGCAAGAAGATGAGAGAGATGGCGATTAAATATAAAGGCGGCTGCTGTCAGAACTGTGGCTATGATACCTGTGGTGACGCCTTAGAGTTTCATCACAGGGACTCTTCCCGCAAAGACTTTAGTATCTCGGCGAAAGGTTATACGCGAAGCTGGGCTAAAGTTAAGGAGGAGCTCGAAAAGTGTGTATTGCTTTGTGCCAATTGTCACCGAGAAGTCCATGCCCAATCGCAGCTTCCCCGGGAAACCGGGGTTGAAACAGCAGGAGGATTGCTGGAAGCCCAAACGTCAAGCCGTGGGTAATCAGCAGCCGAGCCCCAGAGAGGTCCGAAAAGACTTCGATGAGGGAAGGTTCAGAGACTATGCACCTGCTACCCTAACGTCAAGTCGAGGGTAAAGATATAGTCCACTTCCGGAAGAGACTCCGGGTCAAGTGTAACCACCAGGTCCGAGGTTCGAGTCCTCGCGGGGGAGTAAATATAAAAAGGGAGCCCTTTTGGGCTCCCTTTTTTATTTTGTCCTTCCCGACTCGAACCTCGGACCTAAAGGGGGTGTGGGGGAGACCGTCCCCCACGCTTGGGGGAGAACAGCGATACCCCGATCCTCATTCAGGTGTGAGCGTTAGGAGGGGGCGTGCCCCCTCCTAAGGAGCGACCCGCCAGGGTTTGTGGCGGGAGCGACACACCCCGCCCTATTTGAGAGGCGGGTGTGCGCTTTCTGCGCAAGGTCCGAAGGTTCGAGTCCTTATTGTCTTGACAAGCCCCATCGGCAGGCGTATACCGAAGGGGACAGGTCCAGCAAAACCCTATGTGGCTAAAGGGGTTATCTGGAAACGGTCCAGAACACTGCTCTAATAACACTCGCCTTAGGATACTTTTTTGGGAAAGGTGTAGAGTAGTCTTTCAGGCGTTCTGTTTTATTGTTTTAGCCTAACAAATTGTCAGCGCATCTTTT
>JBLMXZ010000026.1:0-6665 GCA_050258015.1 Deltaproteobacteria bacterium
TGGACTCCACGTCGCGCAGGAAGCTTTCGTCTATATCGCCGCGTCCCACTTCTTCCGCGAGATGGAAGAAACGCAGGAGATGGTCGCGCGTCCGTTTCTGCGCATAAGAGACATGCGTTCCGGTGGCCATGATAAAGGCCCAATCCGAGCTCTGCGCGAGCAAAAGCTCCCGCAGGGCCTGGTTGAGCGCGCGGCGCTTCACCCCGCCCGCATCGGGATTATGGCGGGCCAGGTCCGTCATCACGCGCGACGCCCGATGCAGGTGCCGGTAGACCCAGTCGTTCGTTCCCTGGAGCCACACCTCGGAATACCCCTTCCAACCCCAGCTCGACATGGACGGCGTGACGACCTGGTTCTTCGGGTTTTCCGCCAGATACTCGGGCGCGGTCACCATCCGGATCGTCTTCTGGTCGTAGGCGACCTTGCGGATGAGGAACTCAAGCCACATCGGCCCCTCGAACCACCAGTGCCCGTAGAGCTCGGCATCATAGGGAGAGACGATGATCGGGGCGCGCCCGAGCATGTCGTAGAGGAACTCCGCCTGCTTCTCCCGGTTGAACATGAAATTGCCCGCGTGCTCCGCGGCTTTTTCCCGCGCCGCGTCCGGGTCGTAGGGCTCCTTATGGTTGCCCGTGCCGGTGATACGGTAATACTTTATCCCGGTATTGATGCGGATGCCGTCCGGATGGATGTAGGGACGGATATACTCAAAATCGAGATCGAAACCGACGTCGCGATAGAACTCGCGATAGAGGTAGTCGCCCGGGTACCCCTCGACGCTCGACCATACCTGCTTGGAGGATTCCATGTCCCTGCTGAAACAGGCCACGCCCGACTTGCAATAGACCGGCGCGAAGACGCCGTACTTGGGGCGCGGGGTCGCATGCAGCACGCCGTGGGAATCGGTAAAGAAATACTTTATCCCCGCTTCCTTAAGGACGGCGTCGTCGCCGGGCTGGTAACCGCACTCCGGCAGCCAGATGCCGCGCGGCTTGCGGCCGAAGAGGCGCGTGTACTGGTCGACGGCGACGCGGACCTGCGCCCGCACCGACTCTTTCGCCACGTCCATCAGGGGAAAATAACCGTGCGTGGCGCCGCAGGTGATGATCTCGAGGTTGCCCGCGTCCTGGAACCGCCGGAAAGCGGTCACGAGATTGCGCTGGTAGCGCCCGAAGAGATCGCGCGAACGCGTGAACATGTCCAGGTACATCAACGCCAGCCTCTGGAACGCCGGCAGCCAGCGCGTGCGCTCCACTTCCTTATGGGCCAGCTCGATCAGCTTCTCGATATGGCGCGCGTAGCGGTCCTGGAGAAGACCGTCGGTCAGCATCGCCGCCAATGTCGGCGTGACGGACATCGTCATGCGCCACGGCACGTTTTCGGCGCTCAGGCGCTCGAACATCTCGATGAGCGGGATGTAGGTCTCGGTGATCGCCTCATACAGCCAGTCTTCCTCGAGAAAGTTCTCGTGCTCGGGATGCCGCACGTACGGCAAATGGCCGTGCAGGACCATGCATAAATATCCTTTAGTCATCGCTGGCTCTCCTCACGATGCGGGATTGGGATTATCCGGACTTTACGGGTTACGGGTGGTCTTGCGCGTTACGATGGGAGTGATGGTGCGCGTCTCATCGATCTTGGCCGATCGCGCCACGACCGGGATGTCCTGACGGCCGTCAGGCAGGGCGTAGCGCAAGGTGAATGTCCCGTCCTTGCGCAGCGTGATGGGCTTGCCCTGCACGGTCACGCGGGCGTCCGGCTCGGTGGCCCCGTAGACGATAAGCTCGCAGTCGACCACGAGCCAGAACGGCAGCTTCTCGCCTTTCCTGCCCACGGGCGAGCTCACCATGGAGGTGACGGCGCCGGAGGAGACATCCCTCTTGAGCCGCTCCTGCCAGAGCTTGCCCACCGGACTTGAAACGTTCGGCCCCAGACCGACGGACATGCCGTAGAGACGGCGAAAGGCGTCGTCGGGGATCATCCACTCTTCGTCCGTCATCCAGGACGGGCCGTCGAGAGGCAGCGCCGCGACATTCGAGCGCACGAGCGCGATGAAACGGCCGTCCGGCAGAACGAAACCCAGGTCCAGGCACCAGGACGTGCCGGGCGCCCCCAGGTTCAGATACCAGTTGCGCGCCTTGACGTCGATGCTCGTGTCGAAGGAACGGTGCGCGTTCGTGCCGTCGAATTTGATGAAACTGATATCATAGGCGCGCAAGATCCAGCGGGACTTCTCGAAATCCGCGCCGTAGCGGCTGCGGCAGGCATCCCACGTCTTAAACCGCAGGTCCCAATAGACGTGCGCCCACCACGGATCGCGCACCTGCAGAACGCAAACGTCCTCGTCATATCCCTCGGGCAGCGCCCTCTGCTCGATGGGGATCTTCGCCGGCCTCTGATACGCGGCGACGCCGGCGCCCGTGTAGAACTTCGCCTCAACGACGCGTGTTTCCTGCAGCGGGATCTCCTGGACTTTTTTCAAAAGACTCTTTGCCGGACCCGTCACCCGGCGCCGGGGCAAAACGACCTTCTTCGCCGCCGGCTTTCTTGCCTTTGCCGCCCCCTTGCCGCTTTTCGTCTTCATTGTGCCCTCCGATCTACCCCTGCCCGAATCCGCAAGCCGCCCCCTCCCGTCGCTTCCCGATGGCCGCCACGGACCGAGCGGAACCCGCTGCAAACGCCTCAAACATCCACGCAAAAGCCCAAAAAAAAGGGAACCGACCGGATCCCCTTGAGAAGACGCCCCATGGGAGACGTCGCGCCCCGGCGATCGTGCCTACGCCCGCATCACATGGTCCCGTCTGCTCCGGATGCCGGCTGCGCTTCGATGTTGTTGCGCAACTGGGACAAGGAATCCCTCAACCCGTTGTTCTCCTGGGCTGCCAGCTCCAACGACTTGCGCAGGTCGCCGATCGTCGCCTGGTCCTTCTCAAGCTCCGCATTCAAGGATTTGATGCGCGCATAAAGGGCGGCGCGTTCCTTCTCGAAAGACATGGCCTTCTGCTCCACATCAAAACGGCTGGCCATCTCCTCGCGGAAACGCTTGTCGAGCGCGCGATTGTTCATGGATGCCCGCGCGACAAGACCCAGCAAAAGAATAATGACAACGATGACGACGGTTAAGGGTATCTTCTTCATGCTGTCCGTCCGGGGATGCGGCGAATCCAAAACCGGCTCTGAAAAAATCTAACCCCTTGCGTTACTAGGGGTTTACTCTCTGAAACCTGCCACGACCGGACTCGCTTACCTTAACATAGGCACAGGGGGTTCGTCAAGACAAATCCCCGCTTACTTAAAGAGCGTCTCTTCCCTGCCGGAACCAACGGAGATGATGTCGACCTTGGCGCCGCACATATCCTCCAGGGCCTTGACGTATGCCTTCGCCGGCCGGGGCAAATCCTTATACCTTCTCAGATGGCTCGTCGTCTGCCCCCAGCCGGGAAAGTCCTTGTAGACCGGCTTCGCGTTCTGCATGACTTCCAGGTCCCCGGGAAAGTCGCGAAAGAGCCTTCCCTTATATCTGTAGGCCGTGCAGACACGGATCGTCCGCAGGCTGTCGAGAACATCCAGCTTCATGACGGCCATCGTATCGACCCCGGAGAGCATGACGGCCCGGCGCACCATCACCGCATCGAACCAGCCGCAACGCCGCGGCCGGCCGGTCGTGGCCCCGTACTCCTGGCCCTTGGCCCGTATGGCATCCCCCATGATGCCGGGAAACTCCGTGATGAAGGGCCCCTCGCCGACGCGTGTCGTGTAGGCTTTGACCACACCCACGATGCGGTCGATGTGGGTGGGCGCAACGCCGGTCCCCGTGCAGGCGCCCGCCGAGATGGTGTTGGAAGAGGTGACGAAAGGGTACGTGCCGAAATCGATGTCCAGGAAGGCGCCCTGGGCCCCTTCGAAAAGGATGGGCTTTTTCTTCATCACGGCCTGATGAAGGATCGAAACCGTATCGGCGACCATCCCCTTGAGCTTGCGGCCGTAACCGAGATACGTCCTGTAAAGATCGTCGAAGGCAAAGCCGGGATGTCCGTAGACTTTGCGAAAGACCTCGTTCTTTTCCGCCAGGTTGTCCCGCAGCTTGCGCTCAAGCAGGCGCGGATGGAGCAGGTCCACGACGCGGATGCCGCAGCGTGTCGCCTTGTCGACGTAGCAGGGACCGATGCCGCGGCCGGTCGTGCCGATCTTGCGCTCGCGCTTGGTCTCGCGCAGGCCGTCGAGGATACGATGATACGGAAAAATGACGTGCGCCTGTTCGGCGACGAGCAGGTGGCGGCGCACGTCGATGCCCTTGTCCCCCAGAACGGCGATCTCATTGAGCAGGACCTCCGGATCGACGACGACGCCGTTGCCGATGATGCACGTCTTGTCCTCGCGCAAGACGCCCGACGGCAGCAGATGGAAGACGAAAGCGCTGCCCCCCACCACGACCGTGTGCCCCGCGTTGTTGCCGCCCTGGAAGCGCACGATGTAGGCCGCGTCCTTGGCCAGGACATCGATCACCTTGCCCTTGCCCTCATCGCCCCACTGCAATCCCACTAAGACCGTATTCATAATATAGACCTATCCGAAGACCGAGATCCGGGGGGTCCGGGATCCGAATGACCAGACTCCATGGTCCTGTCGGATATCGGACATCGGTCTTTTCAGGGTGTCATGGTGAATATCTTGCGGGCGGCGTCCGGATAGCGCGCCACGAAGATCAGCTCGTCCGCGACGAGCGGCTTCTGATTATGAACGTTGGCATACCGCACCAGCTCGAGGACCTTGGCCGCTTCCGCATCGTCTTTGAACTCCACCTCGAGCTTGTCGAAGACGTTGCGGAAACCCTTGATGCCGGAATACTCGCCGGCCGTGATCTGCCGGCCCGTCTCGATCACCTCGGCCTCCCCCCGCCCCAGCTCCTCAAAATCGTACAGCTCATAGTTGCGGCGGTCCTTGAGCGCGCCGTCGGCATGGATCCCCGACTCGTGGGCAAAGGCGTTGGCCCCGATACCGGGCTGGTTGATCGGGATGGGCACGCCGAAAGCGTAAGAAGCGTACTTGCAGATATGCCAGGATTTTTTAAGGTCTACGCGCTCGTCGAAAGGATACGCGCCGGCGAGCCCCTGGCCGTAACGCAAGGCCAGGATGCAGCTCACGAGGTCCGCGTTGCCCGCCCGTTCGCCCATGCCGTTGACGCATGTGTTGATATGCGCGTCGACCCCGGCATCCACCGCCGCTTTGGCGCCCGCCACGGAGTTGGCCACGACCATCCCCAGGTCGTTATGGCAGTGGATCTCGACGGGCAGACGAACCTCGGCGGCGAGCTTACGGATACGCTCGTAAATGGTGAACGGGCTGTCGGCCCCCAGCGTGTCGCAGTAACGGATGCGGCCGGCGCCCGCCTGCCGTGCGGCCAGCGCAAACTCAATAAGATAACCCATATCGGTGCGCGAGGCGTCCTCGGCGTTGACGCCGACGGCCAGGGCGCCCTTTGCGAGGGCGAGCCGGGTCGCTTCGACCATACTCTTAATGACCGAGCCGCGGTCGATCTTGCCCTTGAACTTCCCCCCTATCATCTGATCGGAGGTGGAGATCGAAAGATTAAGATATTTAAGCCCGGGGACGTTCTTGAACGCCGCGTCCACGTCGCCCGCGGTCGCGCGCAGCCAGCCGCTCAACCGGATGCGCTTCATCGCCCCTTTTTCAACGAGCTCAAGATTGGCGTTGAGATAGTTCTTCTCGTGATGGGTCATGGGGAACCCGAACTCCGACTGCGCCACCCCCATGTCGTCGAGCATCATGTTCAAGAGCGTCTTCTGGAGCTTCGACAGGCAGATCCGGGACGTCTGCACGCCGTCCCGGTTGGTCACATCCAGCAGATATATCTTTGCGTTATCGTTAGAGCCCACGTTTCTCCCTCATTCCTACTTTTCATCGGCCTTCACGATAGACTCAAGCTCCTCGAGGGACGGCACCTCGGCGACCGCATACACATCCCGGTTGCCGACAACGAGCGTCGGGCCGAAGCCGATATTGAGCTCGTCCGTCAAAGCGATGTTCGCGCGCAGAGCGTCTTCGCCTTCGCGTCCGGTCGCACACCGGGAGAGACGGTCGACGTCCAGGCCGGCGGCGCGGGCGCAGGCCTGCGCCTCCCCGGGCGCGGCGGCATCCGTCCGGCAGGCCAGATAATCAAACACCTTCTGCGGATCGGACGCATCGATACAGGCTAAACGCCTAAATTCTTCGACCGTCTCATCGCCTCCCCGGGCCACGAATCCACCCGCGGGCTCCACGGCCGCCAGAAAATGCAATCGGACGTCGATATCCCGATCCCGTTCCCGCAGCTCCTTCAAACGGCGCGCCAACTCCGCAAGGCGGGGATAGGTCAGGTCGAAAAACACGTCAAGGCGGCCCGAAACATAGGGGCGGTCCAGGAAGGCGCAGGCACCCGCGAACATGGGATGGACAACATAGTAAGAGCCTTTCTTTTCCACCGTTTGGGAGAGCTGCGCGAACAGGGGGTACTGCTCGATGTCTTCCCCGAATATATAGACGGGCACGGTCGTCGCCCCCACGACGCCGAGGAGACGGCGCGCCTCGGGTTCGGCAGGGTCGAGCGTGCGCGGCCGAACCTTCACAAAGGTCTGTTGCAGGCTCGTCAGAAAAGGCAGCGAACG
>JBLMXZ010000027.1:0-4900 GCA_050258015.1 Deltaproteobacteria bacterium
CCTCAAGGGGCTCGAGGTCATGGAGACCTTCACGTACGACGTTCTTGATTTCAACGCGGCCTGTCCGGTGCGCAAGGTCTGCCGCCGCGGCGAGGGAGCGAACCTGATGCGGGAACCCGGCCGGCTCGAAGAGCTCCTGCGGGCGGTCGTCCGGCACTCCACGCGCCCCGTCACCGTCAAGCTGCGCAGCGGATGGGACAAAGACATGCGCAACGCGCCCGACATCGCCCGCCTCGCCGAAGGATGCGGCGCGGCGGCCGTCTTCATCCATGGCCGGACGCGCGAACAGTTCTATAAGGGGTCGGTGGACTACGCGGCGATCGCGGCCGTCAAAAAGGCCGTGCGCGTCCCGGTCATCGGCAGCGGCGACGTGCTGTCGGCGCCGCTCGCCAAGAAGATGCTCGATGAGACCGGCTGCGACGGCGTGCTGGTCGCCCGCGGGGCGCTGGGCCACCCCTGGATCTTCGGCGAGATCGAAACGTTCCTCACGACCGGCGCCCCGCCCGGTCCCCTGCCGCTCGCGACGATCCTTAAAACGCTGCAGCACCACCTCGCGCTGGCCATCGCCGAACACGGCGAGAAGCGGGCCATCAAGCTAATGCGCAAATTCGTCGGCTGGTACCTCAAGGGAGAGCCCAACATCCGCGTCCTGCGCCAAGCCGTCAGCACGGTCCGCTCGCAAGACGAACTTCTCGGGGTGCTGCGCGCCCACCTTCCCGGATTTACGCCGGAATGATATTGTGATAGACTTGTCTTGATGCGTCCGGCGTGCCTTCTCCTCATGATCGTGGCGGTCTTCGCCGCCGCGCCCGAAGGGCGAACGCAGGATTCGTTTAAAGACCTTCAGCGAAGTCAGCAGATACAGCAAAAGGCCTCGGGACTCGCCGGCGCCGAGGCGATGCCCGCGGTGCCCGCCCTCCCGGCCCCCATGCCGGCTTCCGCGAGCGCGCCGCAGACACAGGCGTCCCCCGCCGCAGCCATCCCCGCGCCTGCCTCTCTCTCCCGGCCGACGGCGCCGATAACGCAGCAAAGCTCTCTGCCCGTCGCCGAACCCTTCAAGGCCACGGAGCTGCCGCCGGGCGCAAGCCTCGAGGACAACCCGTTCAGGCCGAAGATATCCGTCCCCGCCTATGAAGCTCAGTATCGGGCCGCCATGCGGCAACGGCAGTCAGAACAGGCGAAGAAAAAATCCCTCATCAAGTCCATCTCCGACGAGATCGTCCATTACGGCCTCTACTTCCTCCTGGGTATCGTCGTCTTCCTCCTCATCTACGCCCTGCGCAAAGAACCCGGCAGGCCCACCCCCAAGACGATCCCCTCCCCGTCGCCGCAGGGAGAAGACAAAAACGATATCTGGAAAGACGATCTGATCACGTGAATACTTCGAGGACTATAGACGATAGCCTAAGAAATTCCCAATGACCAAATCCCAATTAATTCCTTAATTCCCAATTACCAAAATAAAGAAAAAGGCGCGCCTGCTTCTTGCAGAAACAGGCGCGCCTTTTTGTCGTTGCCGCTTATGACTTCCTGCTGCGCAGATAGTCGGCGAGGATCTGGGCGTGGTCGAAGGCGATCGGCAGCTTCTTCCACTGTTCGGGCGTGAAGACCCGCGCGTCCGCAGCGTCCGAGGCGGCACGCGGCCGGCCGGTGGCGCGGGCCGTAAAGACCGTGGTCACGGTATGGAAACGCGGGTCACGCGCCGGGTCCGAATAGGCATGGAACTGCCGCAACTCCCTGCACGTCAGGCCCGTTTCCTCCTTGATCTCACGCCGGGCCGCCTCCTCCAGGCTCTCGCCCGGATCGACGAACCCTCCCGGCAAGGCCCAGCCGAAAGGAGGATTGCGCCGCTTGACCAGGACGATCCCCCCTCCCACCTGGATGATGACGTCCGTCGTCACGAAAGGACCGCACCCCAGGGCCGTTGAAACATGGCGCAGGTAGCCAAAGGCCATCTCCTCGTAGAAAGCGGCGCTCTTCCTGTTGGGGACGGCGAGCGCCACCTTCCTGAGGGGGCGCGCGGCCGGCGCGGTGCGGTTGACGTAACGATAGATCTCCTGGGCGATGATCTTCGCCACCGCCCGCCGCGGGAACGTGACCGCCGCATCCGGCGGCGTCACGTCAAGCTCGAGGGCGGCCATCTTGCGGCGATGCGCCGTCTCCAGGGCCCGAGACGTCGCTTCGCGCACCGGCTCCTCCAGGCTCAGGATATCCCCGTTCCCCTTTTTCTTCAGCGCGCGCAGCGGATGCGCGGGAAAAATATTCTTACGCATGAGCCCCGCCTGCGTCCCGCCGCCCCACGTAACCGTAACCTCCAAACCTTTGATCTTCATGTCCGTTCCTCTCTTTTGGTCTCGCCGGACGCGTAGCGGGCCGCCGCCTTCTTCGCCCACGCCAATGCCTGCGCCTTTGTCCTGACGCGCCCCTCCACCTGAGCCTCTTCGACGGACGCCAGGATCCCCGAAAAAG
Organism: Deltaproteobacteria bacterium; assembly: GCA_050258015.1. Lineage (GTDB taxonomy): Bacteria > Omnitrophota > Gorgyraeia > Velamenicoccales > Velamenicoccaceae > JBLMXZ01. The sequence continues at coordinate 2,470 of JBLMXZ010000027.1, forward strand.
AGGGGCCCGGCGTCAACCGCAGCCTTTTGATAAGATCGTGACCGTTGATCAGGCGCACGAACGGTTTCTCCTTCCGCTTGTCGAAGTAGCGCCGCGTCAGGTCGAAGGCGACCTTCTCATGGCGCCGCCGGTTCGCCGCGGAGGCCAGAGGCCCCCGGGTCGCCCGCTGATCCGCTACGGCCAGGAGAAGCACGCTCACCGCCTCCGTCCCCGTGTCGCGCAGATACCGGTAGACCGCGCGCGGCGTCAATACCTTGTTATCCGCAAGATACCCCGGCCGCAAATGCCAGAAGATCAGGGTATCCAGCGCCTCGCGCTCGCGGGTGGCAAGCTTGAGCCGCCGCGTGACGTCCTTGCAGATGACGCGGCCGATGCGCTCGTGACCGTGGAACATCGTCTTGCCGGCCTTGACCTCGAACGCCTCGGGTTTGCCGATATCATGGAGCAGGGCGGCCAACTTCATCAGCTGGTAACGCTTGCGGTCCGCCGCCAGGGGCTCTTCGAGATACGCCGGCAGGTCCGGATGCAGGGAACACATCTTTTCGAGGACATCCTCAAGCTTTCTGACCGTCTCCAGCGAATGCCCCCACACGTCGAGATGATGATAACCGCCCTGCTTGACGTGATGCATGAGGCGGACCTGCGGGATCACCTCCGCCAGGACGCCGTCCGCGTCCATGACCTTCAGAAAACGCGCGGCTTCGCGCGTGCCGAGGATCTTAAAGAGCTCGTCGCGCAGCCGTTCCCCGGCCGTGCGCCTGAGCAGGCCCTTTTTCTTCCTCATCAGGACGCGCGTCGGGGCCTCTATCCGGAAACCCAGCAGGGCGCTCAGGCTGTAGGCCCGCAGGATCCGCAGAGGATCCTCATCAAAGGCGCGGCGGCCGGCCACCCGGATGACCTTGCGCTGCAGGTCCCGCATCGCGCCCAAAGGATCGACGATCCGGTGGCGGCCGAGCGGCAGGGCCCAGGCGAGGGTGTTGATCGTGAAATCGCGGCGCTTGAGGTCCTGCGAAAGGTCCTTGCCGCGGAAATCGATGAAATCAAAGGTCGCCGCCTCGCCGTCGCGGGGGCGGCGGCACACCAGGCGTCCGCACCCCCTGTCTTTGTCGAGAACGACAAAGGGGGCGCGCAGTGAACGCGCCACGCGCTGGCCGAAGGCGAGCGCGCCGCCGGGCAGGCAGAAATCCAGGTCCCACGTCCCTTTGGAACGCCCCAGGATCGCATCGCGCCAGAATCCGCCCACGAGGTAAATAGGCGTTGCCGCCCGCCGGGCGGCCTCCTCGACCGCCGCGAAGGGCTTCGACCGGAAGACCTCGTGATCAAGGGGCAATGAGAGCATAGGATCTTCCTTGGGCGGTCCCCTCAGTACTCGGGCGGAGATATCTGGGAGTGCCGGAGGACCTCCTCGTCCACGAAGAGAGGCGCTTTGACGCGGACCGCCAGGGCGATGCTGTCGGAAGGGCGCGCGTCGACGATATGACGGGCGCCCCCATCCGACACGAGATGAAGCTTGGCGTGAAAGGTGCTGTCTTCCAGCTTGTCGATGACGACCTTCTCCAGGGTCGCGCCGAGCGCCGCCAGGAGCGCCTGCAGGAGATCATGCGTCAGGGGACGCGGCGGCACGAGACCGCTTAACCGCATCTTGATGGCGCTGGCCTCCAGGAACCCGATGACGATGGGCAGCATCCTCTCGCCCGCCTTTTCCTTGAGGACGATGATCTGGTCCTGCCGCTTCTCGTCGATGATGATCTTGTTGAGCTCCATCTCCAGAAGAACGGGCGTCATCTCTTGCCTGCCTTTTTCAGGAACCCCTTCAACTCCGACATGAAATGGCTCACATCCTTGAACGACCGGTAGACCGACGCGAAGCGCACGTACGCCACCTCGTCGAGCTGGGCGAGCTTGCTCATGACCAGCTCTCCGAGGAACTTCGAAGGCACCTCTTTGTCGAAGCGACGGTACATCTGGCGCTCGACGAAAGCGATGAGCGCGCCGATCTTGGCCGAGGAGACCGGCCGCTTCTCGCAGGCCTTCTCGATCCCCGACAGCATCTTCTTGCGGTCGTAGCGCTCGCGCCGTCCGTCCTTCTTGACGACGTAAAGCGCCTTCTCCTCGATATATTCGTAGGTCGTGAAGCGGCGGCCGCACTTCAGGCATTCCCGGCGGCGGCGCACGGCCTGCGCATCGACGCTCGCGCGCGAATCCACGACCTTCTGATCCTTATGACCGCAAAAAGGGCACTTCATTGCGCTGCGCTCAAATAAAAAGGAACGGCGAAAAAAGAACAATGAACGATCAAAACCAAACCTAAGAACAAAACAGCCCCCCTCCTTGAATGTCCCCCGGGGATCTTAAACGCGCAGGCTTCGTCTTGTTCCGGTTTTCCCTTGTTCCTTGTTAACTCTTCATGTGGCTTTTCTGATCTTCACCT
>JBLMXZ010000028.1:0-3405 GCA_050258015.1 Deltaproteobacteria bacterium
GCGCATTCGCCCGGACGCTTCGCGCCGACGAATGCTTGAAAATTTCCCGGGCAGACTTCGGGGTTGATTTTGTAAAGAATAAAACCCGTTATAGGCAAAATCAATGGTGATAGATTCGAGAAAAATACGCGAACTTGAGGCCAAGGCGCGTCAGGTGCGTCTCATGATCGTCGAGATGCTGGCGCGTGCCGGCTCGGGGCATCCGGGCGGGTCGCTCTCGAGCGCCGATATCGTCACGGCGCTGTATTTCTCCGTCATGCGGCATCGTCCGAACGACCCGGATTGGCCGGATCGCGACCGTTTCCATTTATCCAAGGGGCACTGTTGTCCGGCGCTTTACGCGGTTCTTGCTCTGCACGGCTACTTTCCCAAAGAGGAGCTGTTGCGGTTGCGCACGTTCGGCGCCGTCCTGCAGGGTCACCCCGACCGGCATACGCCGGGCATCGAGGTGTGCAGCGGCTCGCTGGGCCAGGGTTTGTCCGTCGCGCTGGGGATGAGCCTGGCGGCGCGCGTGACCGGGAAGGACTACCGGACCTATTGCCTGCTGGGGGACGGGGAGATCCAGGAAGGAAATGTCTGGGAGGCGGCGATGGCCGCGGCGCACTTCCGTTGCGATAACCTGTGCGCCATCCTTGACTATAACAATTACCAGATCGACGGGCGGATATCCGACGTCATGGGCCTGGAACCGTTGACGGACAAGTGGCGGAGTTTCGGATGGAATGCCGTGCCGATCGACGGCCACAACATGGCCGCGATCATCCGGGCCCTGGAGGCGGCGAAGAAGGTCAAGGAGAGGCCCACGATCCTCATCGCCAAGACGATCAAGGGCAAAGGCGTTTCCTTTATGGAGAACGTCGTCGATTTCCACGGCCGGGCGCCGAATAAAGACGAGACCGTCATAGCGGTCAACGAGCTCAAGAGATAGGCCGCCGGAAGATCCGGCGCCCAGGGAAGAGACAATGGCAGAGATGTTGTACCAACGGGATGTGTACGGCCAGACGCTGGTCGAGTTGGGCAGGCGTTCGGCCGATCTCGTCGTCTGCGACGCGGACCTGTCGGGGTCGACGCGCACCGCGCTCTTCGGCAAAGAGTTCCCCGGACGTTTCTTCAATTTCGGCGTGGCCGAGCAGAACATGGTGGCGACGGCGGCGGGCGTGGCAAGCTGCGGGGTGACCGTTTTTGTGTCGACCTTCGCGATGTTCGCCTCGGGCCGCGCGTGGGAGCAGATACGCAATACCGTCTGTTACAGCAACCTCAACGTCAAGGTCGTCGCCACGCACGCCGGAGTGACCGTCGGTCCCGACGGGGCGAGCCATCAGGCCCTGGAGGACATCGCCATCATGCGCGCGATCCCGAACATGCGCGTGATCGTGCCCTGCGACGGCCCCGAGACGCGCGAGGCGGTCCAGGCCGCTTTCGAGACACCGGGACCCTTCTATATTCGCTTAGGCCGCGCCAAGGTGCCGACGATCGCCCAGAGGAGGCCTTTTGTCCTGGGCAAGGGTTCGGTCCTGGTCCCGGGGCAGGATGTGGCCCTTATCGCATGCGGCATCATGGTCACGGCGGCGCTCGAGGCCCGGGCGCTCCTGGAAAAAAAAGGCATCAGCGCGCGCGTCATCGATATGGCATCGGTCAAGCCTCTTGACGAGGACCTTCTCCGGGACGCCGCCGCGTCGACGCGGGGCATCGTCGTGTGCGAGGAGCACTCCGTCACCGGCGGCCTGGGCTCGGCGGTCGCCGAATACACCGCCGAGAGGCATCCCGTCCGCGTGGCGCGCGTGGGCGTCAAGAACCGGTTCGGCCAGTCGGGAGACGAGCCGGACCTGCTGAAAGAGTACGGCCTCACCGCCGCCGACATCGTCGCGGCCGCCGAACGGGTCCTGGCGCCCTAGGCACACGGACCGGCGTACTTTTCCCTCACCCATGAATTCCCTTATCCTGCCCGCACCGGCGAAGCTCAATCTTTATCTTGAGGTCTTGGGCCGGCGGCCCGACGGTTACCATGAGCTGGAAACGCTCTTTGAGCGTATCTCGCTGGCCGACACGCTGTCCTTCCGCCGCGAGCGCAAGCCCGGCGTCCGCGTGACGTGCTCGGACCCGGCCGTTCCCTGCGACGATCGAAACCTCGTCACCCGGGCGGCGGACCTCCTGCGGCGCGCCTACGGTTTCAAGGGCGGCGTCCGCATCGCCGTCCGCAAGCGCATCCCGGTAGGCGCGGGCCTGGGCGGAGGCTCAAGCGACGCCGCAACGACGCTCATCGCGTGCAACAGGCTTTTTGGCCTGGGGCTTTCCCGTGAAACCCTCGTGGGTCACGCCAATGAGCTGGGCAGCGACGTGGCTTTCTTCGTGCTGAATGAAAAGTGGGCCGTAGGACGGGGCCGCGGAGGCGACCTTACCTTAGTGGACCTTCCGGGCCGCCTCAGATTTTGGCACGTCCTGGTCGTTCCGCGGCTGGAAGTCCTCACCAGGGACGTTTACGCAGCCCTTAAGCTGCCCCGCAAGGCCCTCGGTGCGAGGCAAATTTTCAGGTTGACAAGGAGGGGGGGCGGTGTTAATATGTTGCTCCCTTATTTGAAATCAAAGGACATGCCTTCCCTTGATAAGGCGCTCTACAACCGATTGACGCAAGTCGTTCTAAACAAATATACTTTCGTTTCTGAAGTTTACAACTCGCTACACGCGTGCAACATCGGGCGCGTGCACATGTCCGGTAGCGGCCCAAGCCTTTTTGTCCTGATGAAAGAGCGTCACAGGGCTCAAAGGGTTTTTTGTGCCTTGAGCCGCCGCCTGAAGGATAGATGTCGGTTGTTCCTGGCGAGCACGGGGTAGCGCGATACGCCCCGGGGGGAGGGGGGAACGATGGAGATCACCGAGGTCAAGGTTTTCCTGAAGGAGAGTCCCGATAAGAAACTGAAGGCTTACGCGACCGTTACCTTCGACAACGCCTTTGTCGTGAGGAACATCAAGGTCATCGATGGCACGAGCGGTCTTTTTATCGCCATGCCGTCGCGCAAGCTTAAGGTTCCATGCCCCAAGTGCGGCTACAGGAACGAGACGCGCAGCAAGTACTGCAATCAGTGCGCCACCCAGTTGCCGGCCGTCATCCGGCCGGCGGGAGGCGAGCACGATATGGAGGGCGCGCAGTCCGAGCATCGGGATATCGCGCATCCGATCACGCAGACGTTCCGAGATTACCTCCAGAAAAAGGTCCTTGAGGAGTACGCGGCGCAGAAGGCGAGCGGTGCCTCGGTTCGAAGTCCTCAGGAGTGAGAGAATTGCCCGGTGGTGCAACTGGCAGCACATCAGACTTTGGATCTGAGTATCCTGGTTCGAGTCCAGGCTGGGCAGCCAATTTCGAGAGATACGTTTGACTTTTTGAGTCTTCGCTCTTTCGAAAACGAG
>JBLMXZ010000029.1:0-4899 GCA_050258015.1 Deltaproteobacteria bacterium
GACGCTGCTTGAATAAGGCGCCTGGTCCAGGGGGGTCCACTTCGAGGGTAGGTCAACCCTTGCTCCATGGTCGATCAGATAGGAAGCCGTTGTGATATCGTTTGCATCGACCGCGGCATACAAAGGCGGCCGGGATCCCGCGTTGACATCGGCGCCTTTTTCGACGAGAAAACGAACTGCCTCTGCCTTTCCTGCCTTGACGGCGCTGCACAGCGGGGTGCTCTCCTGCCAGTCCAGAAGGTCTATATCGGCCCCCTCTGAAAGGAGCCGCTTGATCTTCTCGATATCACCTTCCGCTACGGCCTGATGAAGCGGATAAGCGGATAGCTGCGACCGCGACGCCTCCCCTGTTCCCACAGACCGTTCTGCCAGCGGCTTCCCGGTCGTTTCCGGATTCGGCACCCAGGGAAGGATGATCCGCGTCGCGTGTTCGGCCCCATGATAGATAGTCTGGCGCGCGGCCGCCAATACGGCGTCGCAATTTTGGTCTGCCGCCGTATTGTGGTTTCTATCGAACCTGGGGAAATCGGAGCTGGTGATATCAAGGCGAATCCTGTGACCGGGGAGGAACGCATTCGAGGTCGGGTCCATCCGAATGGCATATTTGATGACTTCGCCGGGCCTGACCAGCTCGGACTTTTCGAAGCCGTTGCGATAACGGACGCGCACCATGCCGAAGGAGACATTCCGCGCCAGGCCATCCGGAGCGACATCTATCAGCCGAACGAACCAGTCCGTGTCGGGGGCCTCAGAGGACGCATATAGCTCTACGACAGGATTACCCGTGACTTCCAACCTTTCCTCCAGCGCCTCTGTCTGGTAGACAAGGATATCCTTCCGGTCCGCCAAAGAACGCTGGTCTATCGGGATGGGGAATCTATAGCCGGTAGGCGAAGGGACTGGATCTGCCGGATCGTAAATGTATGTGTCAATACTGGCGGATCCCGGCCTTTCGACGAGCAGTCTTCCGTTGCCGTGTGGGGTATTGGCGCTGCCAGCGCTGTCGATGAAAAGAGACTTATCTTGAGTCCGCTGAAGGGGCCAGTGAAGCTCGTCCCGCCATGCGTTGTCCCCCATAACAAAGATCCTGACGGGGGAATCCTTTTCTACGCCGTTCTGCTTACCCTTAAGCCAATAATCAAACCAGCGTATCTTGACGGCGTCCCTGTCCAGGGCGGCGTTAGGACCGAAATCAATATTCCCATAGGAGCGGTGCGTGTTGTTATGGGACCAGGGACCGATGATAAGCCGAGATCCCTTGCGGGCCACTTCTGTCTTGGCGTCTTTGACCATGGTCCGGAAAAGGAGCATATCCCCGTTGGCATAATCATACCAGCCGACGATATCCAGGTTGGGGACCGAGATGTCTCTACATCCTTCTTGCAGCCTCCATGGGTCGACGTGAGGATCTTTCAGCCAAGACGTAAGGCTCTGCGTTTCACGGCCGAAGAAATCGGAAGGCAGGTCCGCCCAAGGAAGCCAGTAGGTCCACTTTTGCAATTCTTTCGGGAGCAGCCTGTTGTATTCCCAGCGGGTATTCACCCCGGGGACATTTTCGTGCCGGCGCAGCTCAACGGCGAACCCGGTCAGCCACTCCAGGGCCCAAGGCCGCATCGTGCAGGGTTTTTCTCCATCCCATATCCGGGCTGGAACGCTGAAAGCGGCCATCGCCACGAGCGACGGCGGGACGAGCGGGGCCAGACGCCACTGCTGGTTTGCGGGCCAGGAAGCCCCGAAAGTACCGACCTTGCCGGTCGATCCGGGAAGGCGGGCCGCCCATTCGACAGTATCGTAACCATCTTCGGCATCGTGTGTCTTGAGTTTCCAAAATGAATCAAACTCGCCTTCGGAGTCAAACCGGCCGCGGACGTCCTGACTGACCACTATATATCCGGCCTTGACGAAACGGCTGAAATCCCCCCACTTTCCGTAGGGTGTGCGCTGTACCAGCACGGGATAGGGGCCGCCCCGGTCCGGACGATAAATATCCGCCCGTAAAATTGTCCCATCCCGCATCGGAACGGCAACATTTCGCTCGACTATTACCTTAAGATCATCACCCGCAAGGTCGGGCAGGATGCAGCCGTCGTTACCCGTCGCAACCGGCCTGGAGGACGCCGCATTCCCGACCACGGGTTGCGCCCCGGCAGCCGGCGATTGTGTAAAAATTGCACCTATAGTTACCATGAGGAAAACAAGGGCTCCGTGAACAAATTTCCTGACAAGATTTTTTCCGATCTTCCTCAGCTCCCCGGTGGCAGGTGAGGACGCCGGCGAGCTGGCCGCGCCGGGCTTCTTATCTACGGACATGGGCAAGTCGATGGTCACGGTCGCGCCTTTCCTGTAGACGGAATCCACCGCGACCGTACCACCGAAGCCGGCGATGATCCGGCGTGCGATATAGGCACGTATCCCTGTCCGGAAGAGACCGGCCGTCAGGAAGCTGCGCTCAAAGTAATGCGGGATCTGCTTCTTCGTGTAGCCAATGCCGTTGTCACTAAGCCGGATGCGGACTACGTCCTTACTCGGGACGCGGTCCGCGCTGACCTGCAGGAGCCAATCGTCATGGCTGCCCTTATGTCTGGCAGAAGCCATGGCGCTGCGGGCGTTATTGATCAGGAGGTAAAGGGCGAGCCCGAAGGCCGCCTCATCCCCGGTCAGGACCGGCAGGCCCTTGCCCAACCTTCTCACCACGGGGAAGAACTGGTCGTCCGTTTCGCGCTCAAGGGTCTCGCGCAGGATGAAACGCTCCTTTTTTCCTGCGGCGGCATCGCCGAGGAGACGCATGAACTCACTGTAGCAGTCCGAGATAAGCGCGTGGATCTCTCCGGCCTTTGCCAGCACAACCTCTTCGTGTGCGCGGACGTTTCGCGTGCTGCGCCCTGTCGGCGTGACCTTTATCCCGGCGGCAAACTCCCCGGTCGGATACCGCGACATCCACTCGATAAGGCCGAAGCAATAATGTTGATACAGGAGGACAGTCTTGCGGGAGAGCCGCTCGTCCGCCCGGAAACGGTCATAATCGCGCTCATCGCGCTCTATATAGAGGTGATCAAAGACCTCTCTGGCAAAAACCGTGAGCGGACCGGTGACCGCGACCTCGATACCGTCAAGACGCGGAGAATGGATGGACATACAGTCATGGCCCACACTGTTCGTGAACCAATGGATGTAAGAACCGAAATCCCTCAGCCGGTCGGCCAGGATCGTGGCCTCGCGCCCGGCCTTGCATGTCTTCCTTGCGGGCTTTGTGCCCTTGTCCAAGTTATCTAACCAGGCGAGATAGACCAGGCCCTCCGGCTTGCCCTCGAGGCCCTTCTCGTCCGCCAGCAGCTGCGCCATCCACTCCGAGATCGACGCCATCTCGACCCCTTTCGAGGCAGGACCGCGGACCTCGATAACGATAGGGGCGCCGTCAGGAATGGACGAGCCGGCCAAAGGCATGAGGTCGAGCGCCGAATATATCTTATCCCTCCTGACATCCTTAAGCGTTATCCGGATGACGAACAGCGTCGCGGCCCGGTCGGCGAACTTCGCGATGTTCATCGCCGGCCGCATGCGGATGCCCTGCGGGTTGACTACGGTACACGGCCGGAAGACCGAGACCTCTCGGGCCGTCCGCCTGAACCTTTGCTGCTTCGCCGCCGGGGACGAGCTGGCGCCGGGGCGGCGGGGCGGCACGATCACGCCCAGGTCTTTAAGCCACGTCATCGTCTCCTGGATCGCGTCGCCCTCGCGCGCCTGGACCCTTTTGCTCGACGCGAACTTCGCGCCGACCTGCGCGGAGGCCGTCTCACGCCACAGTTTGCGGGCGGCCTCGACGTTTCCCTGGAGCGCCAGGGAGACGACCGGCGCGAAGAAACCCCACGTCTCCCTCATGCGCCGCGGCAACCCCTCTTTACCCGGCGGCAGGACAACATCTCCGGAAGCCGGGCCTTGAGGCTCCGAAGATGTTTTTCCCTGAAGGCGCGCGGAAATATCCTGTCGGAGTGCGACGATGGCCTGGCCGGCCGCCGTGAGCAGCCACGGCGGCGCGATCGAGACGGCGGCAAACTTCTGGTTCTGCTCATCCAGAAAACGCTGGACCTGCATCAGGTCATCCTGCGTCCGCGCCTCGACCAACAGCTTCCTGATCGTCTTGAGTTCACGGAGGACACCCTCAACGGCCTTCTCGCCCCGGCGCAGCGCGTCTTCGCGATTTCTCCCTGAAGCGGGGGTTATCTTCCTCTCCGGCGCCGGCGGCGGTTCCTGCGCGGGCGGTTCCTGCGCGGCGCGGCGCTGCTCTTCCTCCTGGAGGGCCGTCTCGGTCCTGGCGACGGCGGCGCGCTTCTTCTCTCTCAACTCTTGCTTTGCCTTCCATTCCCTGACGTGCTTGGCGCGCGTCCGAATCTCGTTGAGGACGGCGGGGGCCAGCTTCTCTTTCAGTTTTTGTGCGACATCCGGCTCGTTGGTGACCTCCGGCGCGACCGCGGCGTTCAGGGCGGCGACGTATTCCGCCGGATCGCCATAGCGCTCGGGGGTGACCTGATCCAGGGCTTCGAGGGACTGACGGACCGCTCCCGCCCTCTTGTCGAGAGCCGACTTAAGACCTTTCATTCGGGCGTCAAGAACATCAAGGGCCTGGCGGCGCCCGATCCATTCCGTTTCTATTCTCTCAACGCGCTGACGCCGCAACAGAATACTTGCCTGCCTGGCCCGGTCCTCCTCGATCCTGCGCTGAAGCTCCTGCTCTCCGCGAACGTTCCATTCCTCGTTCCCGGCGAGCGCCTTATCGATGGCGGCGCCTTCCAGGTGCGCCGACTCCAACTGCTGTTCATATACGCCCAGCAGCTCGCTGATAAGCGATTCTTTTCTCTCGAGCGCCGCTATCCGGTCCCCCAAGGCGCTCGCGTACCTTGC
>JBLMXZ010000030.1:0-4764 GCA_050258015.1 Deltaproteobacteria bacterium
CTTGCCCAGCGGACGCAACAGGTCGCCGCGCTGCAGGCCGAGCTCGCCGCTCTTGGCAAGTCCGGCGCGCAAGAGGCGACCGGGGACGGCGGCGCCCGGTCCAGCGTGACAGAGCTCCAGGCGCAGCTTTTGGAAAAGGAGCAGCAGCTAAAAAGGGCGCTCGAAGAGGGCAGCCGCTTCGAGGAGCAGTATTATCAGGCCAAGAACGACGTTGACATCGCGCGCAAGGAGTGCTCCGAACTCGAGGCGCGTCAGCGTCAAAATCAGCGCTCCAAAGACGATGTGACGCGTTTGCGCGAGGAGCTGCGGCAGTCCAAGGCGGCCTTTGACCAGCAATCCGTCCTGCAGATCAAGATGAAGGAAGAAGCGGCCCGTTATCAGATCCTGCTGGAGGAGGCCTCCCGCCGGACCCTGGAGCTTGAGGAGAGACTCTGGAGGCTCGAGGAGAAACACAAGGGCGCCGCGCCTGCGCCGGCGGAACCGGCGGCCGGTTCTTCCGCGGCGCCGCAGACGGCGCCGCCGCCCCCGCCCGTCGCGCCCGCCCCGCTCCCGCCGCCGGAACAGCCGGGGGTCGCAGGCCTGCCCCTCAAGCAGCACGTCCGTCAGGCCCTGGACAAACACGACAGGCGCATCGGCGAGATCCTGATATCCCACAAATTCATCACGAAAGAGGAATTGGCCAAGGCGCTCGATTTTCAGCAGCAGTACGGCGGGAACGTCACGCAATACCTGCTGCATTTCGGCTATATCGACGAAAAGGAGCTGGCGCAGTGCCTTTCGGAGCAGTTCAAGGTGCCGTTCCTCCCGTTGAACGCCTACACGATCACCGACGAGGCCGTCGCGGCCATCCCCGTCGATATCGCGGAAAAATACTGGGTGATGCCCGTCGAGAAGATGAAGAACGCGCTCGTCGTGGCGATGATAGACCCTCTCGACACGACGGTCGTCGGCGAACTGGCGGAGATGGCGGGGATGGATATCATTCCCTTCGTCGGCCTGATCTCGGACATCGTGACGGCCCACCAGATCTATTATTATAAGACATTCTCGAAGGAGGAGGCCCTGCGCATCATGCGGATGCCGGCCTTTTTCATAGATACGTCCTCCTATAAGGGAGCGGAGCGCCGGCAGACGATCCGGTATGCGGCGTGCATCGACATCCGTTTTCCGATGCACGGCCAATACGTCGACGCGCAGACCATCGATGTCAGCCGCGGCGGGTTTGCTTTTGTGACGGACCAGGTCCTCCAGGAGGAGACGGTGATGACCATCGAGATCCTCCTGCCGCCCCACGTCTCCCGCTTGCCGATCTCGGCGGTCGTCCAGGTGATCCGCTGCATAGAGCGCGAGAAGGGCAAGTATCAGATAGGTGTGAAGACCCTCAAGATCGCCAAGGCAGACACCAACCTGCTTGTCAGCTATGCCAGCACGCACCAGGAGCCGGCATAAGCGGGCCTGCGCCTTTTTCCCGCCTCAATTCGTTTGCAACAGCATCGCATTTCTTGTATAATTAAGGAGTTATGTCAAAATTGTGCTTGCCGGTCCGGCGGATCTCGTCCCGGGCCTTTATGCCGTTCGGCCGTGTGATCGGGTATCCGAACCGGGGCAGGGCGCAGCGCCGCCGCAACCTGTTCCATGTCGTTCTGCGGCAGCCGGGCAAGGGGTGGCGCATCGCCTATCTTGTGGTCCGGGACCGCGCCATCGACCGGCTCGAACAGCATCCTCAAAGTTATGAAAGTTTTGAACCCGTGCGCGGCCGCTGCCTTTTGTTCGTGGCGCGCCGGCGGGCCGCGGTTTCTATCAGGTGTTTTCTGCTGGACCGGCCCGTGATCCTGCGCAAAGGCCTGTGGCACGGCATCGTGACCCTGGGCCGTGAAGCCGACGTCAAGATAACGGAGAACGACCGCGTCCGCTGTGAATATTGGGATCTCGGGCGGGTGCTCGGCTCCCCGAAGCGGGATAGGGGCGCCGGACCCCAATAGCCTGTCCCGCATATCCGGCTAAGGATGCGCGTTCTTTATGGGACCGCCCCCCGGCCTGGACCATAACCCGCATGTTTCGATGGATGACCTCCGCTATCAGTCGTATCTGAAGGAGACAGAGGAAGCCCGCGAAGCACGGTGTCGCCGGTGCGGCGCCTGCTGCGGGGTTTACGAGCATGATCCCTGCATGAAGCTCGTCGCCGAAAGGGACGGGCGTTACCGGTGCGGCGATTATGCCAACCGTTTCGGTCCCCAGAAGACGGTTAACGGCAACGCGTTTACGTGCGTCTCGTTCCGGCGCATCCGTGGCGGCTCCTGGCCCGGGTCCTGGCGCTGCGGATATAAAAGACAGGGCACAGGGGACAGGGGTCAGGGTTCAGATAATACATAGAAAAGGCTTGGCTTTCTGTACCCTGGACGTCGTACCCTGTACCCTGATTATCATAGAGGATCGAGATGAAGTCCTACACCGAATACCTCTGGTTCAATACGAAGAACAGGCAGGAGTTCATCAATATTACCCCGCAGGTGGAGGCCGCGGTCAAAAAAAGCGGCGTCAAAGAGGGGATGTGCCTGGTAAATGCCATGCACATAACCAGTTCCTGTTTCATTAACGATGATGAAGCGGGTCTGCACAGCGACTTCGGGGCGTGGCTCGAGAGACTCGCTCCCTACGGCGTGGACAAGTACAGACATAACCTCACGGGAGAGGACAACGCGGACGCCCACCTGAAGAGGACGGTCATGGGGCGGGAGGTCGTGGCGGCGATCACCGGCGGGAAGCTTGATTTCGGCCCCTGGGAGCAGATCTTTTACGGCGAATTCGACGGACAACGAAAGAAGCGCGTGCTGGTCAAGATACTGGGGATCCCCTGAGACGGTGGAGCGATCCGTATATGGCGAGACGGGACGATTACAGGAGGGTGGCGGCGATCCTTAAGGGCGCGAACCGGATCGCATTGTGCGTGCACATGTTCCCGGACGGCGACGCCCTGGGATCCATGACGGCCCTGGCGCTGGCCTGCCGCAGGATGGGTAAGTCCGTGGCCCTCTTTTCCCCGAGCGAACTGCCGCGGCGCTATCATTTTCTGCCGCTCTACGGCGCCATCCGGACGCAACCGCCCCACGATACCGTCTACGACGTGGCCGTGGCCCTTGACTGCGCTTCCCAGGCGCAGCTCGGCTCTTTTTACCATGCGGTCTTCCAAAGGGCCGCAAAGACGGTCGTCATCGACCACCACCTGTTCCGCCGGCATTTTACGGACACGGCCCTCGTGAGCGAACGGGCGGCTGCGGTCGGCGAGATCATCTATGATCTGGCGGCGCACCTGGGCGTGAGGGTCGATCGCCGGATGGCCGTGGCGATCCTGGTGTCTCTCATCGTCGAAACGGGCTCCTTCCGTCTGCCTTCGGTCACGCAAAAGACATTCCGCATCTGCGCCGATCTGCTGGGGCGCGGCGTGGATTACAACGAGCTTGTGGAGCAGAGCTACTGGTGCCGGACGGCGGCCGAGGCGCATCTTTTGGGCCTGTGTTTTGCGCGCATCCGGCTCTACGGCAGGGGGCGGCTGGCCGTGTCCTATATAACGGAAGCGGATATGAAGCGTTACGGCGGCCGCAACGAGGACGTCGATCCGATCGCGGACCAGATCCGGACCCTGAAGAACGTGCGGGTGGTCCTTTTGCTGCGCGACATGGACAAACACCGCTGGCGGGTGAGCCTGCGCTCAAAGGGCCGCATCAACGTGGGCCGCGTCGCCGAGAACTTCGGCGGCGGCGGCCATACCGATGTGGCCGGCTGTTACCTGAAGAAGTCCGAAAAGGACAAGCGGCGCCTTATCCACGAGCTCAAGGCCCTGCTTTAGGGAGGACCCCTTGGAGACCTTTACCCTGCGGCTGGAAGAGATCGTCGAGCATTGCTGCGACGTGCGCACGTTCCGGTTCGAGACGCACAAGCACGTCGCCTACAAGCCCGGCCAGTACCTCATCCTGACGCTCGATATCAACGGAAAGGACGCGCCGAAGGCTTTTTCCCTGTCCAGCTCTCCGACGGAAGACGGTTTCATACAGTTCACGAAAAAACTCACGTCCAGCGATTTTTCGAACGCTCTGCGCCGTCTGCGCGTCGGGGACGTCTGCCGCGTGCGTTACCCGCTGGGCAAGTTCACCCTTGAGGGGGAGCATCCCAGGGCCGGTTTTTTGATCGGCGGCATCGGCATCACGCCCGTGCGCAGCATCTTCAAGAACGCGGCCGACCGGGGCCTGGACGCGGACCTCGTCCTTTTGTACTCGGGGCGCACGGCCGACCAGCTGATATTCCGCCATGAGTTCGACGAGATGGCGCGCCTCCATACGAACCTGCGCGTCGTCTACACGCTGACGCAGTGCGCCGGGCCCATCGAGGGGTGCCGCGTCGGCTACATCGACGAGCAGATGGTCGTCAAAGAGATCCCCGATTTCGCCCAGCGCGTCTTCTATCTCTGCGGTCCCCCCGCCATGGTCGATGCCATGCGTTCCCTGCTTGTCAAAAAGCTTTCCCTGCCCGCAGACAAGATCATGACCGAGGATTTCACGGGGTATTGAAGGCGCCAGAATCAGTATAATTCCCAATGTCCAATGGCCAACGAAGGAATAAAGACCCTTTATAAAGAGCAGGGATGTCAAAGGCCCCAAGGTCTTTGGTCTTCCTGGATAATTGGGAATTGAAGATTTAATTGGTAATTGGGAATTGGAAATTGGTCATTGGAAATTTATAATAATTGAGCCATGGTGAACACGCAGG
>JBLMXZ010000031.1:0-5239 GCA_050258015.1 Deltaproteobacteria bacterium
GAGACGGCCGAAGAGGCCACCTCGGGGATGGAACGCCCCTCCTCCCGCACGGAGATCATCAGGGCGGCAAAATCATGGACGCCGCCGATGAAGACCGTCCCCAGGAGGATCCACAGCAACGCCGGCAACCATCCCCAATAAATGCATCCGATAACGGGTCCGATAATCGGGCCGGCCCCCGCGATAGAGGAAAAATGATGGCCGAAAAGGACGAGTCCATTCTTCGCCGGCACGTAATCGACGCCGTCGTAGCGCGTGACCGCGGGCGTGGGCCGTTTGACGTCCAAGGGAAACAGGCGCTCCACCCGCCCGGCGTAAAACCTGTAGCCGGCGGCAAAGACAGCGCCGCCCAGCAGAAAAAGGACCAAAGAGTTCATCGCAGAAACAGGGACATGAGTTCGTGGCCTTTGCACATGACGGAGCTTTGGCGCGCCTGCGCCTCGGACAAGGAGGAAAAGCCGTTGTGCGCGATCCCGCTGCCGGCCCAAGCGGCGCAGACGGGCTCAGCGACGTGCTTACGCAGCTGGACGGGCGTGGCATGGTCCGGCAGGACCATCACGCGCAGGTCACGCGTCTCTTTCAGGTGGCGCACAAACGGACCCACCACCATCTTGTCAAACCGCTCGATGGTGGTGATCTTCATCCGCAGGTCGCCGTTGTGGCCGGCCTCATCGGTTGCCTCGACATGGATAAAGACGAAATCCCCGCTCTTGAGCGCCTTCAGGCCTGCGGCGGCCTTGCCCTCGTAATCGGTGTCATAGTAGCCGGTCGCCCCCGGCACGTCGATGACGGCGAGCCCCATGATCTTGCCCATACCCTTGATAAGGTCCACCGCCGAGATGACGGACCCCGTCACCCCGAACTTATCCCGGAAGGTGGGGATGCGGGGCTTGAGCCCCTGGCCCCAGAGCCAGATCATGTTCGCCGGGTTTTCTTTCAGGTCGACGCGGACCTTGTTGATCTCGTGACCCGAAAGCACCGCCCGGGAGCGCTCCATCAGGTCCCGCAGCACGGCGGCGTCCTTGCCCCGCGGCGAATAATCCGCGACGTCCTTGCCCAGGATGTCATGAGGCGGGGTGCAGGCGCAGCCGGCGAGACCCGCGACGTCGACCCCCTTCAGCAACACCAGGTGCCTGTAGCTGACGCCGGCGTGGAACGATACCGAGGAAGAGCCCAGGGCCGCGTTCAAGGCCTTGATCAGGACGCCGGCCTCGGCGGACGTGATATGACCGGCGCTGTAATCGGCCATACGCCCCTGCGCGACGGTCACGAGGTTGCAGCGGAAGGCGATCTCCCCCTCCTTCAGATCGATACCGAGGTGCGCGGCTTCAAGGGGAGCGCGGCCCGTATAGTAGACCTTGGGATCGTAACCCAGGATAGAAAGGTTGGCGACGTCCGAAGCGGGCGCCATATCCGCGGGAATGGTCTCAACCAGCCCGAGGGTCCCGCATCCCGCCAGATAATCCATGTTCGGGGTCTCGGCCACCTCAAGCGGGGTCTTGCCGCCCAGCTGCTCGATGGGCCTGTCCGCCATGCCGTCCGGGACGAGGACCGCGTACTTCATTGCGACAACCTTTCCTTGAGGGCGAGAAAAAGCGCCCGGGTCAGCCGCGCGCGCGCCGGGATCACCGTCGGCGTCCGGCCGCAGCCCAGAATAAACCCCCTGTATCCGCCGCGGGCGAAACGGTTGGCGACGACCAGGTCCGCCCCCGTTTGCGCCATGGCCCTTCGGGCGCGGGCCAGGAGCACCGCGTCCGAGACACCCGCTTCCAGCTTGAACAGGACGAGCAGCGCCTTCGGGTTCAGCGCGCGCAGTCGTGCCGCAAGCTTGGGAGCGCGCCGCAGCCGCAGGACCGCGCTGCCGGCCGTCGAGGAGATCTTGCCCCTGGTGCGCTCCGGAAGAAAATCGCTGACGGCGGCCGCATGCAGGATCACATCATACTGCCGGCGACGCAGCCCGGTCTCGATCAAACGGGCGAGCTCGTCGAAATAACGGAAACGCGCAACGCGCACGCCCCGCGCCGCGAACGGATACGTCGCGGCGCCCAGAAAGACATCCGTTTTCATGCCCTCCCGCGCCGCGGCGCGGGCGAGCCGGCATCCCAATTCGCCCGAAGAAACATTGCTGACGACCCGCACGTCGTCGATGGGGGCCCATGTGGGCCCCGCGGTGATCAATATCGTTTTGCCGCCGAGACCACGCCTCATCTTACAGTCCGATCTGTTTCAGGATGGTCTTAAGCTTGGCGGGCAGGACCTTGGGTTTGGCGACACAGGCGATCGCCCGGTCCGGGTCCTTCAGGCCGTGACCGGTCAGGATACAGACGATCCGCGGCTTGGGTCTGCGCGCTGCGGCCTGTTTAAAGTAACCGGCGCGCGCCAACTTAAGGACGCCCGCCACGCAGGCCGCCGAGGCCGGCTCCACGAAAACGCCCTCCCGGGCCGCCAGAAGCTTATACGCCGAGAGGATCTCGGCATCGGTGACGGCGTCGATGCGTCCGCCCGAGGCGTCGCGCGCCTCCTCGGCCTTCTTCCAGCTCGCGGGATTGCCGATCTTGATGGCGGTGGCGATCGTCTTGGGATGCGCGACGGCCCTGCCCTTGACGATGGGCGCGGCGCCCGCAGCCTGGAAACCGAGCATCTTCGGCAAACGACGCGCCTTGCCCGCCTGCCGGTATTCCCGATATCCCTTCCAATACGCCGTGATGTTTCCGGCGTTCCCGACAGGGATGGCGTGGAACTCGGGCGCGTCGCCCAGATCGTCGCAGATCTCGAACGCCCCCGTCTTCTGCCCCTCGATCCGGTAGGGATTGAGGGAGTTGACGAGGGTCACAGGATATCTGTCCGTGATCTCCCGAACGAGGGTAAGCGCCTCGTCGAAATTGCCCTTGATGGCGAGGACCTGCGCCCCGTGGATGAGCGCCTGGGCGAGTTTGCCCAGCGCGATGTTGCCGTCAGGAATGAGAACGACGCACTTCATCCCGGCGCGCGCCGCGTAGGCGGCCGCGGACGCGGACGTGTTGCCCGTGGAGGCGCACATCACCACGCGCGCCCCCTCCTCTTTCGCCCGCGTGATCGCCATGGTCATGCCGCGATCCTTGAACGATCCCGTCGGATTGGCGCCTTCGAACTTAAGGAAGACCCTGCAGCCGGCGGCAGCGCTCAGGACGGAAGAAAAAATAAGGGGGGTCGCCCCCTCATTCAGCGAAACGACGGGCGTCGTGTCGCGGACGGGCAAAAAACGGCGATACCGGTCGATCAGGCCCTGATAGGCCACGCTAAAAATCCTCCATGCGGATCTTGACGGTCTTTCCTTTGACGATGGCCAGCCTGTCGATCCTTTCAAGGGCGCGGCGCAGATTGCGCTCCTGCGCCTCGTGGGTGATCATGACGACCGGCACGAACTTCGCCCACTTGCGCTCCTTCTGGTGGACCTGCGCGATGCCGATCTGGTAACGGCCCAGCACGCCCGATATCTTGGCGAAGACGCCGGGCTTATCGATGGCCATAAAACGCAGATAATAACGGCTGCGGATCTCGTCGGTCTTGCGCACGCGCCGCGCCGAGGGTTTGGCGGCCAGCAGCGCCTGACCCGACTCCTCGCCGTGCGCCAGATCGACCAGGTCGCTGACCACGGCCGAGGAGGTCGGCAGCGAACCCGCGCCGCGGCCGTAGAAAAGCATGTCGCCCACCAGGTCTCCGCGCAGCAGGGCCGCGTTAAAGACGCCGTTGACGGCGGCCAGCATATGGTCTTCGGGCAGGAGCGTCGGATGCACCCGCACCTCGAGGTCCTTATCGGATTTCTTGACGATGGCCAGGGGCTTGATGACGCAACCCATGTCCCGGGCATAGCGCACGTCCATCTCCTTGATGCCGGAGATGCCCTCGCGCACGACGTTATCGAAGGCGACGTGCTTGGCGAAGAGCAGATAGCTCAAGACCACGAGCTTGTGCGCCGCGTCTATGCCCTCGATATCGAAGCGGGCGTTGCGTTCGGCATATCCCTTCTTCCGGGCCAGGGTCAGCGCCTCCGGAAAGCTCAGGGAGGCCTGCGCCATTTTGGACAGGACGTAGTTCGACGTCCCGTTGATGATCCCGTAGAGCGAATCGATCCGGTTCGCGATAAGCCCCTCGCGAAGCGCCTTGATCAGCGGGATCCCCCCGCACACCGACGCCTCGAACTTGAGCTGGCGGCCCTTGCGGCGGGCGGCGGACAAAAGCTCCGGCATGCACTGCGCCAGGAGCGCCTTGTTGGCGGTCACGACGTGCTTGCGCCTCGAAAAAGCCTGCAGGATGATGTCCTTGGCGGGGTGCATGCCGCCGATGAGCTCCACGACCACGTCGATCTTCGGGTTCTCGAGGATATCGCGGGCCCGTGTCGTGAACATCGAGCCCGACAGGCCGACGCGCGTCCCCTGGCCCCGGCGCGCATCGCAGGCCTGAACGAGCTGCAGGTCCACGCCGCTGCGTTCCCGGATCAGGTGCCGGCGCGCGCGCAGGGCCTTGACGACCCCGGCACCGACCGTTCCCAGTCCTATTACCCCGATATGCAGTTTCTTCATGCGTCCTCTCTTGATGGCGCCTCAGCGGAGCCCCGCCGGACGACCCTCCGGCCTATGAAAAAAACCGTCTCAACCAGGCATCCAGGCTGAAACGGCCGGGACCCACAAAGATCAATCCCAAAAAGACGATGCCGTCCTCGATCGGCTGCGAGGCGCTCAGAAGCCCGCCGCCCTTGCCCAGCAGCATGCGCGAGGCGACCAGCATCACGATAAAAAGCAGCGCCGCGAAAAGCCGGAAGAAAAGACCCATGGCCACGCACGCACCGCCCACGAACTCGGAGAACGCGCACATAAATCCCCAAAAGGCCGGCGCGAAGGTGATGCCGAATCCCGACATCGCCTGGCCGACGGGGACCCATTTTTCCGGGCCGCCGAAAAGCTTGGGAGCGCCGTGGAACATGAACATGATGCCCAGGCCCACGCGGACGATCAATAACCCGAGATCCGCATGCCTTACCAGTTTATCCGGCAGCATCCGCCCCTCCTCGCGTCTTGAAGTGATCCCGCAGCGAAAAAAAATCGTCGGGGAGAGCGGACTCGAACCGCTGACCCCCTGAACCCCATTCAGGTGCGCTAGCCAAACTGCGCCACTCCCCGGCGAAAAGTCATCAGTCGTCAGACATCAGACGACAGACAAAAAAGAACAAAGACTACAAATCAAAGATCGCTCGGCTTGC
>JBLMXZ010000032.1:0-4688 GCA_050258015.1 Deltaproteobacteria bacterium
CCTGGCCACGACCCAGATCTACACGCACCTGACGACCGAGAAGCTCAAGGCGGTCTACGATAAGGCCCATCCCCGTGCGTGATGCAAAGAAAGAAGGAGGTCCGAAGATAGAAGATAGAGAATAGAGAATGGTCCGATCAAGATGCCTTTAGGGATATCGCGGCGTCTTAAACTTGACTACCCTCTATTTTCTAACTTCTATTCTCAGATGTGCGATGGCCCGCTGTATCTGTTGTCGGTGATCTCCCATGGTTATCTTCTACTTATTCTACGACATCCTGCTTTTTTTGGCGCTGGTGCTGTACCTGCCGGTCTACGCGCTGCGGGGCCGTGTCGGCGGGCACCTGTGGATGCGCCTGGGTTTTTTCCCCGAGGGCTACTTTGACGTCCTGCGGGGGCAGGACGTCGTGTGGCTGCACGCCGTGAGCGTCGGGGAGGCGCGCGGGGCGGAGTCGCTCCTGCGGTTGATGCGTCAGCGCTGGCCCGGCAGGAAACGTGTCATTTCGACCGTGACGCCGACCGGCTACGAGATCCTGCGCGCCATCGCGGAGAAGGACGAGACGATCTGTTATGCGCCCGTGGACCTTTCCTTCGTCGTGCGGCGGTTCCTGGCCGAGATCCAGCCTTCGTTGCTGGTGATCTTTGAGACCGAGCTTTGGCCAAATCTTATCCGGCTGACGCACGGCCGGGGAGCCCGTGTCGCCATCGTCAACGGCAGGATCTCGGACGCGTCCCTGCGGCGTTATGGCCGGTTGCCCTGGTTCTGGCGGCGCCTGCTGAAGGACGTCTGCCTTTTTTGCATGCAGACGGAGGAGGCGGCGGAACGCATCAAGACCCTGGGGGGCTGGTACAAAGACGTGGTCGTGACGGGCAACATCAAGTTCGATGCCATGCCCGCGGTCCGTGAGCCGTCTTTTGCTCCCCTCCTCAGGGAGGCGACGGAGAACGGGATCCTCTGGATCGCCGGCAGCACCCACGATAACGAGGAGGAGGCGGTCCTGAAGATCTATAAGTCCCTGCGCAAGGATTTCCCGCGCCTGCGTCTTCTGATCGCTCCGCGCCATCTCGAGCGGCTCGACAGGATACGCCGGGCCATCCGGCTCGAGGGGTTTGATTCGTTGCTCCTCTCGCGCGCCGCCTCGGCGCAGCAATCGGCCGTCCTGCTCCTGGACACGATCGGAGATCTCAGCGCGACCTACCGCTTCGGCGCTATCGTCTTCGTCGGCGGCAGCCTCGTCCCGAAGGGGGGACATAATCCCATCGAGCCGGCCGTCTACGGAAAGGCCATTCTTTTCGGGCCGCACATGGGGAATTTCCGCGAGATCCGCAATCGTTTTATAAAAGAGGAGGCGGCCCTGGAGATAAAGACGCCGCAGGAGATGGAGTTCGCCCTGCGCCGGCTGCTCGGGTCCCGGCAGGAGCGCGAGGCCCTGGGTGCGCGCGCCCGGCAGCTTATTGAGAATAACCGCGGGGCGGCACAGCAGACGATGGATTTCCTGGAGCGCAAGGCCGGACGATGAGGCAGCGGCTGCGACTTTTGCTGGAGGAGGGAAAGGCCGACGGGGCCGTGCGCGCCGTCTGGCCCCTGCTGGCGCTTCTTTCCTTTTTTTATTCCCTGTGTGTCCGGGGGATGCGCCTGTTCTACCGCAGCCCGGCAGGCAACGCTTATCGTCCCCGCGCCAAGGTGGTGAGCGTCGGCAACATCACTCTCGGGGGCACGGGCAAGACCCCCTTGGTCCGGCTTATCGCCGAGTATCTCTACAGCCGCGATAAGCGCGTCGCCGTGCTCCTGAGGGGGTACAGGCGGCCCGGGGCCGGCACGCGCGATTTCGACGTCCTGGGGGACGAGGGAGCGTGGCTCAAGAGGGTCCTGGTCGCCAAGGCCGACGTCTTTGCCGCATCCGACAGGCGGCGTCTCGCCCGCGAGGTCGACGCGCGGGGCGGTTACGACGTGTTTCTTCTGGACGACGGTTTTCAGCACTGGCGGTTGCGCAGGGACTTGGACATCGTGGCCGTGGACGCGACGCGGGGTTTGGGCAACGGTTTCCTGATCCCCGCCGGCCCCTTGCGCGAGGAAGCGGGTTCTTTGCGGCGGGCGGCCGTTATCTGCCTGACCAGGACCGACGAGGTCCCGGCGCCGGCCGGACACGTCCTGCGGCAGCGTCTCGCGCGCCTCGCCCCGCAGGCCCTTCTCGTCGAGCTGGCTGTCCGGCCCGAAGCGGTCGTCCGTGCCGCTACCGGAGCGCGCGTCGATGCGGCCCAGGTACGCGGGAAAAAGGCGGGCCTGCTCTGCGCGATCGGCAATCCCGCCTCGTTCCTCCGGACGGCGCAGGGGTTGGGCATCGACGTCGTCTATCACAGGTTTTTCGAGGACCACCATGCGGTGACGCGGCAGGAGCTTGCCGATGTCCTGCGCGTCTCGGCGCAGCGGGGCGCGCAGACGCTTGTCATGACCGGCAAGGACGCCGCGCGCCTGGAAGGGGCCCTGCCGGAAGAAGCGGATATCTGGGTCGTGGAGGCCGCGCTCGCGTTCGTCCGCGGACGGGAACATCTCTATGGGCGACTGGATTCTCTTTTTTCTCTTTAGCGCGGCGTCCGGTATCGTGCGCCGGGTCCCGATCGGCGTCTGTCTGGCCGCGGCGCGGTTCGTGGGCCGGGCCTACGCCTGCGTGCCTTCGCGCAGCAGGCGGCGCGCGCACGCGCACTTAAAGATCGCTTTCCCGCAGGAGGGCCGCGCGGGGCGGGCGCGCATCGTGCGTTCCATGTTCGAGCATTTCGCCCAGAACGCCGTCGATGTCCTGGCCGCGCCGGCGCTGGATGAGCGCCTGGTCCGCGACAGGGTCCAGCTTAAGGGTGCGGAGGCGATGCGCGAGGCTCTCGCGTCGGATAAGGGGGTCCTTTTGCTCGGCGTCCATGCGGGGAGCTGGGAGCTGTCCAATATCGCCTGCGCCGTCCTTTTTCCCGAGCGCCGCTACGCCATGCTTGCCCAGCCCCAGAAGCGCACCCGGCGTCTCGACGCCTTTCTGAACGCGATGCGCGAGCGCAAGGGCTGCCATGTGATCCGTGTCGCGGAGCTGCGGAAGATGAGAACACATCTGGCGCAGGGCCACGTCCTGGGCATGGTCGCGGACCACGGAGGACGCGACGGCCTGCCTGTCGCGTTCTTCGGCAAGCCGGCCAACACGCCGGTCGGCAGCCTTAAGCTCGCCGCCAAGCTGGGCTGCCGCATCGTCCTTGTTACCTGCCGGCGCCTGGGCGGGCCCCGGAATGAGCTCGCTTTTGCCCCCTTTGAGCCGGTCGCGAGCGGCGATGAGACCGCCGACCTGCGCGAGAACCTGCGGCGCATCAACAGTCATTTTGAGGAGTTCATCCGCCGGCACCCCGAGGAGTACCTGTGGACCTACCGGCGCTGGAAACACGGGCCGCAGAAGGACGTGCTTGTCCTGAGCGACGGCAAGGCCGGCCACCTGAAACAGGCCGAGGCCTTATGCGCGATGCTCCGGCAGGCCGGCTGGGACGTGCGCTCCCGCCGCGTCGATGTCCGTTTCAGGAGTCCGCGCCGTCGCCGCATGCTGGTCCTTGTCGGACGCCTTCTGGGGATGTATCCAGCGTCGCGGCTTTTGCCTTTTGCCGTCACGCCGGACACCTTTGAGAGGCTCGCGGGGGTCTATTGCGACATGGTCATTTCGGCCGGCTCCTCGTTGGCCGTCGTGAACCTCGTGTGCGCCCGCGAGAACGAGGCGCGCGCGGTCGTTCTCATGCGGCCGGGCCTGTTCGCGGTCCGGCAGTTCGATCTGGTCCTTATGCCGGAGCATGACAGGCCGCGGCCCGCCAAGAACGTCGTTGAGATCGTCGGGGCGCTCAGCCACGTCACCCGGGAGAACCTCGAGGCGGATTTTCTCGATCTCGCGTCCGCGCACCCCTCTTTGAGGAGCGCGCGCCGGGGGCCGCGCATCGGGGTGTTCCTGGGCGGAGATTCGAAGAACTATGCGCTGACGCCTTCCCTGGCGCGGTTCGTCTGCGAACAGCTCGAAAGGGCGCTGGAGGCGTCCGGGGCCGAGCTTGCCTTGACCACGTCCCGGCGCACCTCTGCGGCCGTGGCCGAAACGGCCCGGTCTTTCTTCGGGAACGACCCGCGCTGCCGCCTCCTCGTGATCGCCGCCGAACACAATCCGCCGGGGGCCGTGGGCGGCATCTTTTTCTGGAGCGACGCCCTTGTCGTCAGCGGCGACAGTATCTCTATGGTCTCGGAGGCCTGCGCGAGCGGCCGGCCGGTCATTGTGTTCGAGCCGCACGTCAAGAACGCCCGCAATAAGGTCCAGCGTTTTCTTGATCGCCTTGCCGAGCGGCATGCCATCCTCCGCGTGAAGCCCAGCGGTCTCTCTCAGGCGCTGGAGGATGTTTTCGCCGGCCGCCGCGCGTCGCCGGCGCAGAATACGCAATCGCGCGTCATGGAGGCGCTCGAGCGTCTCTTTTAGGCGCCGTCACCAGCCGCAGGTCGCAGGGGCTGCGCAGCATCGGCAGCGGGGACATGAAAAGAAAGATCAAAATAACGGCGGCGGGGATCGCCGCGGCGTGTGTGGCCGTGGCCCTCTTTTGTGTTTTTTTGGATGAGGCGGTCCTTGTCAGGAAGAAATTCGTGTTCCGCGGCGCCGGGCCCCGGAAGGCGGTGGCCCTGACGTTCGACG
>JBLMXZ010000033.1:0-3195 GCA_050258015.1 Deltaproteobacteria bacterium
TTGATGCGGGCCTGGATCTTGTCTTTCGCCTCCTTGTTCAGGTAGCCGATGATGTCGCAGACGTATTCCGCGGCAAAGGTCGAGCGCAACTGGTTGTAGAATTTGGGAGCGAAAAGGTAAATGAGATAAGCGAGCGCCAGGGCGAGGAGCCCGGAGATGAGCGGAAACCGGAAGAAGACCATGAAAAACAGCGCCAGGACCGCCAGGGGCAAAACCCCTATGCCGGCCACGACGCCCAGGAAGGTCTTACGCCGCTTCTGCTGCTGGGTGCGCTCGATGATGACCCGCAGCCTCTGCTGGTGCGCGTCGAGGATGTCATCCCAGACTATGGGGCGAAAAGCGATGCGCGCCTCGGCGGCCGCCTCCTCCCCGGCGAGCTTGCGCACATGAGCGGCGAACGCCTTTTTGACCCCGCGGATGAGCTGGTCCGCGTAGCCGGGCTCGCTCTTGCCGATGCCATGAAGGATGACAGCGTAGATATCGGTCATAAAGATTATTATACCCGGTGCCGGCGGCCTGCGAAAGACAAAAAGGGACCGCCCCTCTAAAAAAGGACGGTCCCTCTTGACTAAGCAGTACGCTGGGGCCAGAGACGACCCTAGCCGATGGCGGCGGAGCCGTGCTCTCCCGTGCGGATGCGCATGCAGTCTTCCAGGTCCAGGACGAAGACCTTGCCGTCGCCGGTCTCGCCCGTCTTGGCGCCCTGGGAGATGGCGGCCAGGGTCGGCTTCAGGAAGCTGTCGTTGACGGCGATCTCCAGCCGTATCTTGCGCAGCAGGTTGCCGGTCTCCTTGCTGCCGCGGTAATACTCGGTGATCCCCTTCTGCCGGCCATGGCCCAGGACCTCGCTGACCGTGATCAAGTTCACGTCGGCCGCATAGAGCGCCTCTTTCACGGCGTCCAGGCGGTGAGGCTGGATGATGGCGATAACGAGTTTCATGTGCTCCTCCTTGAACTTGCCTTCAACAGGTGTTTGTCCCTTACAAGATTTCCGCCGGAGGCGGACCCGCAGCCTGCCCGGGGAATTTTCGGGATCGCGCCGGCGCGAAGCGCCGGGGCAAAATATCGAAAATCACGGGCGCTTAGGCAAGGGCTATTCAATTATGGTGTAGGCGCGCTCGTGGTGCTGGGTCAGGTCAAGACCCATGTCCTCTTCCTTTTCCTTGACGCGGATCCCGAAGAAGACATCGACAAGCTTATAGATGACGAAGGTGACGACCGCCGTGTAGGCTGCCACCGCCAAAACCGCCACCACCTGGATGAGGAGCTGCTTGGGATTGCCGTAGATCATGCCGTTCGCTGCCGCGGCATTGATGACGGAGGAGGCAAAGAGCCCCGCCGCCAGCGTCCCCAGCATCCCGCCGACGCCGTGCACGCCGAAGACGTCGAGGGAATCGTCGTAGCCGAAGCGGGGCTTCAAGACCGCCACCGCGATAAAGCACAGGATGCTGGCCGACAGGCCGATGACCGCGGCGGCCCCGATGCTCACGAACCCCGAAGCCGGCGTGACCGTCGCCAGGCCCGCGATGGTGCCCGTCGCCACGCCGAAGACGGTCGGCTTGCCGTTGCGCACCCATTCGAGCAGGGCCCAGCTCAGGCCCGCGGCCGCGGCGGCCGTGTTGGTGGCGAGGATGGCGCTTAGGGCCACCTTGTCAAAGGCCAGCGCGCTGCCGCCGTTAAAACCGAACCAGCCGAACCACAAAAGCCCCGTCCCCAGGACCACGAAGGGGATGTTGTGCGGGGCCGGCGTGTGGTTGAGGCCCTTGCGCTTGCCGATGATGATCGCGGTGACCAGGGCCGCGATACCGGCGGTCGTATGGACCACCAGCCCGCCCGCGAAATCGAGGACCCCCATCTCCTTGAGCCAGCCGCCGACGCCCCACACCCAGTGACAGACGGGGTCATAAACGAACGTCGCCCAAAGGACGAGAAAGATAAGAAAAGCCGAGAACCGCATCCTCTCCGCGAAGGCGCCGATGATGAGGGCGGGCGTGATGACCGCGAACATCATCTGAAAGAACATGAAGGCCTGATGCGAAAGGCCGGGGCCGTAGGCGGCGAAAGGCTCGAAGCCCACCCCCCGCAGACCGATCCAGGCCCAGCCGCCCCAAAAGGCGTTGCCGGACGCGAAGGAAAGGCTGTAACCGAACAGCATCCACTGCAGGCTGATGACGCACAGGGCCATCAGGCACTGCATCAGGATACTCAGGATGTTCTTCCTCCTGACTATCCCGCCGTAAAAAAATGCCAGCGCCGGCGTCATGAGCATGACCAGCAGCGCCGAAAGGACGACGAACAGCGTATCAACCGGATTTACCGCCATGTATTCCCTCCTTGATCTTGCCTTGATCTGCCGGCTACAAAATCCGGCAGATCACTCCCGAAGTCTGCTTAGACGAGGGAGCAACAATCAAAACTCTTCCCTGCGGGTGCTTACGCTTGGCTTAAGCCAAACTTAAGCCAAGGGGTGACTTTTGCCTGCAAAAAATAAAGGCGTCCTCCGTCCTTCGTTGACGGAAAACGCCTTCGTGGCGTCCCATGGGGGCACAACGGCGTGCCGAAAAAATAAAAAGCGTCCCCGACGTCGCACGTGGACGCCCTGAACGCTCTCTTTGCGCTGAAACGGCTGCGGACACGCCTTAGTGCCCGGCTTGCTTAATCGATTACGCAATCAATTATACACTTAATCGGGGACGAGGCAAGGAAAAAATCCGGCGGCGGGAGGGCGCTATTGGAAGCTGAAGATGAACAGCGCCAGGCGGAAATAGATGAACAGCGAGATGATGTCCACGATGCTGGAGATGAACGGCCCCGACATGAGCGCCGGGTCGAGCTTCATCTTCTTGAAGAGGACCGGCAGGAACGCCCCGAGGGTGGTGGCGATGAAGACCGTGACGACCATCGCGGAGCCGACGGTCAAAGCCAAAAGATAGCTGCCGTTGACGATCACCGCCCGGAAGGCGGCGAGGAGCCCCATGGCGATGCCGACGATCAGGCCCGCGGCCATCTCTTTGCGGAAGACGCGCAGGATCTCCTTCATCTTGATCTCGCCCGTGGCCAGGCCCCGGATGACGACGGTGGAAGACTGGGTTCCGGCGTTGCCGCCCGAGCCGCTCAACAGCGGCATGAAGAACGCGAGGGCGACGACCGCCTGCAGCTGAAAGGCATGCTTCTCAATGATCCAGCCGGAGACGA
>JBLMXZ010000034.1:0-3723 GCA_050258015.1 Deltaproteobacteria bacterium
AGCCTGGGTACGGTCATCGCTTCGGATTTCATCTGGGATTGCCAGTTCAAAGGGCTCATGAAACCCTTCGCCCTGGGCAACGTCTTCACCATGGGATCGCCCATCGCGCTCTTCGCGCTTCGTTACGGCGCCGAGCTCTTCAACCAGCCCATCGAAGTTAAAGCCCCGGGCCGCTGGGTGAACATTCTCGACGCCGACGACCCTATCGCGTATCCGCTGAAACCCCTCAATAAGGAGTACGACCATGCGGTGCTGGCGGACAGGGAGGTCAGCGTCGGACCGTTGGGCGTGGCCCATACGCGTTACTGG
The DNA here is from genome assembly GCA_050258015.1 of Deltaproteobacteria bacterium. Classification (GTDB taxonomy): domain Bacteria; phylum Omnitrophota; class Gorgyraeia; order Velamenicoccales; family Velamenicoccaceae; genus JBLMXZ01. The sequence continues at coordinate 310 of JBLMXZ010000034.1, forward strand.
AACGCTCCGGTCGTCCACGCCCTCATCGGCCGCAAGCTCGCCCTGGACTGGCTGCGCGCCGACGGACGTCTCGACCCGTATGTGCTTGAACACCTGAGCCATCAATACGCCGCCGACCTGGCCCCGGAGACCTAACGAGGATATGGAGACGGACACCTCACGGCTCGAAGCCGATTTCCTTGCCTACAACAAGACCGGCGATACGGCGGCGGTCGGCAAATACGCCGTTGCCGAGGTCGAGCGTTTTATCAAGGAGGCCTACGCGCGGGACAATACCCCCGCGCTCATGGCCGCGCGTTCCGGCGCCGTGCGTTACCTGGCCACGCTGCGCGGCCGGCGGCCGTCCTTTTTGGGCCGCCTGGCGCGTTTCTTCCTCGGCCTTCTGGCGCTCGGCCTGATCGCCGCCGCGCTGCTCATCGCCGGCGGCCTGTTGGCGCGCCGCTGACGCCTCACAAAAATGAAAAAAACGGATTGCACCGTCTCACTCTACAGGATACTGGGCAACGACCTGCCCCCGAGGCACAAAAGGGGCCAGCATTACGACAACGCCGCCTTCATGCTCGACCACGAGGGGCCCCTGCCGCACTGCCGCAGGCACTGGATCGTCAACAGGATCGTCGACCCGAAGATGGAGAGGAAGATCATCCGCCTCCTGGAGGCCCGCCGGGAGCCTTACCTGCGCATCCCGTTCGACCTCGAGGAATACGCGAAGAGCAAGGGCAACAGGATCCCCGCGCGGATCATCGCGATGAATTACGTCGATCGATTCCTCGACACTCCCGCCAAGAGAGAGGAGTGGAACAGGATCAACTATGTGACCAATATCAATCCCGCCCGGAACCTCGCGCTGCGGGAGGGCAGGAAAAACGCGGACTGGGTCATTCCCATCGACGCGGGCTGCTGTTTTACGCCGGAAGGGTGGAGGCAGATCGTTGAAAAGCTGGCGGCGCAGAGGAGGCGCGACAAGGTCTTTTGCGTTCCCACGTACCGCCTGTCCGATAACGGGGAGTATTTTACGTTCGACCGCGACAGGGACCGTTTCACCGAGACGGAGCCGATGCTTATCTTCGGCAAGGAGACGCGGATGAGATTTAACGAGCACCTCCGCTACGGGATGCTGGTCAAGATCGAGCTTATCGAGCGCCTGGGTTTCGCAAAGAGGCGGACCCATGCGGGTTACGTCATAACCGACCCGCGGGTCAAGGCCGGATACAACGTCAGGTTGTCATCGGGCGCCCGCGGGGATTCCGTGACGCTGAAACACAGGGGGCGGGCGCGGGGCAAGGGCATCTCCCTGCTGATCGGGAAATTGGACGAACGGTGCCATGCCCGTTGCCGATAACCTCGCGCTTTCTCCCTATACCGGCTGGACCCGGCGGCACCATCTTAAGGCGTGCGCGACGGTCATCGCGGGCCTGGCGCGGCGGCTCGACCCCGGGACGGGGATCTTAAGCCTGCCGGTCAATGATGCCGAGCCGGCCGCCAACGCCCTCGTCGGCCGGAAGTTCGCCGGCGCCCGCTATCATAAGAATTTCACCAGGGACGAGGCCTGGGAACGGTGTCTTATAGCCGTCGGATTTTACCTGGCCGCCGGCGGCGGGACGTCCGTCCCCGGCTATGACGGCGACATCGCGGCGGTCTTCCGCCGGCGTATCGTCAACGGCGTCGACCCGCGCCATCCGGATCGTTTCGGCACGATCCCCGACTACGACACCTGCGGCTCCTGGATCTCCCTGGCCTGTCTTTGCGCCCCCCGCTTTTTCATCGATCCTTTGAGCGGCGCCGAGAGGCGGCGCCTGCTGGGCTGGCTGGCCGGCACCCTCACCCGCAAGAGCTACCACAACAACCACTACCTTTTTCACCTGCAGGCCGTCCCTCTGCTGGAGAGGTACGGCTTTCCTTACGATCGCCGGCTCGCGAAGGACCTGCTGGAGCGGTGCCTGAAGATGTACGCCGGGGACGGCTGGTATCGCGACGGCTCCAACAACGCCTGTGATTATTACAACGCCTGGGGGTTCCATTTCTATCTGCTGAACCTTATTTATTTCGATGAGGGCTTCCGGCGCGCCCACGGCGGGGCGATCCGCCGGGCCGCCCGCCGGTTCCTGAGGGATTACGTCTATTTCTTCGACGAGAACGGGGCGCACGTCCCCTTCGGCCGGTCGCTCGCCTACCGGTTCGCCGCCGTCAGCCCCATCGGGTTCGCCCTGCTGAACGAAGGCGCCTGGCCGTATGCCGCCGGTCTCGCCCGGCGCATCGTCTCCGGGAACATCCGGTATTTCCTGCGGCGACGCTGCCTGAACGCGGAGGGTTTCCTGGACGCCGGTTTCCACGAGGCCAACTATTGTTTTACCGAGGACTACATGAGCGCCGGTTCCGGCTACTGGGCGGCGACGGGATTTTCGCACCTGCTGCTTCCCGCAGCTCATCCCTTTTGGACACAGAAGGAACAGGCGCTGCCGCGGCTGTCCTCGAAGCCTCTGCCGGTGCCCGCGTTCATCGTGAGCCGCAAAAAAGACGGATCGTGCCGTTTGTCCGCTGTCGGTTCTCCCTGTCCCGTCACGGGCCGCTGGCAGACGCAGGTCAAGTACGGCGGCCATACCTATGATTCCCGCATCGGGTTCGCCGCGTCCGGAGAGGGCAGGCCTCCTTCTTTGGCCAACCGGAGCGCCGTCTCTTTCGACGGCGGCCGCACGTGGCATGAACGTTTCCGGCCCCGGCCCGGCAGGATACGCAAAGACAGGGGCGTGAGCTTTTACAAAACGCCCCACGGGGACGTCGTCACAGAGACGATCCTGCTGGAGCGCGGCGAGATCCTCATTATCCGCCACAAGGGCGGGCGGCGGCGTTTCCGTCTTCGCGTGGGCGGCTATGGTATCCAGGTGCCCCACGGGGAGAAGGTCCGCGTGCAGAAGGGCAAGGACAGGATCATCCTGCGCTCCGGCACCATGGCGACGATCATGGCCGTGCTCGCCTGCGAAGGGAAGGGATCGCTGGAGGCCGTTGCCCTGCGCCCCTCGAAGGGATTCGCGCACGCCCATCTTTTCGGCGGCAAGGCGGCTTTTCCGCTTTACGCTTGCGCGCAGATGCCGAGCGCGGGCAGGGTCGTTCTGTATGTCGACGCCGTCGCCGATCCCGCGGCGGCCTTCGATGTCCCGGCCCCGGCCGCCGCGTCCCGCCCCAAAAAAAGCCGCCCGACGCCGTCGGTCGCGCGAAAATTTTCGCATAAAGCGGTTTCCGTTCCGTTGCCGTCTGCGCGTATTTTTGTTGCTCCCGCGGTCGGCAGGGACTATAATATCTCCGTTGCCTTGAAGCCGGGCGCGGTCCGCCCGGCCCAAAGCCGATGAAGGGGCACAGAGAGGATCCCTGCTTTTCCGGGGACGGTTTCTGCGGAAATCCACCCACCACAAGGAG
>JBLMXZ010000035.1:0-5885 GCA_050258015.1 Deltaproteobacteria bacterium
TCCGAGACCACTCGGAAATATTCTACGCTGGCCTCGGGGCCAAATTTTCCCAGAGGGTCGCTCTGCCCCGGGCCGAGAACACTTGAATATTCCCTCGTAACCGGTCCCCATGAGGCCACGACTTACGGAGTGCCGCTTCGCGGCTAGCTTCGCGGCTAGCTTCGCGGCTAACGACGTAAGTCGTTCGGCCGAATGGCCCCGCGCGGATGCGTGTTCATTTCGTGGAAATGAACACCGCGGGTATCCGCCGGGGTCCGAGACCACTCGGAAATATTCTACGCTGGCCTCGGGGCCAAATTTTCCCAGAGGGTCGCTCTGCCCCGGGCCGAGAACACTTGAATATTCCCTCGTAACCGGTCCTTCCGAGACCACTCGGAAATATTCTACGCTGGCCTCGGGGCCAAATTTTCCCAGAGGGAAAATTTGGGCCCAGGAGGACTCGAACCTCCGACCAAGTGATTATGAGTCACCTGCTCTGACCGACTGAGCTATGGGCCCCCATGTCCTGTGTTCGGACCCGCAGAAAAGGGCTGTGGGCCCCGAAGGGATCTATGGAATAAGGGGCCTCGGGATGCGGTGATACGGGCCCGTCTTAGCCTTAAGTGCAGGCAAATATTATATATAGACCCGTCTCGGAAATCAACGCTTTTTTGGTTTTCGACAGGGGAATCGGGATGGGACGGGTCAGGCCGCGGGTGCCGGCGGTTCCCCTTCCCTCAGGACAACGAGGATGGAGGATTGCGGGATAACGATGAACTTTTCCTGGTCGTATTCGATCTCGATGCCGGCGCTGCGCAAGAAGATGCACATGTCCCCCTCTTTGACCTGGAGGGGGATGTAGCGGTTTTCGGCGCGAGGGGTCTGCCAGGGCTCGATCTCCGGAGTTGCGGGGTCGGGGATGGGATAGCCGGGTCCCACCTTGGCGATCGTTCCGGCCTGGACCTTCTCCTTTTCGTAGACCCCGGCAGGCAGATACAGTCCCGCGGTCGTTTTTTCCTGGTCGGCCTGGGGCCGGATCAGGACACGGTCGCCTATGATAATGAGCTCTTTTTTGGACATGACCTTCAGGGAAGGATCTTCTGCCGCAGGAAGTCCGCCAGGGCTTCCTGGTCGGCATTGGAGACGAACGTGAAGGCGGCGCCGACCTCGAAGAGGTTGTAGACACGGCTGTCGTCGCCGAAGACCGTATTGGCGAGTTTTTTCGATTCGCATCGGTTCACATCCACGACGGCCGAGATGGACCGTCCCCCGTCCAAAAAGAGCGCGAGCGTCAGCTGCGATCCTTTGGGAAGGACCATGTTCGATTCAAAGAGGACGCCGCTCATGCTGATGTTCTTGGCGTTGGTCCGTATGGTGTGCGGATACATCCGGTAGTCCAGCTCCACGTCCTGATACAGGCGGCGGTAGCGGCGCCGGTTGACTCCCGTGTACAGGGAGTGAGAGATGAACGGCGTCACCAGATCATCGCGCAGGACCGTGTCATTGGGGAGGCGGTCCAGGCGGCTCGCCTCGTCCTCTCCGAAATAATTCCGTATGGCTTCCCGGATCTCGCTGTAGGTGCTGATGAAGACGATGACCTCGCTGTGCGTCAGTTGCCGGAGGAATTCGACGACCCCCTTGTTCAAGGGGTCGGCCATGGTGATCGACAGGAGCCGCTCGCTCTTTTCAACGGGGAAAACGCAGAAATCCCGGGCCACGCGCGCGGGCAGGGCCTTGAGCGCCGTCTCGCTGATGTTGTATGCCTTGAGGGGGAGATAGGAAAAACCGTAGTGGCAGGTGAGAAAAGTCGCAAAGGCGGAATCCTTGAGGATCCCGCGTTCGATGAGGTGCGTGCTCAGATAACCGCCGAGCCGCAGTTGTTCTTTCCGCGCCTCGTCGATCTGTCCGGGGGTGGCGACGTTCTTTTCTATCAGGAACTCGCCCAGATCCTTGTCCAGATTCGGGTCGATAAACACAGCGGCTCCCCTTCTCTGTCGCTCCACAAGCAGGCAAATATTATAGCATAGCCGGGTATGATTTTAAACCCGTAAGATCAGCTCTCCGAGCGGCCGGCGCCTGCCTTTTCCGGAAGGGCGCGCCGGGTAACCCACGGCCAGGACCGCGGTCAGCTCGAGGTCGGTTGTCCAACCCAGCAGCCGCGCCGCCTGTTCTTTCTTGTTCACGATCTCCCCCAGCCAACAGGCGCCCAGCTTGAGGCAGACCGCCGCCAGGAGCATGTTCTGGATGGCCGCTCCCACCGCCATCAGATCTTTTTCCCGGTTGTAGGAATCCGCGTTATCCAGGGCCACGGCGATGACGAGCGGCGCGCGCCTGATGACGGCCCCGTAGGCCGTCAGGGCCGCGAGCCTGCCGCGCAGGGCCGCGTCTTTAATGACGCAGAAGCGCCAGGGCTGGTTGTTGAGTCCCGAAGGCGCCCAGCGTCCCGCCTCCAGAAGGCGGCGGACGACCGGCGCCGGCAGATCCTTGCGCAGAAAGTGCCGGACGCTGCGGCGCCGGCGGATGACCCGCAACGTATCACAGGAGGATGTCATGGGATCTCGGCATGCGCCTCGGGATGGAACGGGTTCGTCCGTACGGCAAGCGAATACAGGTACGGGTAGTCTTTTTTGAGGTGTTCCATGTGCTGGACCCAGCACGTCCCGACGCGTCCGTAGGCGCGGCGGACGTCTGCGGCAAGGTGGTCCGCATCCGCCGGAGACAGGCGATCTAGGCTCTTTCGCGCGATCAGCTCTTCTGTGAGATGCGACAGCGACCAGAGCATATCGGTGGCCGCGTCGTGTTCAAGGAGGGTCGGGTTTTGAAGCAGGCTCAGCAGGAAGGGTCTTCGGGAGACGAGGAAGGTCCGCAGGGCCGCCAGATCGACGTCTCCCTGCCCGACCTGCGGCTGTGTCGCGGTCCAGCACGCCCGGGCGCGGGCGAAGTCCCGCGGCGTCCAGTCGGGCGCTATCCGGGTCGCTTCCGCGAGCGCCGGCGTGTCCCGCCGCACCCCGTCGAGAAGGCGCAGGAACGGGTTGCCGGTTTCGCTGAAGAAGGCGTCGATGACCACGTTCACCTTGGCCAGCCGTTGCCGTTTCTGCTGGGTCTCCAGGACGTGCTCGAGGATCAGGACGACAAGGAGCACGTCGATCGGGACGAACGCGATGTCGCCCAGCAGGTAGACGAAGATGTGGTGCGCGTCTCGGAAGACGGCGTAATGGACCGTATACAGCAGGGCCGACAGCCCGATCAGGAACGCCGCAAAGACGATCTTCCAAAAGCGCCGCATGGCGGGGTTATTCCCGCTTGCCCAGGGCTTTGTCCATATAGATGAGAGCGGTCCCCTTATCGCCTGCCAGACGCAGCTTTTCCAGGATCTCCGTGGCGTGGGCCTCTTCCTCGACCTGTTCGGTAATGAACCACTGCAGCAGGACTTGAAGGGGATAATCTTCTTCTTTGACGGCCAGGGCGTAGAGCGCGTTGATCAGGCCCGTGACCTTCTTTTCATGTTCAAGCACGTTCTCAAAGATATCCGTGGCCGACTTGAACTTTTGGGGCGGTTCCTGGATCTTTTTCAGGCAGACCGCGGCCCCGCGGTCGACCGCATGGTCGAAGAGTTTCATCGCGTGCCCCTGCTCTTCCTTGGCCTGGAGCGTGAGCCAGTGCGCGAACCCCTTCAGGTTCATGGTCTGGGCCCACGCCGCCATGCCCAGGTAGAGGTAGGCCGAGTAGAATTCGGCCTGTATCTGGTCGTTGACGGCATCCTGCGTCTTTTTCTTCATCTCCATGGCTTCTCCTTGTTGGTCTGCGTTGTTTTAGAATTCCCGCTCATGTGCCAGCGTCATATCCAGGAAGGTCCGCAGCTTGCGTGAACGCGACGGGTGCCGCAGCTTGCGCAGGGCCTTGGCCTCGATCTGGCGGACGCGTTCGCGCGTCACGCGAAAGACGTTGCCCACTTCTTCGAGGGTTTTGGCGGTGCCGTCCTGGATGCCGAAACGCAGCATGAGGATCTTCTTTTCGCGTTCCGTCAGAGTGTCGAGCGCCGTGTTCATCTCGTCTTTGAGCATCACGTGGACCGTGGCGTTGGCCGGGGAGACGGCGCGCTTGTCCTCGATGAAGTCGCCGAAATGGGTATCCCCCTCGTCGCCGATGGGCGTCTGCAGCGAGATCGGCTCCTGGGCGATCTTAAGGATGTTCTTGATCTTGTCCTGCGGCATGCGCATGGACCGGGCGATCTCCTCGGGGGAAGGCTCCCGTCCGTACTCCTGGACGAAGATGCGCGAGATGCGGATGATCTTGTTGATCGTTTCGGTCATGTGGACCGGGATGCGGATCGTGCGGGCCTGGTCCGCGATGGAGCGCGTGATGGCCTGGCGGATCCACCACGTGGCGTAGGTGCTGAATTTGTAGCCGCGCTGGTATTCGAACTTCTCCACGGCCCGCATGAGACCGATGTTCCCTTCCTGGATGAGGTCGAGGAAGGAGAGCCCGCGGTTCGTGTAGCGCTTGGCGATGCTCACGACCAGGCGCAGGTTCGCCTCGACGAGCGCCTTCTTGGATTTTTGGAACCGCGCGTGCCGGATCTTGATGAGTTTTAATTGCTCCTTGAATTTTTTGATCGGCATGCGCATCTCACGCAACACCTTGCGGCGCCGCGCGTAGAGGTCCTTAAGGCCCGCCCGGTGCTGCTTCTCTTTGATCTTGCGGATCTCGCGTTCCACGGAATCGAACTGGCGGGTGATGCGCGACATGGTGGCGACGGCTTCCTCGAGCGCCGGCGTGGCGAGGTTCAGCTCCGTGAAGAGCGTCACCACCGTACCCCCGGATTTGGCATCCCGCAGTTTCTTGAGGATGAGGGAGAATTTCCGGATCGCCTTGTCGCGCGAGACGCTGATGTCGTCTTTGACGATGTTCTCGATGTTCACCTCGTTGGCGAGCACCTTCTTGATGAGCGTCACGAGCTCCGCCTTGACGAACCGCGAGGACAAGACCAGGGTCCGGAAGTTATTCTCGGTCTCTTCTATTTTTTTGGCCAGACGCAATTCGTCCTCGCGGCTCAGCAGCGAGATGCGCCCCATCTGCTTGAGGTACATCTTTACCGGATCATCCAGCGGCAGGAGCCTGTCCTCGACTTCGTCCAGGTCCTTGGCCTCCGGCGCCGGCCCCTCCCCGGCCTTCTCCTCGCTCAGGGCGTTGTCGACGACCTGAATGTCTTCGTCGTTCAGGGTCTCGAAGACTTCGTCGATCTCGTCCGAAGAGACGACCCCCTCGGGCAGGATGTCGTTGACCTCCTCGTAGGTGAGGTACCCCTTCTTTTTGCCCAGGGCGATCAGCTTGTCGATGGTCTTCTTAACAGCGGGCTTCTCCATGGAACCGGCTCCTTTGCTTAATGAGATGATCGTATTGCTGTATCAATGTCGTGAGATCTTCGTGTCCCTGCCCGTGCTGGGCCTCTTCGATCCGGCGCTGGAGGTCCCGGCAATCGGTGAGGACCTTGTCGCGCTTGAGGCGCTGGACGCATTCGACGATGAGCGCTTCGCGGTCGGGCGTTTCATGGATGTCGAGCGCGGCCAGTTCCGAGATGATCGCGATGGCCTCGTCGTCGTTCAGACAGCTCACCAGGACGTTAGGCCGGCAGACCTTTCCCTGGCAGAAAAAATCGAAGATGAACGCCGCGATCTTGCGCATCCGCTCATGCAGGAAGTCGGACGGATCGATGAGCGTGCGCAGGCGGTCGATGTGCGCCATGTCGTCGAGCATGAGCTTGACGAGCATCCGCTCCGTGATGGGGATCGCCGCCAGCCGCGAAGGGGCCTGGACGGCGTCCGCGGGCGCCTCGGCGCCTTCCTCCCGCCCCAGGGGAGCGCGTTTAAAATCTTCCTTGAGGGCGGCAAGGTCCAGCCCCAGCC
>JBLMXZ010000036.1:0-9762 GCA_050258015.1 Deltaproteobacteria bacterium
GGCGTGCCACGCCAGCCGCCGGTAGCCCTCTCCTGCGAAGTCGAGGCCGACCCTGTAGTCACGGACGTCCGGCATATAACCGTAATACCAGTCCTCCTGTTCCGCTATCTTCGAAGAGACCTCCGCCACCACGACCACGAAATACTCATACGGCGGCCGGGTGCGCAGCAGGAGGTTCCTCATCTCGCCCAGGACCTTCTGGACGAGGATGCGCAGTTCAGGCGGGTCCTTGGGCCGGAAGGGGTTAAGGGACGCGATGCTGTATTCGATATAAAGGCCGTCGTCCTTGCGCAGGCTCGCGGCGATGCCCTGGCGGCCCGGGGTATACGGCAGATAGACCCAGACGGTGTCGCCGGCCTCCTTCACCTCCACGTGCGTCTGGAGCTTGTGGCGGCAGGCGTCCTTAAGCAGCGAGGCGAACTCCTCGCGCGTGACCGGCGCCGCCTTCGAGGGGCGCGAGCCGGGAGCGCACCCCCCGGCGAGGATCCCCAACGATAGAAATAAGACAAGCCTGAATTTGTTCATCGATCTGCCTGAATGCCGCGACTGTATTTGCATTTCGGACATCAGAATATCGGGATACCTGAAAGTGCTTTCGGACCTCGCCTGTCCTGATCGCCCGATCTCCTGATAACCTGCCCCCTGGTCCTCTGATTTCCTGATATCCGCTTTTAGCTTAAAATCATATTATTGGCTCTTACGAGCTTAGGAGCTTAGGAGCTCAGGAGCTACGAGCCCGTGCTGCTAACTTTCCCTCGGCCGTTCTTTTCCGAACTCCTTGAAGATAGCCTCCATCTGGTCGTAATCAAGCTCCTCTTTCGCCAAAAGCTCGCCGGCGAGCCGGTCCATCAGCGGCTCCTCGCGCTTCAGGATCTGCTCGGTCTCCTTGAGGCAGTCCTGGAGGATCTTTTGCACGTCGGCGTCGAGTTTCGCCTTCATGCCGTCGGAGAGCACGGGCCTGCCGGAATGCTCGCCGCCGTAGACGCTCATGAAGTTCCCCAAAAAGCCGCTGTCCCCGGCGCCCCACATATAGACCATCTGGTGGGCTATCGTCAGCATGTTCTCGAAGTCGCCGCTGACGCCCGAGGCGTGGAACCCGAACTTGATCCGCTCCGCCACGTAACCGCCCAGCGAACACATGATGCGCGCCCGCGCCTCGTTCTTATCGAACTTGCGCGTCTCGTCCTTCTCCGAGGACCAGCTCACCCCCAGGGTGCGCTCGCGCTGGACGATGCTCAACTTAAAGGTGTCGCGCTTGGGCTCGCACAGGTACGTGATGATGGCGTGCCCCGCCTCGTGGTAGGCCGTGCGCCGGCGCTCTTGGCCCGTCACCTGGAAGCGCAGCCGCAGGCCCAGCTGGATGCGCTCCATGGCCTCGACGATCTCCTGCATCGTGATCTTGTCCTTCTTGTTGCGCACGCACAGGATCGCCGCCTCGTGCACGAGGTTGGCGATGTCCGCCGGCGAATACTGCGCCGTGATGCGCGCCATCTTGTCCACGCGCACCGACGCCCCGTCGTATTGGACCTTGGAGAGGTAATAGGTGAAGAGCTTCTCGCGGTCCTCGAGGTTGGGCAGATAGATATGCAGCTTCCTGTCGAAGCGGCCGGGCCGCAGCAGCGCCGGGTCGAAGTGGTCCTCCCTCATGTTGGTGGCGCCGATGACGATGATGTTGAAGTCCGCGTACTGCTGTTTCAGGCCGTCCATCTCGACCAGCAGCTGGTTGAGCGTCTGGTTGTATTCGGACTGCCCGCCCGTCCCCATGTCGGTCGAGCGCTTGGCGCCCAGGGCGTCTATCTCGTCGATAAAGATGACGCACCCGCCCCCGGCCTGGGCGAGCTCGCGCGCCTCGTGGAACATCCGGCGGATGCGCATCGCGCCCACGCCGACATACATCTCCACGAACTCCGAGCCCGACTTATACAAAAACGGCAGCCCGAACTCGGTGGCCATGGCGCTGGCCAGGTACGTCTTGCCGCAGCCCGGCGGCCCGAACATCAACAGCCCCTTGATGATCTTGCCGCCCACCGCCTGGAGCCGCGCCCGGTCCCTGATGAGCTCCACGACCTCGCGCGCCTCCTGCTTGGTCTCCTCCATCCCGATGACGTCGGCCCAGGTGATGCCGGTCTGGATGGGGCGGCGCTCCTGGAGGCGCACGACCTCCTTGGTGGGGCGCTCCTTGCCGAACGCGTTGAAGATGGTCTCGATCTGGTGATAATCGAGCTCGTTGTTGGCTATGAGCTCCGCGACGAGGCGCTCGATGATCTCCCAGTTGGCGCGCAGGAGCGTCGTGATCTCCTGCGTGCACTGCTCCATCGTCTCCTGGACGTCCTTGTCGAGGTCCTGCTGCATGTGGATGGAGACGAACCGGCCGTCGAAGTTGCCGATATGGCCGGACTTGCCCATGCCCCAGCGGTAGACCATGCTGTGGATGAGCTCCGAGGCCTTGGCCAGGTCCTTCTCCGAATTGTCCGAGGTAACGGAGAATTTGATCTTCTCGCACGCGTAGCCCGCCAGCGAGATGCGCACCTCGGCCATCAGGAGGTTCTTGTCGCGGCTTAGGACCTCCTCTTTTTCGGTCAGGAGCGCCGAGACGACGTCCGCCCCGCGCGGCAAGATGGTCGCCTTAAAGACGTCCTTGGTCGGCACCAGAAGATACGTCACCAGGATGTGGCCGGCCTCGTAATAGGCGAGCCGCGCCTTCTCGTCCTCGGAGAGCTTGAAGATGCGCTTGATGCCCAGCGAGATGCGCTCGCGCGCCTCGGTCAGGTCCTCGATGCCGATCGCGGGCTTCCTGTTGCGCTCCGAGATGAGCTGGGCCTCGTGGACCATGTTGGCGATCTGCGCGGGCGAGGAGCCGACGGTCGACTGCGCGAGCTGCTCGACCTTGACCGTCTCCTTATCGTAGGCGGTCTTGGACAGGTAATACTCGAAGAGCCGCTTGCGGTCCTCCATGTCCGGCAGGTCCACGACGATCTTGCGGTCGAAGCGGCCCGGCCGCAGGAGCGCCTCGTCCATATAGCTCTCTTTCATGTTCGTGGCGGCAAAGACGACGATGTTGTCGGCCTTCGAGCGCACCCCGTCCATCTCGGCCAAAAGCTGGTTGAGCGTGTTGTTGTGCTCCGTGCGGCCGCCGAAACCGGCGTCCTGCGAGCGGACCATCCCCATGGCGTCTATCTCGTCGATGAAGATGACGCATCCGCCCTCCATGGCGGCGAGCTCGCGCGCCTGCTTAAAGAGCTTGCGCACCCGGCCGGCGCCCACGCCCACGAACATCTCCACGAAATCCGAGCCCGACAGGGACAAGAACGGCAGCCCCGCCTCGGTGGCGATGGCCTTGGCCAGATACGTCTTGCCGCAGCCCGGCGGCCCCAGGAGGAGCACCCCGCGCAGGATCTTGACCGCCGCGAGCTTCATGTTCATCGCGTCCTTGATGAGACGCACGACCTCCCTGGCCTCCTTCTTGGCCTCCTCCATGCCGATGACGTCGGACCAGTGGACGCCGATGGCGTCCCCCTTGACGGCGCTCGCGTTCGAGCGGGTAAAGGAACGGGCCATGCCGCCCTGGATGACGAACAGCCACATCAGGCCGAACATCACGGCCGACACCAGCCCCATGATCACGGCCGTGAAGAGCTGGAAGGGCATGCCCGCGACCGTGCGCTGGCGCGTGACCGCGTCCACCCCGCTCCACTCGCGCAGGCCCGCCGCGACGAAGAGGGCGATCACCGTCACGAGCGCGGCGAGGGCGACCCCGACGAGGATCTTGATCCAGTGCAACCTCAGGAACACTCTGAATTTTCTGCCGGACATATCCTCTCCCTATTAATTATGTCTTCGATCATCTGTCGCAACGGGGTTGCGACAACAAAGGGGGCTGCTGCCAGGTCTACCGCGTCTTGTTCTTGATGAGCCGCCGCAGGCCCCGCTCGGTCTCCTTGCGCTTGATGGACTCGCGGCGGTCGTAGAGCTTCTTGCCCCGCGCCAGGGCCAGCGCGACCTTGGCCAGGCCCCGGCGGTTGAAATACATCTTGGAAGGCGCCAGCGTGAACCCGCGCTGGGCGACCTGGGCCGCGAGCTTGGCGATCTGTTTCTTGTGCAGCAAGAGCTTGCGCGGCCGCGTGGCCTCCTCCTTGAAATAGCTGGCCTTCTCGTAGGGCGGGATGTGGCAGTTGTAGAGGATGACCTCGCCGCTGTCGATGCGCGCGAAGGCGTCGTCGATGTTGACCTTGGCCTCGCGCATGGACTTGACCTCGCTGCCCTTGAGCTCGATGCCGCACTCGATCATGTCGAACACGGCGTAATCGCGGAAGAGCTTTCGGTTGGAGGTGATGACCTTCTCGGACATGGCGGCCTTAATAGAGGACCCGGGAGAAGACACGGAATAGCGCCAGCACAAGCGGGACCGTGACGATGCTCAGCGCGTGCCCGTAGAAGATGGCGGGCGAGACGAGTTTATCGCCGCAATCCTGGCTGCGGCAGACGACGCTCAAAAGCACCGCGGGCGGCATCGCGGCCTGCAGGACCAATAGGAACCCCATCATCGCCGGGATCCTCAGGAAAACGACCAAAGACAGGAAGAACAGGGGCAGGATGACCAGCTTGATGAGCAGCGCATACGTCAGCGGCCGCGCCGCGCTCCTCTCGACGCGCATGAGCGCCAGGTTGCCGCCCACCACGAGGATGGACAACGGGATCGCGCAGCGCCCCAGGACCGCGGCCGGCTCCACGACCACCTCCGGGAAGAACCGCCCCGCGCGGGCGAAGGCGACGAGCAGCGCCGCGAGGGTCGCGATGACCGGCGGGTTGAACATCGTGCGCGGGTCGAAGCGCCGGTCCGCCGCCGGGTTCAACAAAAAGTACCCGACGGAGAAGATCGTCATGTTGAAGGCCAACAGGAACAGGAATATATAGATGAACATGATGTCCGCCTGGGGACGCGGCAGGAGCGCCGCCACCAGCGGCAACGGCAGGTACCCCGAATTCTGAAAGGCCGTCAGGCTCAGGAACTCGCGCGGATGCGCGATGTGGTCGTCCGCGCGCAGGACGATATAGCCCGCCAGCAGGCCCGCCCCCGTGACCGCCAGGCTCAACAGGGGAAAGACCCACCAGTCCGGGAAGCTCCGGACGTCGAAACGCCGGATGATCTCGGTGAACATCAAAAGCGGCAGGAAGACGTTGATGACCAGCCCGCCGATCATGTTGAGGCCGGACTCAGAGACCGTCTTGCGCCGCACCAGGAGGAACCCGACCAGCCCTATAAGGACCAGTTGGAATATCGCCCCGAATGTCGTTGTAAATGCATGCCCGACTGCCATATCCCGTATTATAACAACCCCCCTGCCCCCTGACAATCCCGAATTGACACCGATGGCTTGGTTAGGGTCATGGTTAAGGTTAAGAGGCCGGTTTCGGTTACGGTTAGGGTTAGGCCTTTAAACGCATGACCTTAACCCTAACCTTAGCCGAGAAATTACGGAAGAAGGAAGCGGTCGATGGAGGCGGCGCAGCGCAGGCCTTCGTCGATGGCCCAGATGACGAGGGAAGCGCCGCGCTGGGCGTCGCCGGCGGCAAAGACGCCGGCAACGGAGGTCGCGAGGTCCTTATCGGTGAGGATGGTGCCGCGGGGCCCGGTCTTAAGCTTCAGGTCGGTCACGGAGCCCTCGATGTCGGGATGGATAAAGCCCATGGCGAGGACGACGAGGTCGGCCTTGAGCTCGAAGTCGGTGCCGGGCAATTCCTTGAGCTTGGGGTCCACCTGGGCGCAGACGAGCCCGGCGATCTTGCCGCCCTTGCCCAGGAACTTCCTGGTGGTGATGCTCCAGCGCCGGTCGCAGCCCTCCTCGTGGGAGCTCGAGGTCTTCAGCAGCGCCGGATGCGACGGCCAGGGCATCTCTTTGGTGCGGCACAGAGGCGGCTTGGGCAGAAGCTCGAGCTGGGTCACGGACCTGGCCCCCTGCCGGTTGGCCGTGCCCACGCAGTCCGCGCCCGTGTCCCCGCCGCCGATGACGATGACATCCTTGCCCTTGGCATCGATGAGCTTGTCCGGGGGGAACGCCGCGCCGGCCACGCGCCTGTTGCTCTGAATAAGGTAATCCATCGCGAAGTGGACGCCGGCCAGGTCCCGGCCCTCGACCTTCAGGTCGCGCGGCACGCGCGCGCCGATGGTCAAGGCCACCGCGTCGAAATCCTTCATGAGCTGCTTGCCTGAAATGTCCCCGCCGACGCGCACCCCGGTCTTGACGGTGAGCCCCTCCTCCTGCATCTGCTTGAGCCGGCGGTCGATGACCCACTTCTCGAGCTTGAAGTCCGGGATGCCGTAGCGCAGGATGCCGCCGGCCTTGTCGTCCGCCTCGAAGAGGGTGACGGTATGGCCCAGCCGTGTCAGCCGCTGCGCGCAGGCCATGCCCGCGGGCCCGCCGCCCACGACCGCGACGGACTTGCCGGTCTTCTTTTTGGGCTTAAAGGGCGTGATGACCCCGTTCTCCCAGCCCCACTCGATGATGGAGATCTCGTTCTGGCGGATGGTGATGGGCTCGTCCGACAGGCCCACGACGCACGCCGACTCGCACAGGGCCGGGCACACCCGGCCCGTGAACTCGGGGAAGGGATTGGACTCGTGCAGGATCTCGACGGCCTTCTTCCACTGCCCCTTGAAGACGAGGTCGTTCCAGTCCGGGATAAAGTTGCCCACCGGGCAGGCATAGTGGCAAAAGGGCACCCCGCAGTCCATGCAGCGGGAACCCTGCTCCTGGATCTTGTCCGGGCCCAGCCGCCGCTCGACCTCGCGGTAGTCCTTAAGCCGCTCTTCCTTGGGCCGGTAGCCCGCGGTCTCGCGCTTCGTCGTTATGAACGCTCCGTGCTTTCCCATGGTTTTAGTAGCTTCGAGGATAGGAGTTAGAGGGCAGATGTCAGACGGCAGAGATCAGAAAAATCTTTCTTTTCTTGCCCTTTGTTTTGTCTTTTTCTGCCTTCTGTCTTCTGCCTTCTGTCTTCTGTCTTTTTCGTCCCTCGTCCTTTCGGAAGCCGTGCTGCGCCTTTTTGTACTCTTTTGCTCTTTCTGTCGCCTCTCGCCTATAGCCTATCGCCTATAGCCCAACGCCGACGTTTTTGTCTGTTTTTCTGTCTTCTATCTTCTGTTTTTATCCGTCCGACGCCTCGACCTCTTCGAGCGCGCGGGTCTCCATCAGCTCCAGGACGCGCTTGTACTCCAGCGGCATGATGCGCACGAACTTCTTCACGTTCTCGTTCCACTTGGCCAGGATCTTCTCGGCCACGGCGCTGGCCGTGTGTTTGACGTGCTCCTCGAGCAACCGGCGCACGACCTCGATGTCCTCCGCCCTCTTTAAGGGGCCGAGCTCCACCATGCCCTTATTGCAGTGCGCCTCGAAGACCTTCCCGGGGTCATAGACATACGCGATGCCGCCGCTCATGCCCGCGGCGAAGTTGCGTCCCGTGGGACCGATGACGACCACGCGGCCGCCCGTCATATACTCGCACCCGTGGTCGCCCACGCCCTCGACGACCGCGTGGACGCCGGAGTTGCGCACGCAAAAGCGCTCCCCGGCCACGCCGCGGATATAGACCTCGCCGCTCGTGGCCCCATACAGGAGCGTGTTGCCCACGATGATGTTCTCCTCGGGCACGAAGGTCGCCTCTTTGGGCGGCACCACGATGATCTTGGCGCCCGAGAGCCCCTTACCTAAATAGTCGTTCGCGTCGCCCTCGAGCCGCAGGGTGACGCCGGGCCCGACGAACGCCCCGAAGCTCTGGCCGGCCGAGCCCTTGAAATTTATCGTGATCGAGTCCCTGGGCAGGCCGTCCTCCTTGTACCGCTTGGCGATCTCGTTGGAGAGCATGGCGCCGACCGTGCGCTTGCTGTTGTCGATCTCCACGTCAAAGGCGACGCGGGCGCGCGCGGCGCGCAGCGGCGGCCTGTCCTCGAGCGCGGCCCTGGAGCGCTTGATGAGCTCGGGGTCCAGCGCCTTGTCCAGGCCGTAATCCTGCGGCTGGACACAGCGCACCGCGATCTCCTTGCCGACCTCCGGCTTATACAGGATCTTCGCAAAGTCCACGCCCTGCGACTTCCAGTGGCGGATGGACTCATCGACCTCCAGCATGTCCGAGCGGCCGATCAGCTCGTCGAGGCGGCGCACGCCGAGCTCGGCCATCAGCTCGCGGACCTCCTGCGCCAGGAACGTGAAATAGGTCACCAGCATGTCCGGCGATCCCCGGAAACGGCACCGCAGGTTGGGGTCCTGGGTCGCGACCCCCACGGCGCAGGTGTTCAAATGGCAGTGGCGCAGCATGACGCACCCCAAGACGATGAGCGCGGTCGTGGCAAAGCCGAACTCCTCGGCGCCCAGCATGGCCGCGACCACCACGTCCTTGGCCGTGCGCATCTGGCCGTCGGTCTGAAGCCGCACCCGGCCGCGCAGGTCGTTCATCACCAGGACCTGGTGCGTCTCGGAGATGCCCAGCTCCCAGGGCAGGCCCGCGTGCTTGATGGAGGACAAAGGCGACGCCCCGGTGCCGCCGTCGTAGCCGGAGATAAGGATCATCTCCGCGTGCCCCTTGGCCACGCCGGCCGCGATGGTACCCACGCCGATCTCGGAGACGAGCTTCACGCTCACGCGCGCCTGGGGGTTGGCGTTCTTTAAGTCATAGATGAGCTGGGCGAGGTCTTCGATCGAATAAATGTCGTGGTGCGGCGGCGGCGAGATGAGCGTGACGCCGGGCGTGGAATGGCGTATCTTGGCGACGATGACGTCCACCTTGTGGCCGGGCAGCTGGCCGCCCTCGCCGGGCTTGGCGCCCTGGGCCATCTTGATCTGCAGCTCGTCCGCGTTCGCCAGGTAAGAGCTCGTCACGCCGAAGCGGCCCGAGGCCACCTGCTTGACCTTGCTGCGCCGCAGGTCCCCGTTGGGAAGCGGCACATAGCGCTCGGGGTCCTCCCCGCCCTCGCCGGAGTTGCTCATCCCGCCCAGGCGGTTCATGGCGATGGCCATGGCCTCGTGCGCCTCTTTCGAGATGGAACCGAAGGACATCGCGCCCGTGGCAAAGCGCTTGACGATGGCGGAGGCGGGCTCGACCTCCGCGATGGGGATGGGCGCGCCCGGCTTTTTGAACTTGAGCAGACTGCGCAGCGTCGTCAGGTGCCCGCGCTGGTCGTTGATCATGGAGGTGAACTCTTTAAAGCGCTGGTAATCCTCGTTGCGCACGGCCTGCTGGAGCGCGCTGATGGTGTCGGGGTTCCACAGGTGGTACTCGCCCCCCTTGCGGAATTGGTACCACCCGCCCGCCGGCAGCATGGGCGGATGCACGGGCCGCTCGGGATACGCGGCCTGGTGGCGCAGGAGGATCTCTTTCTGCAGGGTCTTTAAGTCCAGCCCGCCGATGCGCGAGACCGTGCCGGTGAAATAAGGGTCGATGATCTCCCTGCCCAGCCCCAGGGCCTCGAAGATCTGGGCGCCGCAGTAGCTCTGGATGGTGGCGATGCCCATCTTGGAGAAGACCTTCAAGAGCCCCTTGTCGATGGCCTTGATGTAGTTGTTGAGGACCTCCTCGGGCGCCAGATTCAGAAGGCCCTCTTTCTGGCGCTGGTGGTCCAGCAGCGCCTCGTAGGCGAGATAGGGGTTGATGGCGTTGCAGCCATAGCCGACCAGCAGCGCGAAGTGCATGACCTCGCGCGCGTCGCCGGTCTCGGCGATAAGGCTCGCCTGCATGCGGGTCGTCTCGCGCACCAGATGATGGTGCACCGCG
>JBLMXZ010000037.1:0-5851 GCA_050258015.1 Deltaproteobacteria bacterium
CCTCCTCAACGAGAGGGCGGGAAAGATCCTCGCCGTCGGCCGGGAGAAGCGAAGACGCAACAGCTCGATCTACGCGCCGGCCCGCGAAAAAGAGATCTTCGCGCGGCTCGCCCGGGAGAACAGGGGCCCCCTGTCGACCGGGGCGCTCCAGGCGATCTACCGCGAGGTCATGTCCGCCTCTTTCGCGCTCGAGAAACCGCTCGTTATCGCGTACCTGGGGCCGCAGGCGACGTTCTCTCACCTGGCGGCGATGAAACGTTTCGGCGCCTCGGTGACATACCTGCCCTGCGGGAACATAGGGGACGTCTTTCTTGAGGTCGAAAAGGACAACGCGGATTACGGCGTCGTCCCCATCGAGAACTCGATCGAGGGAGCGGTCTCGCATACGCTCGACATGCTCGTCGATTCGGACCTCAAGATCTGCGCCCAGACGGTGCTGGACATCACGCACAACCTTTTGTCGCGCGAGCCCAAGGAACGGATCAGGCACATCTACTCCAACCCGCAGGTCTTCGGCCAGTGCCGGCTATGGATCGAGACGAACCTCCCCAAGGCCGACCTGATCGAAGTCGCCAGCACGACCCGCGCGGCCCAGATCGCCTCCCGCGAGAAGGCGGCGGCGTGCATCGCGTCGCTTTTGGCGGCCAAGGAATACGGGCTTAAGATCGTGGCCCGCGATATCGAGGACAGCCCGCACAACATCACGAAATTCCTCGTTATCGGGAAATTCGCCTCCGAGCCGACGGGCGCGGACAAGACGTCGATCCTCTTCTCGATCAAGGACCGGGTCGGCGCCCTGCACGACATGCTCATGCCGTTCAAGCGGCATCGCATCAATCTCACGAAGATCGAGTCCCGACCCTCCAAGCGGCGCGCGTGGGACTATTTCTTCTTCGTGGACTTTCTGGGCCACCGTTCGGAGAAACGGGTAGGCAAGGCCCTGGCCGAGCTCGAGGAAAAGTGCAAGTTCCTCAAGGTGCTCGGCTCGTATCCGGTGACGGAATAGAGCAAGGATCGAGGTTCGAAACGGAAAGTCGGCATAAGGACAGAACCTTTGCCGCGGAGCGCCGCGTGTCGAACCTCGAACTTCGAGGCCGTTCAACACCTATGCCATGGTACGCATACGCAAAGATATAGACACGATACAGTCCTACGTGCCGGGTAAACCCATCGAGGAAGTGCGGCGGGAACTCGGCCTGAGGGACATCGTCAAGCTCGCCTCGAACGAGAACGCGCTCGGCCCGAGCCCCAAGGCCCTCGCCGCCGTCCGGGGGGCGCTCGGCAGCCTGCATCGGTATCCCGAAGGCGGCTGTCCCGTCCTCAAAAAGAAGCTCGCCGCCAAGATCGGCGTGGCGCAAAAAAATATCCTCTTCGGCAACGGTTCGGACGAGCTCATCGACATCGTTCTGAAAACCCTGCGGGGCGCCGACGCCGAGATCGTGACGGCCGACGTCACTTTTGTGGAATACCGCATCGTCGGCCGCGTCAACGGATTCCGCGTCGTCGAGGTCCCCCTGCGCGACTTCACCTACGACCTTGAGGCGATGGCGCGGGCCGTCACGCCCCGGACGCGCGCCGTCTTCATCGCCAACCCGAACAATCCGACGGGAACGATGGTGACGCGGCAGGAGGTCCTGTCCTTTCTCGACAAGATCGACAAGGACGTTCTCGTCGTTTTCGACGAGGCCTACGCCGAGTACGCGGCCGGCAAGGACTATCCGGAGACGCTCGGGCTCCTCAAGAGGGGCAACGTGGCCGTCCTGCGCACGTTCTCCAAGGCCTACGGCCTGGCCGGCTGCCGCATCGGGTACCTCGCCGCGGACGAAGGCGTCATTGCGGCGGCCGAACGCGTGCGTCCGCCTTTTAACGTCAACAGCCTCGCGCAGGCGGCCGCCTTCGGGGCCCTCAACGACACGGCCTTCGTCAACCGGGGCCGTTCGCTCGTCCGCCGCGAACGCGAGCGCCTCTACCGCGCCCTCGGCGCCCTGGGCGTGTGGTACGCGGAAAGCGCCGCGAATTTCATCTTCGTGCGCTTCGGCCTGCCGGCCAAAGGCATCGGCGACGCCCTGCTGAAAAAGGGCGTCATCATCCGCGACATGTCCATGTACGGCCTCGACCTGTACGCGCGCATCACCGTCGGCACGCCGCAAGAAAACACAAAACTTATCAAGAGCCTGAAGCTGGTCTTGGAAAAAACGGGTTAGCCGGACAGAGAGCAAACCCCGGGATCTGCGCCCGGGGCGGGAATGGGGAGAAGATCCTATGATCATCGTTCTGCGGCCGCACGCGAGCCAGGCGGACATCGACCACATCGTTGACCGCGCCCAGAAACTGGGGCTCAAACCCCACATATCAAAAGGCACGGAACGGACGATCATCGGTCTTATCGGTCCCGAAGACGCCCTAAGGGCCATCCCGCTCGAGGTCTTCCCGGGAGTCGAGAACGTCATCCCGGTCCTGGCGCCGTACCGTCTCGTCTCGCGGGAGTTCAAAAAAGAGAACTCCGAGATCACGATCGCCCCCGGCGTCGTGATCGGCGGCCGGAAGATCACCGTTATCGCCGGACCCTGCGCCATCGAATCGGAAGAGCGGCTGCTCGAAATAGGCGAAAAGGCCAAGGCGGCCGGCGCCACGATCCTGCGCGGCGGCGCCTTCAAACCGCGCACCTCGCCCTACGATTTCCAGGGGTTGGGGGAGAAGGGGCTGGAGATCTTGAAGCGCGTCAGCAGCCGGCTGGGCATGCCGACAGTGACCGAGGTCATGGACCCGCGGGACGTGGAACGGGTGGCGCGTTCGGCCGATATCCTGCAGATCGGCGCGCGCAATATGCAGAACTTCAACCTCCTCAAAGAGGTGGGACAGACGAAAAAACCGGTGCTTCTTAAGCGCGGCATGAGCGCCACCATCAAAGAGTGGCTGATGTCCGCAGAATACGTCCTGGCGGAAGGCAACCACAACGTCATCCTGTGCGAACGCGGCATCCGCACCTTCGAGACCGCGACGCGCAACACCTTCGACGTCGGCGCGATCCCGGTCGTCAAACAACTGGCGCACCTGCCGATCATCGCCGACCCCAGCCATGCGGCGGGCAAATACGGCTACGTGCCCGCCCTGGCCAAGGCCGCCGTTGCCGCCGGGGCGGATGGCCTCATCATCGAAACCCACACCCGGCCCGAGGAGGCCGCTTCCGACGGAGCCCAGTCGCTCCTGCCGGAAAAACTGGCCGAACTCCTGCGGGAGGCGGCCGCGATCGCCGGTGTCATAGGCAGACAACTGTGATATGAAACGCTACGGCAAAATAGCCATCGTGGGCGTCGGACTCCTGGGAGGGTCCCTCGGCCTGTGCCTCAGGAGACGCCGGATCGCCCGCCGCGTCGTCGGCCACTTCAGGGACCCCCAAAAGATCCGTCCGGCGCTCGTCCGGGGGGCCATCGACGAAGGCACCACAGACCTGCGGGAAGCGGTCCGCGGCGCGGATATCGTCGTCCTGGCCACCCCCGTCGGGGACATCGAAAAAAAACTCGCGCTGCTGCGCAGGATCGCCGGCAGCAACGCCCTCATTACCGATACGGGAAGCACCAAAACGAGCATCGTGCGCGCCGCCGTTGGCCTCAACTTCGTCGGCGCGCATCCCTTGGCCGGCTCGGAGCAAAGCGGGATACAGGCGGCGCGGCCGGACCTCTTTGCGGACAGCCTCTGCATCCTGACGCCCCGGAAAAAAGACGCCTCCTGGCTCAAGGCGGCCGCATTCTGGAAAAGGGTGGGTTGCCGCGTCGTCACCATGACGGCACGGCGCCACGACTTCATCCTGAGCCGCACCAGCCATCTGCCGCACCTGGCCGCTTTCACCCTCATGGCCTGCGTGCCGCCCGAGACGCTCCGTTTTGCCGCGGGAGGGCTCAAGGACACCACCCGCATCGCCCTGTCCCCGCCGCAGCTGTGGACGGACATCTTTTTCGCCAACCGCCGCGAAGTCCTGAACGCCCTCGCTTCCTATGAGCGGGCCCTCGGACACCTGCGCCATGCGCTTCTCCACGGCAGACGCCCGCAGGTCCTTTCCCGGCTCGCCGCCGCTCAACGCAAGCGCCGGGCGGCACGCTGACATGGCCGCCCTCAAACCTATCGTGGCTATAGACGGTCCGGCGGGCTCGGGGAAGAGCACGATCGCGCGCCGCGTCGCCCAGCGCCTGGGTCTTTTTTATATCGACACGGGCGCCATGTACCGCTGTCTGGCCCTCAAGGCCGGGCGCCTCGGCATCGATCCCCAGGACAGCGCCCGTATCGCCGCCATGGCCCGCGCCACGGATATCGATATGGATTATGAGCCTGCCGGCGGACGCCTGCTCGTCCGGCTCGACGGGGAGGACGTCAGCGAGGCGATCCGCCTGCCCGAAGTCACCCGGCACGTCTCCACCATCGCCAAGATCAAGGAGGTGCGCGCGACGCTCGTCCGCGTCCAGCGCCGTCTGGCCCGCGGACACCGGGCGATCCTGGAAGGGCGGGATACGACGACCGTCGTCTTCCCGGACGCGTACAAGAAATTCTACCTCGACGCGCAAGCCGAGGAACGGGTGCACCGGCGTTTCCTCGAGATGAAGGCCAAAGCGATAGGGATCGACGAGCCGGCCGTCCGGCAGGATATCGCGCGCCGCGATCACCTGGACTCGACCCGGGAGCACGCGCCGCTGCGGCGCGCCCCCGACGCCGTCTATATCGACACCACGAACCTCACCATCGAGCAGGTGACCGAGAAGGTCATCGAAGAGATCGCCAGGACATGAACGACCGCCGCCTCATCCGCAACTTCTCCATCATCGCCCATATCGACCACGGCAAATCGACGCTCGCCGACCGGATCCTGCAGACGACGGGCTCGATCGACGCGCGCCGCTTTCACCACCAGCTCCTTGACGATATGGAGATCGAGCAGGAGCGCGGCATCACCATCAAGGCCTCGGCGGTGACCCTGCACTACAAGGCCGACGACGGCCAGACATATACGCTGAACCTCATCGACACGCCGGGTCATGTCGATTTCACCTACGAGGTTTCGAAGTCGCTGGCCGCGTGCGAGGGGGCGCTCCTGCTCATCGACGCGAGCCAGGGGATCGAGGCGCAGACCGTCGCCAACTTCTATCTCGCCCGCGAACACAACCTCGCCATCATCCCGGTCATCAACAAGATCGACATCGCCGGCATCGATATCGAGCGGGTCAAGCATCAGATCACGGACATCCTGCGGATGCCCGAAGAGGACATCCTCCTCGCATCCGCGAAAGAAGGGACGGGCGTCAAGGAAATACTCGAACGCGTCGTGCGCGCCCTGCCGCCGCCGTCGGGCGACACGGCATCCCCCCTGGAAGGGCTCATCTTCGACTCGCAGTTCGACACGTACAAAGGCGTCGTTATCTACACGCGCCTGTTCAACGGGGCGCTGAAGACGGGCGACGCCGTCATGATGATGCACTCAAAAAAGACGTACACCGTCGAGGAGGTCGGGATATTCAACCCGGAATTCCACCCGACGGGCGCCCTGGGCTGCGGCGACGTCGGTTTCCTCACGGCCAACATCCGCGACCCCAAGGAGGTCGTCGTCGGCGACACGGTCACGCACGTCGCGCATCCGGCGGCCACGCCCCTGCCCGGCTACAAGCCGGTCAAACCCCTGGTCTTCTGCGGCATCTACCCGGTCAACGCCAAAGACTTCCCGTCGCTTAAAGAAGCCATGGAAAAGTTCGTTCTGAACGATTCCTCGTTCGTCTTCGAACCCGAGAGCTCGCAGTCCTTCGGCTACGGCTTTCGCTGCGGCTTCCTGGGGCTTCTCCACATGGAGATCGTCCAGGAGCGGCTG
>JBLMXZ010000038.1:0-5483 GCA_050258015.1 Deltaproteobacteria bacterium
CGACGAACAGGTCATCGCCCAGAAGAACCGTCTCCAGGAGCTCGACGGCCAGCTCAACGACCTCAAGGAAGAGATGGCGACGCTGGAGAACACCAGCATCCGCAACGAACAGCATATCCGCCTCAACCAGGACCGCATCTTCGACCTGGAGCGCCGCATCGAGGCCATCGGGGCCCAGCGCGCCTTCCTGAAGGCACGCCTGGAGTCCCACGCGAAGAACGTCGAAGACCTGAACGGACAGATCGACGCGCATCGCGCCTCCTACGCCGGCCAGGAACAGGACCTCAAGACCAGGGAAGAAGACCTCGCCCATACCAACGCCGCGGTCGAGACGAGCCTCCGGGAGAACAAAGAGCTCAAGACCCGCATCTTCGACCTGAGCCTCCAGGAGACCCGGACGCGCAATTCCCTGACCGAGGCGACCACGTCGCTGCACACCCTGCGCGCCCGCCAAAGACGCCTGGAGACGGAACAGCTCAAATCCCAGGAAGAAGACCGGCAGATGTCGCAACAGCTTGAGGAGCTCTTGAACGAGATCCGGGAGCGCAAGACCCTTCTTGCGGGGCGCCAGGAGACCTTGGACGCGAAGACGGCGGCGAAGACGGCCCTGGAGGCGACCCTCAAGGAGCTCGAGACGTCCGTGCGGGAGCTGGAGAAAGAGCGGCTGGGGCTGCAGTCGCAGATCGAATTCCTCAAAGAACTCAAGCTTAAATACGACGGCATGCCGCAGGCCGATGAGGCCGTGATCACCGTCAAGAACAAACCCCAGGACGACATCTCGGGCATCATCGCGCACGCGCGGGAGGTCGCCTTTGACGAAGCGGCCCAGGCATGGCGCATCCGCTGCGAGATCAAATTCATCTCCTTCGACTGGCAGGCGCTGGAGGCGCGCATCGCGCACATCGGCCGCTCCATCGAGGAACGCGTCCATCAGATGCAAGACAGGGAAAAAGAACTCTACGGCCTGTGCGAAGAGGTCAGGAACCTGACCGAGGCCCTGCAGCAGGAACGCTACCAGCTCAACAACAGGGAGGCCGTCGCCTCCAACCTTTCGGAGAACGCGCGGCGCATCACCGAAGAGCTGGGCGTCGTCACGGCGGAACTCGACGAGGTGGTCGGGGAACGCCGGCGCGCCGAGGAAGAAGAGAAGCGCTCCCAGGAAGAGCTGACCGCCGTCGCGCAGGAAAAGACGCACCACGAAGAGACCATCGCCGCCAACGCGGGCCGGATCGACGCGGGCACGGCGCGGCGCGAGGTCTTGCTCGTCGAGATCACGCAGCTGCGTTCCGTCCTGGCCAACCACAAGGCCAAAGAGGAAACCCTCGTCAACAGCCTGGAATTCTATAAGAGCTCCCTCGCCCAGGACACTCAGACCTGGGAGGCGAACGAAAAAGAGGCCGCCGACGGGGGCGCCAAGATCCTCGAGCTCGAGCAGGAAGTGACCGCGCTCACGGCCGAGACCGCCGCCAACCAGGAAGAGATCGAGCGCCGGACGCGCGAACACCAGAACTTAAGCCAGGTGCGTATCGAAGAGGCCAACGCGCTGGACTTCCTCCAGAGGCAGATCATCGACCTCGAGGAGAAGATGGACAGGGCCAAGGAAGAGCACCACCGCTACCAGATGCAGGAACAGGAGCTCACCTTCCGCCTGACCCAGACAAAAAGCCGCATCCACCAGTCCTACGGGGTGGACCTGGAACAGGCACCGCTGCCCGAGGAGGCGCTTGCGGGCCTTAATATGCAGACGCTGGGCGACGATATCGCGGGCCTGCGGGAAAAAGTCGCCTCCTTCGGGACGGTCAACCTCGTGGCGATCGAAGAGCTCGAGGAGCTGCGCAACCGTTACGACTTTTTGACCCAGCAGCACAACGATCTCGTCATGGCCAAAGACGCGCTCCAGAAGGCCATCCAAAAGATCAACCGCAACACCCGCAAGATGTTCCTAGAGACGTTCCAGCTGGTGGCCGAAGAATTCAAGAACTATTTCCGCATGCTCTTCGGCGGGGGAGAGGCAAAGCTCTTCCTCTTGGACGAAGAAGACGTTCTGGAATCCGGCATCGAGATCATCTGCCGGCCGCCGGGCAAAAAACTGCAGAACATCACGCTGTTGTCGGGCGGAGAGAAATCCCTGTCGGCCATAGCGCTCATCTTCGCGATCTTTAAGACAAAACCGTCGCCCTTCTGCGTGCTGGACGAGATCGACGCGGCGCTCGATGAGTCCAATATCGACCGCTTCAGCCGGATGCTCGGCGATTTTGCCAAGACCTCGCAATTCATCACCATAACGCACAACAAAAAGACGATCGCCCGCGCCAACGTCATGTACGGCATCACGATGGAGCGCTCAGGTATCTCCAAGATCGTCTCGGTCAAGCTCCACGAGACCCCCGCGCCGGCGCCGCCTCCTTCCCGCGGGACCGCGGCAACCCTCCCCGAAGCGCCCCCGGAAGAAGAGATCTCCCCGGAAACGGCGAACAACGGTTAAAGACGGTCAAAAAGGTTTCCGAAAAAACAAAAAACAGACCGCAAAAGGGTCTGTGTTTGTGAATGCTCGTGATCGCTTTTAACGGCGGCTGCCTGCGGCTGATCTGTTCTAAGGAATGATCGGGCCCGCGCAGACAACGCGGTTCTTGCCCTGCCGCTTGGCCTCGTACAGGGCCTGGTCGGCGGCCTTGATGAGCTCGGCCTTATTGTTGCCGTCGTCGGGAAAAGAAGCGACGCCCACGCTTACCGTCAGGCGCTGGAGGGGATGGTCGGGGTCGCTGGAAAAAGAGGTTTTTTCGACCTGGGTACGCACGCGCTCGGCGATGATGGTGGCGTCCCGCCGCGAGGCGCGGGGGAGGATGATCGAAAATTCCTCCCCGCCATACCGGCAGACCCAGTCGATCTTGCGGGAGGAATCGGTCAGCACGCCCGAAAGCCGGACGAGGATCTCATCGCCTTTCTGGTGGCCCCATGTATCGTTGTAATTCTTAAAATCATCGATATCGAGGATGATGATGCTCAGGTAGGCGCACTGTTCCTTGGCCATGCGCAGCTCGTCCTCCAGAACGCGCTGGAAGTACCCGTGGTTCCACAGGCCGGTCAACGCGTCCTTGTGCGCGCGCACCAGGGCGCGCTCATAGAGCTTCGAGTTCTCGATGGCCATGCCGGCCTGGTTGGCGAAAACCGTCAGCACCCGGATGTCGTCGCGGGTGATCGACCGGCGCGTGAAGATGTTGTCCGCGACGATCAGGCCGATGCACGCGTCGCGCGCCTTGAGCGGCACGACGACGAACTCATCGGCGTCGAAGATCTTGTACAGCGGATCGTTCGTGAACTGGTCGCGGTTCTCCTTGCGGATATGGAACGGCATCGCTTCGGCAAAGGCCCGGGCGAGGATGCCGCCCTCCGCCTCTTTGACGGGGATCCGGAGGTTCCGGACGACGTTGTAGAAAGACGAACGGTTGATGACCTGGCGGGAGTGGCCGTAGGCGTTGACGAGATCGTCGAGGTCCATCCGGCGGTCGTCGATCATGCCCCAGATCCGGCGCGCCTCTTCGCCGTTGTCCGGCCCGATCCCCATGACGCCCTCCAGGTACTGACCCTGGGCATCCGCCAGCAGGAGGATGGCGCGGTTGAAACCGAGCCCCGAATGCGAGGTGACGCCCGTCAGGATGATATAGAGGATCTCATCCAGCGCCAGCGTCTTATGCATGGCGTTGGAGATCTCAAAGAGGGTGGAGAACTCCTGGCGCGCCTTGGCCAGCTGCGCCACGAGATCTTCCTTGGGAACGGTGTTATTTTGAGAAAACGCTTCCTTCATTTGTTGAAAATGTAGCACATCCGTCGGCCAAAGTCAAGCCGGGCCGGCCTCCCTTGACGCAACACACGCCGTGTGTTATACTTTCAGAAATTTTCAGGGGTAACATGCTGACAAAACATCTGACGGGAATAAACTGGGTAGACCTGCTCATCCTCGGGACGGTCCTGCGGATGTGCTATATCGGCATCCGGACAGGCACGGGAATTGAGCTCTTTAAGCTGCTGAGCCTGTGG
The DNA here is from genome assembly GCA_050258015.1 of Deltaproteobacteria bacterium. Lineage (GTDB taxonomy): Bacteria > Omnitrophota > Gorgyraeia > Velamenicoccales > Velamenicoccaceae > JBLMXZ01. Next base: position 4,039 of record JBLMXZ010000038.1, read on the forward strand.
TTCGTCACCGTCATCGCGTTCCACGTCTACACGACGCCTCTTTCGGACTATCTGAACGCCAAGCTGCCGGCGCTCCCCCTGGACGCGGGGGACTTCTTCGTCTTCGGCGTCCTGGTGACGGTCGTGACGATCCTGTTCCGCATCATCCGCGAGTCGTTCTTTCTCCTGGTCAAGATAGAAGCCAAGAACACCCTGGATAAATGGATGGCGCTCGCCCTCGGCTGCCTGCGCGGTTTCTGGGTCGCGAGCATCGCCCTCTATATCATGACGATCTCAACGATCCAATACCTCGAGGTAAGCGTCAAATCGTCCCTCTTCGGCTCGCGGGTCCTGCGCATGGCGCCCGCCATCTACGAAAACAGCGTCACCGGCCTCCTGAACAAGATCCTGCCGTACGGCGAACCGAACGGTGAAGTGGAACGGACCCTGGAACGTTGACAGCCGCCTTTCCCAAAACCCGAGCGCCCTTCGCCTTCATGGCCCGGGCGCTCCCCCGTCCGGATACGGGGACGCGCAGCTGAAAGGCTCCCGGGGCAGGGGATCCCGCAAGGAACAAATCCAATATACCTTATTATCGTGTGACCATCGAGGAGACATGCCGCATGAAGCTCAAAGACATCTTTGACATGGTCGTCCGGGAAGGGCGTGCCGCCGACCCGCGCTCCCCGCAACAGATAGACGCGCTCCTGGCGCGGCGCCGCAAGGCCCACGAGGAAGCGCCGCAGCGCGTGAAGGACGCGACGGATCCGGAAACACTGCTGCATCCCTATGACGATTCCCGCGTGGTCCACGGCGATCCCGACCGCGAGGTCCGGCGGGCCATGGTCGGCATCGATATCGACGTCGGAGAACTCCTGCTCATCGACCGGCTCAACGGCCAAAACAGGGAAAAGATCGACCTGGCCATCGCCCACCATCCGTCGGGCGCGGGTTTTGCTCAGCTCGACGAAGTCATGGAGATGCAGACGGACATCCTTGACGGCTTCGGCGTCCCCATCACCGTCGCGGAAGACCTCGTCTGCGAACGCCGCAAAGAGGTGAAACGCAGGCTGCACGCCGCGAACCACTATCGGACCGCGGATGCCGCACGGCTCCTCGACATACCGTTTTTGTGCATGCACACGCCGGCCGACAACCACGCGGCCACGTTCCTGCAGAACCTCTTTGACGGGGAAAAACCCGCGTCGCTCGCGGCCATCCTCGACATCCTTCTGTCCCTGGAGGAATACCGCATCGCGAGCCGCCGGCAGGTGCCGCCCCAAATACTGCTCGGAACGCCCCACGCGCGGCCGGGAAAGATATTCGTCGACATGACCGGCGGCACCGAGGGCCCCAAGGACATCGCGGACTCCCTGGTGACGGCGGGGGTCGGGACGATCGTGGGCATGCATTTAAGCGAAGAACACTTCAGGAAGTTCCAGGGCAAGCATATCAACGTCGTCGTG